>WAKX01000046.1 GCA_015523125.1 DHVE2 group archaeon | reverse complement strand
TATATGAATATTGCAACTATCGCCACCGCTGCTATCACTATGTAAAGGAGATTGTTCATTATGAAATCCAAAATTCCTCCCCCTTCTTTGCCCATCCTGATTTTCACGCTGATGTTTTTCTCCAATCCTGATGATGATTTTAGAATCACGTCCACCTTATATTCTCCGTTTTCCAGCTTACTTTTCGGTGTTATGGTTACCTTCGCTGTTTGATTTGGTTGGAGCACCACGTAAGTAATGTTTGTGTAATTCCTTCCCAGATATTCTATTTCCCACGTCATGTTCTTCTTCATTGTGGGCACTATTGTGATTGAGTCCGGGGCGTTACCCTCGTTTTTGATTGTGAGGATAATTTCATCTCCCTTGGCAGTCGCGCTGGCGGAGAAAGAGTACCTCGATGGGATCGTGAGAGATAGAGGGAGAGATAGAAGAGAAATATTTCCGGAAAATACGTTGAAAGATAGGGAATAAGATCCAGCGAGAAATTCTGGAGGGATGTAGACACTTAGATTCACCACACATTTCCCGCTTTTAGGGAGAAGGGAAGAGTACTCACTCAGGAGGGAGTAATTTGCCATCTCTCCGCTGACGTTGAAGTTGAAGAAATCCACTAAATTGCCGTTGTTTATCACCATGATTTGGAAATAATAATCCCCGCCCGAGAAGTTCGCATCTATGATATAAGCTTCCGCGTGATGATACGGCGCAACGATAACCATGATTGTAGCGTTCTCTACCATATGAGATTTCGATGATTCGACACTCACTAAAAATCCTGCTTTGGTGAATGCGTCTGTGCCGTTTGGTATTGCCACATGAATAATCGCCTCTTCTGCGTTTCCAGCGCTTACATTCATACTGGTATTTTCCAATGAGATGGGCCATGAAGAATTGGTTAGGAGAGAAATGTAGTAAGAGTCGTTGGAGTCACCCAGATTGAGTATCTTTATTTTTATATTGTACTCGGCGCCCGGGAGCACGTAGTGGAGATTGTTGTATTGGATTTCAAAGTACATTCTTGGAACCACGTGAATGGTTATGTTTTCAACGCTGGTTATATTGGATTCGGAGCTAACATTGAGGGTTATGGTGTAATTTCCAATATCCGCTTCTCTACTCACAAAGAGGGTGAAATTAAGGATTTTCTCCTCGCTGCTGTTCAACGATAGCGTTCTGCGAGGGGGATAGATTAATATTCCCGAAGACAAGTTCTCAAACTCGAGGCTGTAATTATCCTTCCAGTTACCGGTGTTTATTAGTGATACCGAAATATTCGTTTCGTTTCCCGGCGTGAGATAGTAATCTTTCTTCAAGGCGAGTTGATAAGCGTATGATTTCACGAATATGTGCTCTGAGAGAATATTGTCGGATTCGTTGCTCTCGAAGATCCTGTTGTTCGGATCCATTGCAAATGTAATGTTATGTAATCCTCCCGAAATTGGGAAAATGAAGGATAGAGAGTTTTCTCCTTCCAGCGATACGTTTCCTAATCTTACGGGTTCTTCATCCACATATATTCCGTATTCTACGCTTATTTTTTCCCGTGTATCCGAGCTTACGGTCGCGTTTACAATTATTTTTTTCTCTGTTCCCATTTGCTCTACGTGTAATTTTTCAACTTTCAAATTCGGGAATCTGCCACTTCTCATGAAGAGATGATATTTTCCTCCTGTTTTTTCTTCCCAGAGTATGTTCACCATGTTGGAATTTATGGCGATGCATGGCTCGCTGGCGTTATCGCCGCTTATGTTTATGTTCTCCACAATCCTATTTCCAGAAGAATCGAAAATCGCGAATTTTATTTCTTTATTCATATCTCTCCAAACCAGAAAATTTCTTCCTCTTGAGGATGAAATCATCGGCTCGTCGGAGTTTATTCCATCTAATGCGGTGAGATTTTTATCGTCTATAACAGTGACTCCCGTGTCGTTGAGCTTGGTGAATATTATTTCCGAGCTTCTGTTCTCTCTCTTATCGGAAAATGCCACGTTTATTCCATTTTCGTAGGATGCGGAAATCTCAGTGCTAGGAGATACGACGCTTATTCTTCTCACAGGTGTTCGGAAGTAGCCGCAGCAGTCAAGGCCCCGGTACATCACACCGTACCCGGGAGTTATGTTGTCGTCGAGCCAAAGAACATTCACATTGTTGTCGGGAGTAGTTATTATCACCGGCTCCGTTGAATTGGTTTCGTCGTAGGATATGTCTATGGGCGAGAATACAGGGTTGCCATTCTCATCTATCTTATCGTACATTATGTCCCACTGCCCGTTGCGGTACTCTTGCCAAACAACGTGTATGAATCCTTGGGAATCCATTGCAATTTTAGGGTTCGTAGCATTATTCACACCGCGTAGCTCCTTGGGAGGCACATCTATCGTTATGTTCCTGTTGCTGTAGAGCAGCCTTGCGAAGTAAATTGCCCATTTATTTCCTATTTCCCTCTGCCATACCACGAAAACATGGTCACCGTTGGAAACAACCGCAGGATTTGTGTCGTTGCCGTCGAAACTCGTAATTCTAGAATCGTTAACCAGCTTGAATCCGAAGTAAGTTAATTTCGAATAATAAATTTCCCAGTTCCCAATCCTATCGTCTTGCCAGACCACGTCGTAATTTCCGTTGTTCTCATAAATGGCAGGATTTGTGGAGTTTCCTAACCATGTGATTTGTCTTATTGAATTCCATTCTATTCCTCCCTGATAGGTGATCCCTCCTCTAACCCTGGACGCATTTTTACCTGCGGGAAATGCAAAGAGAATGAAAAAAACAACCAAAAAAATGAGGAGTTTTTTCAAGGGCATCACCTCACACTATGTTTCCCTCCACCCTGTAATTTTCCCCATTTGAGTCGTCCATATCAACAACCATCTTGTTCTCTTCGAAGTTCAGCACAGCTTTGAAATTGTCGATGTTCGATACGTATTTCACCCTCTTCCCGTACTTCTTCTCGTTGAGAAGCCCCATCTCCGCGAGCATCTTCACTCTTCTATAACATACGGACAAAGGAATTTTGTACTCTTTGCTCAGTTCCCTTATCCCCTTTGGAGTATCTATTGTGCCCATCAATATCTGCGACGAGTAATGATCTAGAAGCACGCCGAGCACGTTCATGGCTTCAAGTTCCATATTTGAGAATTACCTGAGGGGGCATATTAAATTTTCGTATGTGTTTTATATTTTTGTTTCAATTGATTATACTCACAAATCATATTCAGAGCGTGTTTTCATTGTAGGGTATTGCTCATAATTATCTCGAGAGAAAATCGAAGCGAAATTCTTTTAAATCGATTTTGGGATACAAACCTATGAGCCCCGAGGAAGATAAATCAGGCATAGGAATTGTTCTCATGGACGAGTACAACCTTAAAATTTTAGCTGCCACAGCCTTAAAGCCCATGTCAGTTCGAGAGATAGCGTACAAATTTGATATACCTTTGGCAAGTGCGTACAGAAAAATAAAGGAGCTGGAGAGCTTCGGGCTAATCAAGGTGGAGGAGACTAAGCTAACTAGGGATGGAAAGAGGTATAAGCTCTATCGCTCGCAGGTGGAGAATTTTGAGGTGAGTTATCACAGAAACACCCTGAAAATAAAATTGCACATAAAGTGGAAAGAGCCGGAAGTCATCGAAAAGAGCATTCTCGCTCCCATGTGATTTTATTCTCTCAACTCTTTTATGAGGTGCCTTGCCGTTAGTCTCACGCTTTCTTCGCTGTTGTGCTTTCCTTTCCACCCGTAGGATTTTATCTTCACTATTGAGAGGAGCATCTTGGGCACGTCGCCCTTCCATCCTCTTTTTCCACCGGTGAATCGGTACTGCACATCTTTAAGATCCATTTCCTCCACGATTATGTCCGCAATCTTCTTCACGTTGATCCAGTCTTCGCTTCCTATGTTGAAAATCTCCACGTCGTTTTTTCTGTTTTCGTATCCGTAAATTATGGCATCCACGCAGTCCTCAACGTAGAGGTACGATTTTGTCTGGGTTCCATCGCCCAGAATTTCCAGTTCTTTCGGATTATTCCTCAATTTCATTATGAAATCGTAAATCACGCCATGAGTGCTCCTCGGGCCCACGATGTTGGCAAATCGATAAATAACTGCCTTCATGTTGAACGTGTGCGCGTATGAAGTGATGAATGCCTCGGCCCCTAATTTTGAGGCTCCGTATAACGATATTGGAACAAGCGGCCCGTAGTCCTCGGGCGTTGGAATCTCGGTTGCCTCTCCATAAACGGTTGAAGTGGATGTGAAAACAATATCATGAATGTCGTTAATTCTCATTGCCTCAAGAACGTTATATGTTGCGAGTACATTCTGCTCCATGTGCACCTTTGTGTCGCTTGCGCCGAGACGCACGTCTGGGTTCGCTGCCACATGATATACCACGTCAACTCCTTCCATCTCTTTTTTTAATTTTTCGAAATCTAAGAGATCCGCTTGGACGAATTTGAAATTTTTCTTTCCCATGTGCTCCTGAATAAACTCTATTTTTCCCGAGCTGAGATTATCGTATACGATTATCTCATGTCCATATTTCATTAGGCGATCCACAATGTGGCTACCTATGAATCCCGCTCCGCCTGTCACCATTATCTTCATTTTTACCACCTCTTAGCCATATCAACGCGAGGATAAATACCGCAACGAATATAATGATTCCCACTAACACAAAGAAAGTAGTGTGCATATTCTCGAAGGAGAATAACGCTAAATATGTGGCAATTGCGATGAGCGATGAGCCAAAAAGGGAGCCCAGAGCGATGGAATATAGCACGTAGTACTTGTTCATTCCTAAAATCCTTCCTATGACCGTAGCTCCAACTCCCCCCGAGCCCTGAAACGGGAACGCTACGAAGAGTGCGAGGCCCGTGTAGGCCAGTTTGCTTATGTACCTGTGCTTTCTCCATTTTTTCTCCCCTATTTTCTCCAGCTTTATTATGTACGTCCCTAAGAATGGAATCAATTTAATCAAATCCCAGTTCCACATCATCCAGAGTCCAACGAAGAAATCGATGAACGCAATTGAGCTCGCGGTGATGGGGACGCTCCATATCCCGTATTGCCCTTTCAAGAGGAACACGCCGGCGGGCACCATGCTCTCCTTTCCCGCAGGGGGAATGAGATAAAGAAAAGATAAGGTCATGAATTTCGAGTTTATGCCAGGGGGCATCAGAAAGTATACGGCCACAAGGAAAATTCCGTACAAGCCCCAAGGGAAAAAGAAATAGAACACGGTTTTCCAAGTCTTAAACTCCTTTGCTAATTTTTTCGTCTGCATCATTTCCCTTATGAACATCTCCTTGAACTTCACCTGACCACCACGAAAGCATAATGGTCCTTCTGAAACCTCGATATGTTTATCGTCTCTTTGATTTCGTATTTTTCCTCTATTTTTCTCCTGCTTCTTTTCATAACTTCCTTGGGGCTGCTCCTCATGTCGATGGTTCTCGTTTTGAGCATCAGAAATCCGATTCTAACGTTGAACTGCTCCATGTTCTTCATGAATATTTCCACCTGGTCCCTCTGCGATATGTCCTGATAAATTATGTCGGGATTTCGCACGAAAAGCGAATAATTCTCGCATTTTCGCGCATCTTCTAAAATTGGAATGATATTTTCTCTCCTCTCAGCCAAAGAGAGCAGTTTTTTCATGGAAATAGGGGATATCTCCACTGCCCATATCTTCTCCGAGATGTCAGATAGATGACTAACCGTGGTGCCAGTGGAAGCCCCCAAGTACAGGATTTTTTTCTTCGAGAATGGAAAATTTTTCAGCTTTAGGTGCATGGCGGCGCTGAGCTTGCTGCGGTAGGGGTTCCAGAGATGAAAGTACCGCGAGCCTTTTTTTATAACCCTCTCCCCGTAAACGCTCTTGGAATCCGAGGACAAGGTGTAATAATTTCTGCCGTCGGTGTAAACCCCCTGATATCTCGATTTCTTCATCGGGGTTTGTATGTGCGGGCCGTATTTAAATTTTTGCGAGTTTCGCGTGGGCTTTGGAAATGTTTTTGTTCTACGTTTGTTTACAGTTCGCCGGTGATGGCTCAGGTGTTTGCAATAAACTTGATAGCAGGCATGAACGGATTAATGCTCTCAGCAGTAGGGTTGGTGGCATAAATGATAGCAGTAAAAGATATCTAGAAGGATATCGAAAAAGAGGGTTTGAAATATGAAAAAGATATATAATGTAGTGTTTTTCTATTTTTCAATACTTGTTTTCATGCTGGGATTACTGACATCCTATTTGTTTGCATACTTTATGTGTGTGGTTGGCAGGCTTTATCTTCCTTTTGATTTCATGTTGATTTATCTTGTGGTATTCATGTTTGTGTATTCTTTGTTCTTTATTTTGCTGGCTCACAAAACAATATTGTGGATGCACATCGAAGATAATTGTTTAAAGATGGGGTATTTATTCAAAAGAAAAAGCCTTCTCTTTGAGGAAATACAGAGGGTGTATGTACTATATCCTCACCAGCGCAAGCCCATGGAAAAAAGAAAACCCATAGGATTAGATATAATGCTTAAAGATGGGCACAGGCTCTCGCTAGGAATATTGGATAGTAAAATAATCAAAGAAATAGTAAATGTATGTGTGTGGCATAAAATAAGTGTGATACTAAAATATTATATGGGTGAGGAATCTTATCTCGAATTTCCTATCTCATCACAGGATGATTTCGGCTTATAAATTAGGTGAGATGAAAAGGTAAAAGATAAATTTACATAATCAATCAGGGTAAAAGAGTATACATGGTCTCTATGGGGATTAATAGAGTAAGTGCGCTTATAGATGTGCAGATGAGTAGGCTTATGCAACTCCCTGACGCGGTCATTTACTTAGAAGATTTTTTAGTCCGAATCGTCGAGGTGTTAGAATGAGTTGTAAGGAGAAATATTGGAATTTTTTCGCAATCAAAATATTTTTAATTATTCTTTTTCTATCATTTATCACAGGGTATCCACTTGCATATGTTTCATATGGTATTGGTGCAATGTATCAACCGGTATCATTTAATGTTCTTTTCGCTGCGGTATATGGTTTTATAGTGACAATATTGTTTATTCTAATTGGCTATTATGCCCAGATTAAAATCATAATTGGGGGTGATGAGATAATAATAAAAAGTATTTTTAGTGCGCAAAATATTAGATTTAAGTCGATAAAAGAAGTGTATCTTATTAAATATGAGAGAAATGGGATTGTGAAAAGGATTGGTGTGAACTTTATATTGGATGACGGGAGTGAGATATACGGAGGTACTACCGCCAATACAGATATGATTAACTGCATAATCAAAAAGGTCCGTGAGAGGGATATACCAGTATCCTTTAAAATACATGCCAAATAGGGAACCGATTGGTGGACGGTGGTATGAGCGACTTAACAAAGATTGAGGGATTAATGAGAGAAATAGAGGAAAACAAAATGCGTTGTGAGTGTAAAACGTTTAAATAGGCAAGTAATACTCTCTATAGAAGGGACATTCTCCTCCCAAAGTGTTTATAGTCCAAAAAGTGAAATAATGAAGAAGTTAGTTGAGAGTTGATAATGGGTGTTTACTGGGGACTTGCGATGCGGCAATTCTTTATATATGGGCACTTGATATGGTTTCTTTGTTTGCTATGGTGCCGCTGATACCTGCTCTTAATTATAAGGACGTAACCGTCAAAAATATAATACCTACCGGAGTTACCATAGGGTATTTCCATCGGGGGTGAGCAAATGGTTAAACATTATTTTAATACTGGATATTTGCTTGCAGTTGTAGTATCTTTTTTGGTAGGCAATATCTTAATTATTTATTTTTTTGAACCGCTCGTAAATGGAGGGGTTTGGGTAGTAATGGGGGCAAACATCTTTTTTATAATAATTCTGGTGTTTTTACTTACTAGAAGCTTTCCAATTTATGTGAAGATAAGCGGTGACACTGTTACCTTTTGGGGAGTGCCTTGGAAACATATATTAGTGAGGAGTCAGTTAGATGATGTGGTAATAGAACCAACTGGCATAATATTCTTGCCGAAAAAGGAGTATGTAAACAACTTCAGAACGGTTGCAAATTTTCCGGGAGAGGAATACGAAGAATATAAAGTCATAAAATTCGCAAATTACAAAGCGATTGGAGCACTAATAGATGCATTGAAACCTGTAAGCGATTTCATTTACCTCGATAAAGTATCTCCGAAATGGAGAAAATATTTTGAGGAGAAAATGTATGGCGATACTAAATGACGAGCTTAGAGTGCACGGTCTATGCGGTCATAACGCCCGAGATGGCATTTTTGTCAGGGAAAGGGATAGCAAGTTCTATAATTGGCAAGGGAGTGTCAGTATATGAAGTTGCACAAGATTAACTATAACGAATTTCTAGAACTAATAGGCCATGGAGTTGTGGTATTTGAAAAAAAATCTAAGTATAGGAACTATAATAGAGATATAGCGTTGCTATCTTTTTTTATGTTAGCATTGGTATCATTTCCCACACTTTTAGTTTTGTATATTTTCATAGAGTGTATAATAAGAAATACGCCTGACATACTAACTGCCTCTCTTTTTCTAGTATCTCTAACGATTGCTGAAGGTTGGCTTTTTACGTTTGGATACAATGCCTATATTCTTCACAAAAGACCTTTGGATGTTTTTTGGAAGCACTTCATCAACAAAAAGGCAAAATTGTTCTTGATAGGTCCAATAGATCTTAATGGTAAAGAGTATATGCTGTACGGCTTTAAAGAGCGGGGCTCTGGTGCTTTAGGAGACATATTTGTAATCACAATCAGTATTCGGAAAGACATATACGAAAGAGCCATGAATCTAATGGAAGGCGGGAATTATAGTATAGCCGTGGACTCTAATGGAAGGGAGAAGATTGTGGTAAACGGTGGGGAGAGAGTAGAAGATGTGGATAAGGATACACTTCTCGTGATGAAGTTCATAGAAGCGCTCCATGCTCTCTACGGAGATGAGATCAACGAGCTCTGGGGGAAGAGAGAGGTTGGACGGCATTGAAAAAGGTAAATTTTATGATGGGAATTGCATTATTCCCCGTATGCAAACCGGCTTTGAAATCATGGATTACGACAGGAATCTCAAAGACCTCTGGGTCCGGCGCACACTCGCGGCGCTGGTGGATTTTCTAATAACGTTGGTAATTGCGTTTCTAATTCTCTACTTCCTGCACCCCATGAGCTACATGGATACCCTCTATCTGTTCTTGGTTCAGGGGCCGGTTTGGTATGTGTATTCCGTGGTATTCGATGCGGTGACGGGCAAGACCCCGGGAAAGTACATATTCAAGATAAAGGCGGTTGCTTTTGTCGGAGATCTCAGTCTCGGGCAGGCGCTATTGAGGAATTTAACGAAGTTGAATTCCCTTCTCGTTCTGGCGGATGCCATCGCGGGACTGAGCACCGAGGGCGATCCTAGGCAGAGGTACACCGAGAGGGTTCTGGATAGTCTCGTGGTCTCGGAGAGAAAAATAAGGAGAGTCAAGCAATTTGCTCCGGTGGAGGGGAAGAAGGAGGAGCTTGTTCTTCCAAAATGAGTGGAAAAAAATATATCTGATGTTCTCTATCACGCTATGGGTGAAACCATGGTAAAGGGAAATTCTGTAAGGTTGATCATTGATTACGTCACGAAAAAGAGGGGTGTTGAAGGGCTTCACAAAATCATAGACTTGGTGAATGAGAAGGAGATTCTTTTCACGAAGGAATCCGATATAAAGAACGATGAAAATTATCCGGTGAAGTATTTCACTCGCACTTTGAACGCAGCCATAAAGCTCCTTGACAACGAGAGCCTTGTCAAAGAGATGGGAAAGTACTTCGGGGAGAACATAAGCATGTCTTTCAAGGGAGTTACCGGTAGATACCCGCCGAGAAAGAGTGTGCAGTACATGGTCATTTATGCCCGCGAAAATCTTCCTGTGTTTCATACGGGCTACAGGACGATAAGCGAGAATTCATACTGGATAAAGGTCACGAGAATAAACAAAAAAATATACCCGTTCATCGACGGCTTCTTCACGCACATGTTCGAGGTGCACGGAGGAATAATCGATATCAAAAAGAGCGTTTCAGATGATTCGGTAAAATACGTGCTCAAATTCTAAAAATTCTCTGAGAGTATCCTTATCACACTGTTGTGGATTATCGTTGAGGCTAAAGACTTATCAATCTCGTCAAAATCCACATCGTCCACGCACGTTATGTTCACCAGCTTGCTCTCTTCGCCTACAATCCAGTGTATCACGATTTTTTTGTCCACAATCTCCAAGTAGCCCTCGGGAACCGTGGGAGACCAGTGGCTAAGTGTATCCCCAGGAATCAGATCTTTGAAAAATTTCTCTATCTTTGTGGGACCCGCTGCAGTTATGAGGTCAATCCAAGTCCACTTGCAATGGTTCTCGGATAAAAAATTTAAAATTTTTTCTTGCTCCTCGTTAGAAAGCATTTACACTACTCCCTCGAATTCCTGCTGGAGTTCTATCATCACTTGGTCCAGAATCTCGTCGAAAGATGCGCTTCTGTACTCTCTCACACCACCCAAGGGACTCTGCAGCTTTGCCACGAATATTCCGTCTTCTTCCACGAACTCAATTGTGCACAGGAGCTCCTCCATAGCAACACACCGATGGCCCAAATTGAGAAGCAGTATAAAAATCTTTGCAAAAGGTCATAAGAAGTAAATAAGCAAGGTGATGGTGAGCACGAAAACAACCGAGGGAATGATTCTTCTAATCACCTTGTAAATATCCGCTTTGAAATGCTGCGCCGAGAGCACGAGGCACAGGTGCACAGGCGAGGTTAGGTGACCTGCATAGCCCGAAGCGTAAGCGAGAGCGATGGCGGCGAAACTGGGGGGAGAGCCTATGTAAGGGAGAAGCAGGGGAAAGGTGGCGGCCACATATGCAACCGTTACTCCGGTCATCAATCCCGCAAGGTAGGGAAGAATCATAATTACCACGAATGGAGGAATTCCGTACATCTCGAAGAATGAGTATGTGTAAAACATTGAGTTTGTCTCCAGAACCGCAATTTTCATAAATAGCGCGGCAAAGGTAACCCCAAGAAACGTGGGTTTTAGGGCGAATTTAAGGCTGTATTTTACATCCTTCTTGCTCTTTTTTAGCAGTATGCCTATCAGAATGATATCAATCGCCAGAAGAGAATAAAACAGGTCTACGCGCATTATTTTTATTCCTCCATTAGAGGGCCACGGAATTCCCCCGAGTGTGAGAAGCATGACGGCGATGATGGGCCATGAAGCGTACAACAAGTCCCATATCTTCTTAATTTCCGCTGGATTTTTTCTCTTTATGTTCTTTTTCTTCATGATCGGGTAATAAATGAAAATCAGCCCGCCAATTATTGCGAGTAAAGGCAAAAAGGACATGTGAATCACAAAGTCAGATATGCTCACTTCAAATATTGCAGAAGCCACAATTACTCCGGTGTATAGGGGCCAAGCGTATTCCCAGAGATGCCTGAACCAGTAATTTAAGGTCGTTGCTTCATGGCCGGTCAGATTCATTTCTTTCCCTATGGGATCCACGAGCTTCGCAGACACGTACGCGCCCCCGGGCATGGGCAGCAGGCCGATGAACGCGGAGATGGATATAAACGAAGAGCCGAGGGAGGGTGCAAGGGCTTTCACCGCTGCAACCATTTTGTTGAGGTATCCAATTTTCTCCATCAAAGCGACTATGAGAAGGGAGAGAAAAACAATGATAATAATTCTCCAGAAATCCCACTGCATCAGGTCACGTATCACATTTCCCCAGTCTGCGCCTAAAACGAAGAGAAGAAACAAAGCACCTATCATTATGGAAATCGCAATGTTAACTTTGAATTTTGGAAGAACAATAATTATGGCGATTGCCAATATGATCATAAGGAACGCAAGGTTGATATTCATCGGAAGGTAATTGTGTATTTGATATTTATAATTTGCATCGGCACGCAAATAAAAAAATAAAGAGGTATGCCAGAAGGGATGGGATGCCTTTTAGCGATTTCTTATTGCTATACGAGTATAAAAACTTTTTGCAAAAAGCTTAAATACCATGCTGTATATCGTATGTTGTAAACAAAAAGTTGATAACTAAAGGAGGTGATAAAAATGGTCATCAGAAGAAGGAGAAGGGATGAAGATAGAGACGATTACGGGGATGATGAATGGAGAAGGGATTTCTTCTACGATTGGGACGATTTCTTCGACATCGAAAAGGAGTTCCGCAGGATGGAAGAGTGGATGAACCGCATAATGAGGGAGTTCGGGAAAGCCGGGGGAGAAATCCGAGGACCTTACGTTTACGGATTCAGCATGCGTGTCGGTCCGGATGGCAAGCCTCACATAGAGGAGTTCGGTAACGTGCCCAAGAGATTCCCCGGGGCCACCGAGAGCATGGCGGAGTACAGGGAGCCCATAGTGGATGTCATGGAGAATGAGAAGAATATAAGCGTCACCGCGGAGCTTCCGGGCGTGACCAAGGAGGACATCGATCTCAGTTTGGAGAACGACAATCAGGTTCTTGTGATCAAGGTCGATACTCCAGAGAGAAAGTACTACAAGGAAGTGGAGCTTCCTGCCAAGGTGAAGGCTGACAAAGTGAAAGCAACGTATAAGAACGGAATTCTGGATGTGGTGTTCGAAAGAGAGACTCCGAAGGAGAAGGAAGGCAAGAAAATAAAGATTCAATGATGGCCTATGATGGACGACATGGAGGAAGTGGACGCAATACTTCGTGCCATTGAGAATCACACACGCCGAGAAATACTTCGAATGTTAGTTGAAGGACGCCAGTACGCCTTGAGAATGGCCAAGGAACTGAGGACTTCACAGCAAGCGATAATGAAGCATCTCAATGTGCTGGAGAACAATAACATAATAAAAAGAGCCGAAGAGGTGCCCAGCGAAAGAGGTGCACCGAGAAAACTCTATGAAATTTCAAAATCCTTCTCCCTTTTTGTTGATTTTGCTCCGGGTATATTTGATATCAGGGAGTACAATATGGACGATGTGGATATTAAGGATATAAAATCGGAGTTTGAGGGCATGGATTACGGAGAAGCGCTCAAAAAGATAGAAGATGAAATAAGAGAACTGGAAATTCGCAGGCTAAAGCTCATAAAGCTCAAGGAAGAGCTCATAGGTGAACTTATGGGGTTTTAGTTTTGAAGTTTTCTCTGTAGATTTTTTCGGGGGGTATGTGCGTCCATATTTTATGAAGAATATTTTTAAGTAGGAATCTCATGCTGGATTATGAGGTCATTCATAGCCATAGAAGTGCCCTTTTTCAAGGGAATAGAGGAATTGCAAAGCAGTATCGAGGGGAAATTCAAAGCGGTGGAGAAGGAGAATATGCATCTTACCCTGAAATTTTTAGGGGAAATAAGCGAGAGGGATGTAGAAAAAATAAAAGGAGTGGTTGAGAAATGCAAAACTCAACCATTCATATTGAAATTCAAAGGTGTGGGTTTTTTTCCCAACGAGAATTATATCAAGGTTGTATGGATCGGAGTTGAAAACCCGGAAAAAATCGCGGAGATGATGAGATGTATCGATTCTCATCTCACAAAATTTGGATTCAAGAGGGAGAGGAGCTACGTGCCCCATTTGACAATCGCGAGGGTGAAGGGAAAAATCAAAATAGAAAACTTGGAAAAGTTCAGGAACATGGAGTTCGGCGAAATCGAAGTGAATGAGATAAAAATAAAGAAAAGCACCCTGACCCCTGAGGGCCCAATTTACGAAGATATAGAGATCATTCCCCTTTAGCTCAGCTGTAATAGTGGTTGTCTTCGTATTTCTTTTCGTCCTCTTCTTCCTTTGCCATCTCGATTATGTCTATGGCAGCTATCATGTTCGTCGGAATAAGCCTTACCTTACCTGCGAGTTCTCCGTGGCTCTCATCTAAGATTATGCACATGGAGCTATCCTCGCCCACAGGCACGAAACCATCAAATTTTCCGCTGCATTTCACAATTTCATCGTTGGACGTGGCCAGATAAACCACACATTTTGAACCAGGCACCAGTGATTTAATCATTCTGCTCCCTCCGCAAGTTTTTGAATGTGCTCCACAGATTTTGCGTAATTTTCCATTGCCAATTTCACATTTGCCTCCACGAAGCTCCAGGCCTTTTTGAAGTTTCCGAATCTCAATCTGTACTTTTTGGCGATTCCTTCATGTTCCTCTTCTAAAAGATCCAGAGATTTCAATTTATTGAGATAGCGGTAGAGGGTTGGTCTCGAAGTATTGAGGCATGTTATCAATTCATCGACGCTCCACATCTTGTTTGCGTGGAGGAGAAAGCATTCTTTGAAAAGACGAAATCCGATTGACTTTTTAGCTTCTTCAAAATCTTTGCTGGTGTACTTTATGTAACCTATTGAATATAGAAAATCCACGAGCACGCGGTCGAGGTCATTTTCGTGGGTCATTGGAGAAATCATGCGAACCTGTATCTCAAACATAAGGGCCACATAGCAAAGTGAGTTATATATTTTTCTCAACGCCTATTTCCCTTTTTGTCCTCCTTTCTCCTTTTGATAATACTCACGAGGGCAGAAAAAATCAGAAGTGGAACGACTTCAAGTTTAACGTTTATTTCTGGGACTGTTTTCCATGTTCCATCTTCTCCCGAATCACCTCCTCTTCCTAACCCACTCCCACCTCCATTGCCCGCGGACACGTTCAGATGGGAGATGTTTAATTGATATGAATTTCGGTAGAATATCTTAATCCTTCCTCCACTACCTCCTCCGCCACCGTTGCCAACTCCACCAAATCCCCCATCCCCACCGGTGGCGTTGATGTATCCATTGATTGATATATTCGTTGCTTCTAGAAGCACACCGCCTCCGCTGCCGCCGCCTCCACCACCTCCCCACGCGTCAGCACCTTTCTGGCCGTTGGCATGTATTTCTCCGTCGAGGCTTATGTTTTCCCCCGCTATTATCTTGATGCAACCTCCCCCGTTACCGCCATCTCCGCCGCTTAGTATTTTATTGCCTAATGATGATGCCGCACCCCCGCCGCCCCCGGAGCCCATGTCTATATCCTCGCCGTCAGGTGTTCCGTATGGACTTCCCCCCGCT
>WAKX01000045.1 GCA_015523125.1 DHVE2 group archaeon | reverse complement strand
TCGCTTTTCTCTTCCACGGGCTTGAGTTCTCCTTTCTTTCTAAGCTGGAAGAATTCTTCAGCCACCTGCGGGAACAGGCAGTAAGTGAGCACGTCCTCTTCCTTCTCAATGTAGCCTTTCTCTTTTAGTTCTTTCCTGCATTTGTCTAACATGGGCTCCAAAAGGTCACCGGGTCTCTCGGTGATTATTTTCTCATCCCCTATGGCCAATTTCACGACCTCCGGGTTCAGCTTTCCCGGGGGCCTGCCGTATAAGCCGCGGATGTAATTCTTCGTCTCGTTGGTGATTTTTTTGTATCTTCCGAAAAGAACGTTCATAACGGCCTGTGTTCCCACTATTTGAGACGTTGGGGTCACCAAAGGTGGAAATCCCAGGTCTTCTCGCACACGGGGAATTTCATGAAGAACTTCGTCCAAATGCTCGCTTGCCTGAAGCTCTTTTCACTGACTCAGCAGGTTTGAGAACATCCCGCCGGGAATCTGATGCCTGAGAACAGAGGGGTTGACAACCAACGCCTTTTGATGCAAATATTTCTTATATTTCCCCTCCAAGAGCTCTTTGAGGTAATCGCCAATTTCGTAAATTTTTTCCATGTCAAGATTTGGCTTCTCCTCGTTGGGAAGAACGGCATGCATAATCTGAATTCCCGGCTGCGCGGTGCCGAATGCCAATGGGCTTATTGAAGTGTTTATGTAATCTGCGCCCGCCTCCACAACCTTTAGGTATGTGGCCACCGCCATCCCGCTGGTTGAGTGCATGTGAACATCCACCCTTATTCCGTAGGCGTCCTTTATCTCTTTCACGAGAGAATAGCCCATGTACGGAGTCATGAGCCCAGCCATGTCCTTTATCGTTATGTAATCAACATCTAAAGAAATCAGGGATTCCGCGAGCTTTAGATAGTACTCGGGGGTGAATATTTTTCCGGTGGTGTAGCTTATTGCACCCTGAACTTCCGCGCCCACTTTTTTCGCTTCCTTTATGGCAATTTCCATGTTTCTGACATCGTTGAGCGCGTCGAATACCCGGAATATGTCGATTCCGTTTTTGTGCGCTAACCGGACAAATTTTTTAACCACATCATCCGGATAGTGCTTATATCCAACTACGTTCTGACCGCGGAGAAGCATCTGCAGCTTCGTCTTTTTTATTCTCTCCTTTAACTCTCTGAGCCTCTCCCACGGGTCTTCGCGAAGATAGCGAATTGCGACGTCGAATGTTGCACCACCCCACACTTCCATTGAATAGAATCCTATCGAATCCATCTTCTCTGCTATTGGGAGCATATCCTCCGTTTTTAATCTTGTGGCTATCAGGGACTGGTGCGCATCTCTGAATGTGGTGTCTATAATTTCCACCATACAATCACCATCTCTTTGATTATTACACCATATATTAGAGTTGTGGTTTAACGATTGACGAAACACGGGAAAAGATATATAGGTTGAGAGCATACACATGATAGCAAGGGTCAAGGGGGTGATAAAATGATAATGACCGGCAAATTGGAAGAAGAGATGGAATTGGTAAAGAGGCACATACACATACTGAATTATGTGATGAAGAACCAGCCAATAGGGATAATAAAATTAGCGCAGCTGATGAATATACCTGAGCACAAGGTTCGTTATTCTCTCCGCATTTTGGAGCAGGAAAAGCTAATAGAGCCAAGCCCGGAGGGAGCCAAGGTCACCAAGAGGGCCAAGCGGGAAATAAAGAGTCTTAGAGAAACTCTGGAGAAGATAACCAAAGATGCCAATGAGATGATAAGCGAAATAGAGGAAATGGAGAAGCTCTGATTCATCTCATTATCGTGTCTTCCCTCGAAGCCCCGTAGGAAACTATCTTTACCTTCGCTCCCGTCTCTTTTTCTATGAGTTCTATGAATCTTTGCAGATTCTTATCTTCGATGTTATCCCAACCATCGATTTCTTCGTAAACCGGCTTGCAGTTGTTTATATTCGCTGGGGGAAATCTTTTCTTCTCTCCATCGCACTCGTATTTTATGGCTATTTTTACCCTTTTCATTCCCGAAAGCACGTCCACCTTAGTGAGCGCAATTTCCTGTATTCCGTTGATTACCGTTGCGTATCGGAGCAAAACGAGGTCTAGATGGCCAACCCTCCTTGGCCGGCCCGTGGTTGCCCCGTATTCTCTTCCTCTTTCTCTCAATTTTTCTCCATCTTCGCCGTGCAGCTCCGTTGGAAATGGCCCAGCGCCAACGCGGGTGGTGTATGCTTTGGCGATTCCCATGACTTTATCTATCTTGCTCGGGGGAATACCCAAACCCGTAACTATTCCTCCAACGGTTGTGTTGGACGAGGTCACGTACGGATAAGTTCCGAAATCTATGTCCAAGAACGAAGCCTGCGAGCCTTCGAACAGAACGCTTTTTCTCGAATCAATAGCGTTGTTTAACCAAATCTCTGTGTCTTCAACCATGCCCTTCATTTTTTCCCCGGTTTCTTTGAGTTCTCTTGCCTCTTTTTTTATCTCTTCTTCCGAGAGTTCCAAGCGATGAATCTCGCTGAGAAGTTTCAGTTTTTTCTCAAGATCTCCTTGAAATATATCCGCGATTCTTATCCCGATTCTCGTGTGCTTCGCAGCATAGCTGGGACCGATTCCCTGCTTTGTGGTGCCTATCTTTATTATTTCATCTTCCATCTCATCTAAGATTCGATGAAAAGAGGTCACCACATGCGCTCTCGAAGAAATCAAAATTTTCGGCTCTACACCTAATTCTCTCACCATCTCCATTTCTCTTTGCAGTTTTTTGAGGTCGATGACCATCCCATTCCCTAAGATTCCTATTTTTCCCCGCAGCACTCCGCTGGGTAGAAGATGGAATTTCACCTCATTACCTTCATAAACGACGGTGTGCCCCGCGTTGCTCCCTCCTGAGAATCTCGCCACGATGTCAAAATTTTCCGATAAAAAGTCCACTATCTTTCCCTTTCCCTCATCACCAAACTGCATGCCCACAATCGCAAGGTTCATCGGCTCACCTGAGGTTAATGAACGACCCCACTAATAATTTTTTTGGGAAAATTAAGAGGAGAGGAAAATTCTGATTTTCTTTCCCTCGATTTCCCATTCTTTTTCGTATTCTCCTTCTTCTCCTTTCTCCAGAATTATGCTCTGCGTCTCTTTCATTATATGCTCTCTGTATTTTTTCATCACCTTTTCAAGAGTTTCGTCCCCTGAGTAGCGGGTTTTTATCTTTGCATCGTACTGCAGTTTCATCTCCTTGCGCATTGTCTGTATTCTCCTTATCAATTCTCGAGCGAGGCCCTCCTCTTTCAGCTCGGGGGTTATGGTGGTGTCGAGGTAAACAACAATTGGGAGAGATTCGACCTCCACTGCCTGCACGCCTTCCACCGGCTTCTCGAACACCGATACATCCTCTTCCGTCAGTTGATGCCCAAGAATTACGAGCTCTCCTTTTTTCAACAGATCCGCTATTTCATCCTTGCTCATGGAGTTCAGCTCGCTCACCACTTTTTTCAGGTCTCCTTTGAGCTTTGGCCCTAGGGCGCGGTAATTTATCTTTATCTCCTTCTCCGTCATTCCCTCTATCTTTCCGATTTCGATTTCTTTCACGTTAACTTCTTCTTTCAGGACGTCGATGAATTTCTCCACGATTCCCTCGTATTTCTCGTCACAGGACACTATCATCTTGCTCAACGGCTGCCTAAGTTTTATATCTGCTATCTGCCTGGCTCTCCTGCCCGCCTCTGCGACCTTTATTGCCACGTTCATCTCCTCTTCGAGTTTATCGTCTATTAAATTCTCGTTGGCTTGCGGGTACTCTTCCAAATGCACGCTCTCCTTCTCGCCGAATGTCTCCCTGTAAATTATTTCCGAGAGGAAAGGAGTGAATGGGGCCATGAGTAGCGAGAGTGTGCGAAGGGAAGTGAAGAGCGCCGTGTAAGCGCTTCTCTTGTCATCGCTCATCTCCTCACGCCAGAATCTTCTTCTTGATCTCCTTACATACCAGTTGCTGAGCTCGTCTATGAACCTTTCGATGGATTTGGTTGCTAAATGCACATCGTAATTATCCAGATGTTTTCTCACATCTTTTATTGTTGAATTTACACGCGAAATTAACCAGCGGTCGAGATCGTTGTTTATTTCCCACTTCTCCCCCCGATAGCCGTCCAAATCGGCGTTATTCTTGAAAAATAATACTACGTTCCAGAGCGTGCCTATCGTTCTCTGCATGTACTCGCGAACCAAATTCTCTGAGAAGCGGCGGCTCTTCCAAACAGGCGAGGAATAGAGATAGAAGCGAACCGCGTCGGCGCCCACTGAGTTCATTATGCCCATGGGATCCACGGCATTGCCCTTGGACTTGCTCATCTTCTCCCCATCTTCATCTAGAATCAATCCTAAGGTGAGAACGTTCTTGTACGGCGCTTGATTGAAAACGAGCGTGGATATTGCCATCTGGGTGTAGAACCAGCCCCGCGTCTGGTCAATTCCCTCCGTTATGAAATCCACGGGGAACGAGTTTTTGAAATCCTCTTGGTTCTCGTAAGGATAGTGGAATTGTGCAAATGGTGCGCTTCCGGAATCGAACCACACATCTATGAGGTACGGGTCCCTCTTCATCTCTTTGCCGCAGACGGGGCATTTAACGTGGATTTCGTCAACCCATGGTCTATGCAATTCGAAATCCTCTGGAATTTCGCCTTCCACATGCTTCAGGAGGTCTTCTTTACCCTCCGGAATGAAAACGTGACCATCTGGGCATTTCCATATTGGAAGCGGAGTGCCCCAATATCGATTCCGAGATAAAGCCCAATCTTTCACCTCTTCCAAGAAATTTCCGAAGCGTCCGTGCTTCAGGTGTTCGGGCTTCCAGTTCACCGTCTCGTTATTCGCAATTAACTCTTCCCTTTTCTTGCTCATCCTTATGTACCACGTGTCCAGAGCGTAATAGAGGAGAGGAGTGCCGCAGCGCCAGCAGTGCGGGTAGCTGTGCTCCACCGTTTCCTTTTTGAACAATTTTCCCTCTTCTTTCAGCCACTGAATTATGTGCTTATCTGCATCCTTCACGAACATACCCTTCCACGGAGTCTCTGTGAATTTACCCTCCTCGTTCACCGGCTTAATGAGGGGAATTCCTTCTCTCTTGCAAACTTGATAATCGTCTTCTCCGAATGCTGGTGCGATGTGCACTATGCCTGTACCGTCTTCCGTGCTTACGAAATCGGCGGTGGTCACGTAGAACGCGTCGTGATCAACCTTCACAAATGGCATTAACTGATGGTACCTTTTGCCCTTCAAGTCCCTGCCCTTCATCTCTTTGATTATTTTCGCCTCGCCAAGGACTGCTTTGAGTCTCGGCTTCGCCATGTAATACTTATCCCCATCTTTTTCCACTAACACGTAATCTATGTCCTCTCCAACCGCGAGTAATAGATTGGAAGGCAGAGTCCACGGCGTTGTGGTCCACACTAAGAAGTAGGCATCTTCGTCTTTGACTTTGAATTTAACATACACGGAAGGATCCTTCGTTATTTTGTACCCCTGCGCAACCTCGTGACTGCTCAGCGGCGTGCCGCATCTTGGACAATATGGAACGACCTTGTAATCTTTCACGAGTAGGCCATCATCGTAAATCTTCTTGAGCGCCCACCACACGCTCTCGATGTAATAATCCTTCATGGTGACGTATGCTTTTTCGAAATCTATCCAAAACCCGATGCGCTTGGACATCTTAATCCATTCATCGCGATATTTGAAAACGCTCTCTTTGCATAGTTTGTTGAATTCCTTAACTCCGAATTTTTCTATCTCTCTCTTCGAGTTTATCCCCAATTTTTTCTCCACTTCGATCTCCACAGGTAGCCCATGGCAGTCCCAGCCGGCGATCCACGGATATATCTCGTAGCCATTCATTGCTTTATATCGAAGAAAAACATCTTTCACGGCGCGAGTTAACGCATGGCCGATGTGGGGCATGCCGTTGGCTGTGGGCGGCCCCTCTAAGAATATGAACCTCTCCTTTCCTCTATTCTTCTCGCGGAGCTTCTCAAATATGTTTTTCGATTCCCAGTATCTCAGTAGCTCTTCTTCGGCCTTGGGGAAATCGCCAACGCTTTTTATCTGCATAGGTGCAGGAAAGAGGGAGAGATTATAAACATTTCTAAACTCCTTACGGCATTTTAAAGCGTTTCATCATCTCTTTGCCCATATCTTCTCCTTTTTTCATTGCATTTGTGCCTTTGTGCATCATATCCTTCGGGGCGTTCTCCATGACTTCTGCTGCTCTTCCCCATATGGTCAGGAATTTTTTCTTTCCGTACGCGAGTCCGGAGAAGAGAATGTAAGATGCGATTATACCCAGAGTGTTGTAAATTATAGGCAGATATTTTCCACCCAACGGGAACAGGAGAATCTTTATGAACAGCCCCATGGCGATTTTCGCAATGGAATAAGAAATCAAGAAGAGAATGAACATGAATAACCAGAGGTAAATCATCGCTGACGGCGAGATTTTCATCCCTTTCTCCTTTGCCAAGTGGGTGTCGTGAATGTGGTACGCCATGCTCTTCCCGCCTAAAATGGAGCTCAGGAAGGTGATTATCGAGAGAATGTAGAGGAGAATTGATCTCAGGGATATGAAGTCCAGAACGAACAGAAATGCGCTTATTACCATTAAAATCGAGCCTATCGAGAGCAGAAGTTTCTTGCCCATAATTTCAAAATGGAAAAAAGGTATAAAAATTATTCTTTTTTCTCCTCTTTTTTGGAATCTTTCTTCGTCTTCTCAGCTTCTTTCTTTTTCTTCTCTTCTTCCTTCCTGCGTATAATGTCTTGTATGTAGTCTCCAAGTTTCTTGTGGAGGTCGTCGAGATCGAAAACTAAGTAATCTTTGCTTATTTTCACCCCGTCGTTCTTGTGCAGCAGAGGAGACGCGATAACCTTAAATGTGTTCTTGTCCTCGTCCACGTAGTTGTACTTAGGTACCAATTTTAGTGATTTTGTGGGGCACACATCGGTGCATAAACCGCAGAAGCAGCAGCGTCCATAATCGATGACCGGTCTCTTTGGCAATCCCTTGGTCACGCCCTTTAATTCGGGAATCTCCACATATGTTATGGCAGCGTTCATGCATATTCTACCGCAGAACCCGCAACCTATACAGGTTTCTATGTTATTGGTGTGGTACCCCCTGTATCTCTCGGTGGGTAGCTCATTTCCCAGTAAATCGGTATGCTTTTGATAAGGATATCTTATTGTGTGCGGTTTCTTTGCGAGATGCTTGAGCGCGTGAAATGGTTTAATTACACTTCCACCCATGTTTATCACCTCTCAATGTCCGGCGGGCATACATCCAAGCTTATGGCCGTAGGTGCAAAATCCGCGACATTCAATCCCGGAGCAATTGTCTCCATAACGTTTATACCATGCGTGTAAGAGGGACCGCGAACGTGCACGCGCACGGGCTTCTTTTCTCCATCGCTCACAACGAAGTACCCAAATTCTCCCTTCGAGCTTTCCACATGAGAATATGCGTATCCTGCGGGGACTTTCCAAGCGAACCACTGAGGATGCTTCAAAAGAACATCGCCCTCGGGCATGTCCTTGAGGGCCTGCCTTATTATCTTTATGCTCTGCTGGATCTCAAGCATTCTTATGGCAGTCCTCGTGTATATGTCGCTTCCCTCGGATAGTACCTCGTACTCTCCCAATTTCGGATAGTGCGGAATCTCGAAATCTATCTTATCATAAGCTGCATAAGGCTCGAGTTTTCTCACATCGTATTCGTATCCTGCCGCCCTGAGATTCGGGCCGGTGACTCCCCACTCCACGGCCTTATCCTTCGGAACCACGCCCACATCCGCTGCTCTTCTAACGAACACCTTGTTATTCATTATCAAATCGTCGTAGAGGGGCAATCTGCTTTCCAAATAATCGAGAACTTTGGTCAAAAGCTCTTTTGTGTTCTTCGGCAGATCCCAGCGCACGCCGCCGGGCCAGATGTATATATGATATACTCTACCTCCTGTTATCTGCTCAAATACGTCGAGAAGATAATCTCTGTCTCCAATTCCCCATTGGGCAGCCGTGTATATACCTAGAGATGCAGCAATGCCTCCTACCGTGAGTAAATGAGCGCTAATTCTCGCCATCTCCAGTATGATGGTGCGTATGTACTTCGCCCTCTCAGGAATTTCCCAGCCCATTAAATCTTCGACGGCCATGGAATAAGAGGCTTCGTTCACATCGGGCTCGGGAACACAGATACGACATACCAGCGGGACGTTTTGCATCCAGATTCTCTTCTCCATCAACTTTTCGAATCCTCTGTGAAGATAGCCCACACGAGTTTCCGCTTTTTTGACTTTATCTCCCTCTACCCAGATGTGATAGCTCATATTCCCAGTTGCGCCCGGGTGATTAGGCCCTATGAACAGCTCGAATTCTTTTTGGATCGTCATTCTTCCTTCACCTCGGGAATCTTGTAGTAGAAATCTTTAACGAACTTCTCGGTGTCGAAGTCCTTGCGCATCGGGGGCATGTGGGGCCATCCTTCCAGGATGAACTCCTTAAGGTTGGGATTGCCGATGAAGTTCACCCCAAACATCTCGTGTATTTCGCGTTCGTAGGTTTCTATCTGCGGAAAGAGGTGGCGCATGGATAGCATGCTCTCCCCGTCTCTGTTTATTTTTATTGAAATCATCACGTGCTCTTTGTATTGGTAAGACCACATCTGGTACACGAGCTCGAATTTTCCCTCTTTGATCCAGTCAACGCAGGAGAGCATCACAAAGTGCTCGTAGCTATTATCTTTCAATTTTTTTATTATCTCTCCAACTTTGTCCTTCTGCGTCTCTATCCTTATTCTCCCCTTGCGAATCTCCTGCGCTTCCGGGAAGAGCTCCTTAGCCATCATTCTTTATCATCCTCCTTGATGTCTTTAACTTCATCCAAACGATACGAGAAAGCCATCCTCTGATTCCTCTTGTACTGATCATAGTACTTGTGATACTTCTGCCATCCAATTGCTTCTCCTTTGTCAATCATGTCGAAGAGCTTCAGGAAAGAGTCCATTATTGCCTCGGGCCTAGGCATGCATCCGGCGATGTAAACATCCACAGGTATGTACTTGCTTAGGTCTTTAATTGTGTTGTAAGAATCCCAGTACATTCCGCCGTTTATGGTGCACGAGCCGAAGCCGATGACGTATTTAGGATCTCTCATCTGTTCGTATACTTGCACCACTCTTTTAAGGGTTTTAACTGCCAGATAGCCAGTGACGAGGAATACGTCCGCCTGCCTCGGGGTGGCCATGGCGTGCATCCCGAACCTTTCCATGTCGTAGCGGGAGGTCATAACAGGGGGCATCTCCATGGCGCCGCATCCAGTGCAGAAGTGAATCATCCACAGGGACCTCTTGCTCATGATCCTCGCTAATTTGCTCCAATTTTCGTGATTCATGGTGTCACCCCCACAAATATCCAAATTAATATAAGTAGCCCTACTAAGGCATCGTATTTCCAATAGAATTTAAGGGCCTGTTCGATTCTGAACCTCGGGAACACCGCATTGATTAGCAGCGCGATGAAGAACACGAAGAGAATCAGAAGGAACCAAACTATAAAGTTCACCACGTACGCTAACCAACCGAACTGCGATACACTAAGAATAACTCCTCCCCCTAAGAACAGGTCAACGAAAAGCGTTGTTTCCACGACTATGCCCATCATCTTGTAGAGCATGAGCGCGCCCAAATGCTTTCCACCGAACTCTACCATTGGACCGGTTGCTATTTCATGGGGCGCAATGGGGATATCGAATGGTTTTTCCATTAGCATTCCCTGCAACGCCATATCCGCCACAAGGGCGCCTATGAAAAACACGGGTATGAATATGGCCCAATGCATGTTTGCCTGCTTCTGCACGATTACCGCAAGGGATGTGGTATCGTAATAGACCATCATGGCGATTATCACCATGACCAAAGGTAATTCGTAGGCGAGCATGGTCATGAGCGCCCTCATTATTCCAACCGCCGCGTTTGGATTTCCGCTTGCTCCAGCGCCCAAGGCGAATCCCAGGGCGGGAATTGCCAGGAGGTAGAGAATGAGGAATAAATCACCTTCGCCGCTCAGTAGGGACACTCCTGCCACGGGGAGGAACAGGAATGCGAGGGCAATTCCGGCCACGGAGAACAGGGCAGCTAAATCAAAAATCCACCCGTGCGAAATATTGGTTTTCTTTGTGAAAAGTTTCAGAACATCGATGTATCCCTGATATATCGGCGGACCAACTCTATTTTGAATTCTGGCGGTGATCTTTCTTGCAATTCCGTTGAATAGCATTCCTATTGCAAATCCAAGCGCAGTAACGCCGATTGCCACTAGGATTTGAATTGTTAAGTCTATGTAGTTCACCATAGCAACCACCATCCCACCATTATGAGGAAGAATAGGAGGATGTAAATCGAATAATCGCCCACTATGCCCGTGTATATTTTCCTCGCTCCACTTCCGAACACTTCTCCCGCAGCTAAGATTATTTCCCACATCCTTTCCGCGCCTCTCTTGAAGTACGGGTAAAATACTTCTTCGAACGGCTCGTAGTATTTGCTGGATGCGTGCATGGATATGTAATCGTATAACTCTGGTGGTTCACCAGCTAAGTAATTGTCCATGTGGTCAACTTTTTCTTGAGGCTTTGATAGATAGAGTATGAAAGCGAATATCAATGTTCCTATGAAGGCAAATATCACCGCGAGGGTGTTGTACTTCGCCAAAGAAGTGTTAATCGTGTATGGGGTGTGGGGAATTGCAGTCATTTCGTATCCCTGAAGGATAGGAGCAGTCAGATCCACGAACCAGCCGGGGAATATCAGGAAGATGATTAGGGGAAGAACCAGAATCCACATTGGAACCAGCTGAGATAGAGGGGCTTCTTTAACATTGTACCTAGGCTCACCCAAGAACACACCGTAGAGAATCTTGTACACATACAAGAATGCACCTACACCGGCGATGAGCATTATTGGGGTCACAAACAAGAACTTCTTCTCTATGGCAGCCTCGTATAAAAGCCACTTGGCCGCGAAGCCGCTGGTTATTGGGATCGCTGCCAAAGCGAATATGGCGAATAAAGAGGCTAGGAAGGTGAATGGCATTTTGTACCCGAGACCTCCAAGTTCGCTTATTTTGTACTTGCCAGTGCGATAATACACGGCTCCGGCGGCAAGGAAAAGAACCGCCTTAAAGAATGTGTGGTTCAGCGCCTGAAACAGTGCGCCTGTGAGGGCCAATGGCGTTCCGATTCCCAAACCTATTGCTATATATCCCAATTGCCCTATAGAAGAATAAGCCAGCAGTTTTCTGAGGTCATCCTGCATAACCGCTAAAACGGTTCCGGCGAAGGCGGTGAAAGCACCTACAACTGCAAGCGAATATCCGAATAAAGGAACGCCTCTGAATGTACCCCATGACGAGAGCAGGGAAAAGCCAACTACTCCATACATAAACAGCATTATTCCGAAGTATCCGAGCTTGCTAAGACCTCCGGAGAGGAACGCCACGAATGGCTCTTCAGATTTGGAGTACACGTGGGGAGCCCACACGTGCATGGGCATCAGAGCGCCTTTTACAGCGAAGCCAGAAACGATGAGTGTAATCGCCGCGAGCACCAAGTTGCTGGCATCGAGGTGCATTTCCGCGAAAACGAAAGTGCCCGTTTTGAAGTACAACAGCATGAAGCCGAAGAGGATAAGCATGGCCGAAAGCGCGCCGAAAGAGAGATAGCTCACTATGGCTTTTCTATCTCCTCCTCTTATGACCAGCGCCAAGATGCTCCATGACATTATCTCCCAGAATATGTAGAATGTAAGCATATCTTGTGCAAGCAGGATTCCGAAAGAACCCAGCATGGTGAGGAGCATTGCTGCGTAAAAGCCTCCGGCGTTGCTTCTGAAGTAAGATATGGAGAAGAGAATCACCATTGGAAACAGAGAGGAAAGCAACAGCAGGAAGAACCAGCCGAGGGGAGTTA
The DNA here is from genome assembly GCA_015523125.1 of DHVE2 group archaeon. GTDB lineage: Archaea > Thermoplasmatota > Thermoplasmata > Thermoplasmatales > Aciduliprofundaceae > JAADDK01. Next base: position 17,498 of record WAKX01000045.1, on the reverse strand, counting down.
TTTGAAGTATTAGGGTGCCTGGGCCGAGATTGTACTGCCAAGATGTCTCAAAGTTCAGGAATTGCAGATACGATGGAAGAGTTATGTTCATCACGCTGCTCCAAGAGAGGAGCGCGAAGAATGGGATCAGGGAAACGAAGAACGCTATGATTCCCGCTGTTTTAGGATACTTGTTTAAGAGCCCAACTACTATAACTCCCATGAGGAAAATTGCAATGGTTAGAGTTATCATCACGGACCACCTCCTAAGAACGATGAGGCTGCGTTAACCGCCGGTGCGTATATGTACTGTGGGAACAGGCCCACGAGCACTAGAAGAAGGGCAAGTATTACAATTGCTGTCATTTCGCTCTTGCTTATTCCTTCGCTCTTTTCTGTGCCAGTGCCTTTGAACAGGAATCTTGCGTAATACACTGCTTCCACGATTGCTGCTAAAATCACAAGAAGAATTATTGTCCAGAATCCCTGCGAAGCCATATCAACCATGAGGTACCACTTGCCCCAGAACCCGGGGAACGGGGGCATGCCGATTATTGAAAGCACCCCTATGAATATGGGCACCGAGACGAACGGATTTTTCAATGATCCGACGGTGTAATTCCTCGTTCCCAAGAAAAGCAGGGACTTGGCCATTGCGTGGCTGATCATCAGGAATATGGCCGCTACGAAAGCCATCCTACTGTCCATGGAGAAGGCTACGAGAATTAGTCCCATCTGCCCTATGGATGAATAGGCAAGCATTCTCTTTATTTCCTTCTGCTTCAATGCGGCCAACTCTCCGATTATCAACGTTAGTAATCCTAGCAAAAGCGCTAGTTCGAAGCCGCCCATTATGGGTATGAGGGTGAACAGAAGTCTGGCGATTGCGTATATTCCTGCCTTTGATGGCCCTAAAGAGAGGAAAGAAGCAACGCGATGGCTCGATCCCTCGTAGGCGTCGGGCACCCATCCGTTCAGAGGGAATATTTCGGCTTCCACTCCTATACCTATGATTAAAAATATAAAGGCCATCAATCTGGCAGTGGGGGGCATGCTTGATATTCTCAGAGCTATATCGTAAAAGTTCAAGGTTTTGAGGTACCCGTATATTGTTGCGATTCCAAGCAGAATGAACGCGGAGCCCACGGAACCGAGGACTATGTACTTAAACGCACCTTCGAATGCTTTCTTCGTTCTCATGGATGCCACGAGCCCGTAGGATCCGACGGCGGTAATTTCGAAGAATACAAACATATTGAACAGGTCTCCGGTTATCACAATTCCAGTGGAAGATGCGGTGACCAGCATATAAAGCATTGAAAATTTCACCGAGTTCTTTGCGTCTCCAAAATATGATATATATACAATTGGTGAGAGTAAATTAATCAGGAGCGCTAAAATCGCGCCGAGATAACCGACGGAGAGCAAAATGCCTATTGGAGGGTAGAATCCTGATAGCTGCTCGTAAATCACACCTCCCGAGCTCACGTTGAGGAATATTATGGATGCGAAGAGCGTATTTAGGAGGAGAACGAACAGAGTGTATGGCTTAACCGCTTTCTTCGATACCATGTTTATCAGCGGTGCCAAGAACGCGAAGAATAACGGGAAGGCGATAAGTAAAACAGGCGGGATGCTCACCATTTCATCACCCCCTCTTTATCCAATTCTATAGTCCCCGTCTTCTTGTAATAGCCCATCGCCACCGCAAGTGCTAAAGCAGTAACGGATACACCTATAACTATGGCTGTGAGTACTAAAGCTTGGGGGACAGGGTCCATGTATAGCGAATAATTTCCATTTTCTATTGGTGCCGTTCCTCCGGGGATATACCCCATTGCCACTATGAGTATGTTCACTCCCGTATCTAACAGTCCCAGAGAGAGAATGATTTTCAGGATATTCTTTTTGCTCATAACGCCGTACAATCCAATGGCTATGAGGGCCGTTGAAATTATGAATATGGGCTCCAAAAGTTCGTAGGTCATTCTTCATGCACCCCCTTGAGGTTGTGAAGTATTCCTCCCAGCTCCGATCCAACTTTGAAACCTATTGCGATGTATATGAGCGGAATTATTCCTGCGCTGAACACGGTTCCGAAAATTCCAAGAGGAAGGTAGTTCTGCAGGAACTCGTTTGCCAGCACGAGTCCAAGGAGACCTATTAGTGCGTAGGTCATTCCGGCGAAGCTCTCTGTGATGGAAAGTTTCTTTTCCGGCAGGCCCTTGGTAGTATGCACTAACAGCAGAAGAAGGAAACCAGACGCAATGACAGCACCTCCCGGAAATCCTCCGCCGGGGGTGAGGTGGCCGTGTATGAAGATATAGGTGCCAACAATCACAATGAAAGGAAGCACCACAATGCTTGCAATTTTAACTATGAAATTCGGCTCCACAATTTCTTCCATCTTTCTTCTGTATTCTTCGATGAGAAGCGCCAATCCCGTTGCCGCGGTGAATAGCACGGTCACTTCTCCGAGGGTATCGAATCCTCTGTATTCAACGACTATGGCGGTCACCACGTTTGGTGCTCCGGTGTCTTTGCGACTATCGTTCAAATACTGCTGAGGTACGGATTGATTGGCCTGCTCGTGAGTTATTGGATTTGTGTATTTCCCTCCCGTGAGGTAATTTATCGGAGCGTTTCCGGTGATGAAGAAATGCGCTAACACTATGAATATGAGGGCGGAAATTATTATCGCTACGTATTTTCTCATTTTTCCCACCTCTCTGTTCTCTTTATCGCGTAGACAAATACCGCCAAAGTTATTCCTGCACCGATGGCCGCTTGGGTGATTGCCACATCGGGGGCCTGGAGAATTAGAAATATTAAGGCAGCGGAGAGATCGGCGAATCCCGCGGCTATAGCGGCGGAAAGCAAATCTTTCGATTCAACGGCGTATATGGCTGGGGCGATTATGAGCACTGCCAGAACCCATGACATAACTGTGAAGAGCATCATTGTTTATCACCTTCCTTTTTGCAACTTGGGGCATCGCATTCGTTGAGTACTGTTCCTTCCCAGAGGGGTATGCCCGATTTGTACGCCGCGCGAGCCATTGCGCTTGCACCCACCGGCGCAGTGAGGGCGATGAATATTATGATTACGATTGCCTTTATAATCCAGTAAGGCTCCATCAATCCTACGCCTAGAATTATGGACATCAGCCCCATGGTTGTGGTCTTGGTGGAAGCTTGCATTCTGTTGTATACATCGGGCATCCTTATCAATCCTATGCCTCCGAGTATGAAGAATATGGCGCCGATGAAGCAAAGGGCTACGCCGATATAATAGAGAATTAGCGCAATCATAGTCCTCCCTCCAGATACCTTGCCACAATTATCAATCCAACGAAGGATAATATTGAGAACACTAAAGTTACATCCACGTAGATGAATCTCTGAGATATGAAGGCTATGATCATTAATAGCCCGGCTGTGACGTTTGTTATGGCGTCCAGAGCAACCATCCTATCAGCTGCGGTAGGGCCCTTTAAAAGGCGATAAAGGAACAGGAATGTTCCTATTGCCAGCAGGGATATCAAAGCTAGGAAGATGTAGTAGTTCACGAGAACACCCCCTTAAGCCATTTCTCAAACGCACCCTTAATTATATCTCCCGCCTCCTTTATATCATCGCAAATTTTTACCCAGTGGATGTAGAGTGTGTCATCGCTGACTTCCATGGTCATGGTTCCGGGAGTGAGAGTGATGGAATTTCCAAGAAGTAGTTTTGCAAAATTGTCCTTCAGGTCTGTTTTGATTTTCACAATTCCGGGTTTAAGGGGTAATTTTGGACTTGTGACGATTATGGCCATGTTCACGTTGGCCTTTATCATCTCCCAGATGAACACGAACACGTACACCGTCAAATATCCCAATCTCTTGGGGCTGAAGTATTTCACGGAGGCATTTGGAAGATACTTGTACGTGAGCGCGGCCACGGTGAGGGCCACCAACAATCCTACAAATACTTCCTGTTCAAAAGCCACCATGGACATCCCCGGGGAGAAAATAAGGGCTATCCATGTTATGAAACTGATCACTGCCACAAAGGCATAGCTCGATGCGCCGCTGTTTGATGGCATAAGTGGGAGATTGCGTATGTATATTTATTACTTTTTCCGAAAATCGTTTTCTCAATTGATATTTTTAGAAAATTCGTTAAACCACACTGGGTGCATGACGATTTGCGGAACTCGCAAACATTTATATCCAAGTTTCTTATCTCCGATTTAAGGGCCAGTAGCTTAGCTAGGTAGAGCGCGGGACTCTTAATCCCGTGGCCGGGGGTTCGAATCCCTCCTGGCCCGCTTTTCTTGTGACTGGGGTGGCATGGTTTAGTCACTCTACCATTCTTGTAAACTTTGTGTTTTTCAGATTTCATTGTGCCTCGCCCTTTAACTTCTTTATATACTCGTGACCCAAAGGTTTCCACGGCCCGAAACTTTTGTCTCGTTTTTGTATCTCATCTAAGCTCCATTCCATGTTGAGACGCCGTATATATCTCTGGGTTGTTTTGAGATGTTTGTGTCCCAAAAGCCTTCTTATTGTTTCCAAATCAACCTTTTCCTTAAGCCAACTGATGGCTCTCCAATGTCTTGCAGCATGCGCATGGAATTGTGGTATTCCAGCCATTTTACCTGCATCCTTGCATATCTTCCTAGCATAAGGCTGAGTTAATCTTCCCCTCGGTGTTGTGAAAACTGCGTTAGGGTCTGTCCTCAATCTGTACTTATCTTTGTACTCTATCAACATTGCCATCACCTTTGGATGCACTGGTACGACTCTCTTCTTTCCACCTTTCCCGCATCTTATTGTTACCTTGGGCATATTTGGATTGGACAAATCAAAATCATTCCAATTCAAACTTACAGCCTCGTTAATCCGTATACCCGTGGAAAAGAGAAGATGGAGTAATGCCCTATTCCTAGCATCTATATCTGGTCTAGTCCATCTCACCGACAGTATCTTTCTCATTTCTTCGTCTGTAGGTACATAGAAGTATTCCTCATCGCTTTCTGTATGCTTGAAGTATTTTAGTTTCTCTTCAAATCCTCTAAACTCTAGATATCTGTTGAGGTATTTTACCCAGTTGTTTATGGTTATTATAGGTTTTCCAGATGTTCTCTTTTCATAAAGCTTGTCGGTTATTTCCTCCAATGTTGCCTTATCCAAGTCAATTCCCAGCTGTTCCTCTATGAATTCCACATAGCTTATTGTCTGGTTTATTGTAGATACCGAGTACCTGTCGCTATGCCTTCTCATCCATTTTTTAAACTCTTCCTTTTTCATTTTAACCACCCTTTTATTTTATTTCTATGCATGATGCATGCGTTGGCAAATATATAAATTTTTCCCTAATGACACATGTTGCGAAATTTGTAAATTTGTTTCACATATACCCTACAAAACAAGGAAAATAGAGGCACCCTATCATACTAAAAAAATGTAAGGTAGAAATCCAGTTTTTTAGAGAGTTTGCATGGGTATTGTGAAAAAAATAATATACGCCTATGCTTATGGCTCTACCATGGATATATTTGCAATCACTAAAAATCAATCAGCAATATTGGTAAAGTTATTGTATGGGCCCACTAAGATGAAAGACCTGAGGGATGTTGTTAGGAACTATACCACTCTTCAGAAGGAGATATACCAACTTCAGAGCATGGGATATATAACGCTTACCGAAAAAATAGAGGGGAGAAGGACAGTGTATGTAGAATTAACTGAAGAAGGAAAATATGTGGCCAGTCGTTTAATTGATATTGCATTGAGTACTGATAAAGAGGGTATTGTGAGCAGACTCAATCTATTTCCTCTATTTTCTACAGTAATGAGCTCTATAAAATACAGAGTTTCCTTTTCTAAGAAACGCCTACCTGATGGCGTATTTTTGAGGTTTAGACTGGTAGTCCCAACTGGCGTGAAATTTGAAGAAAAGGGAGATACCAGAGATGTGGTAATGGACATTGAGAAAGTGAATGTTGATTTGGTAGACATAACCACATTGTCAGAGGAAAAGATAAAGGCTAAAAAAATACCAAATGATAAGGATATTAATGAAAGGAGAGTTACCTTGTATTGCAGGAAATGCGAATCTAATAAATGCGAGCATGTAAATGCGCTGTGGGCAAATCCAACAGCAAGAGAGTTTATATTAGAGGAGGTTAGGAATAATCATCTTTCGCTGGTTCAGTAAGTTTCATTTTCATAAACTAAAATAAAGAGGTGTTAGAACCCAGCTTCATCTAGTAATTTATCTCTTTTTTCTTTGTACTCCTCTTCGCTTAGTATCCCTGCATCTTTTAATTCTTTTAACTTTTTTAATTTCTCTTCAAGAGAGAGGGTGTCTTTTTCAACCTTTTCTTGAGTAATAGTTGGATTTATATCTTTATTGGATTTTTGAGCTGGTAAGGTGGTCAAAAGTAGATTTTTAAACTCAGTCACTTCTGCATTTAATTTATCGTAGTCATTAGGTGTAGCATATCCACTTACTTGTATCACATAATGCAATTCTACTACTGTAAGTCCCTCATTGTTAACAAACAAATTAATAAATAGCTTCTGGGCAATTTTTCTAATATCCATTGCAAGAAATCGTGCACCTTTTTTGTTAAATGTTAATGTATTTGGCTTATTGCTATTTTCAAGTGTAAATCCTTTTGTTTGAAAAAAGGTTATTGCTGCCTCAAATACTTTATTTATCTCTCTATCTATGGTAAAGGATGTTGTATGTTCTACAACCATATCTTCACCTCCTAATTTGTCAGTTATTTATGTAAATGGAGAGCATCTTTATAAGATTTATGTGGCAATATCAATTCCACAAAAAGCAATATGCACTTCATACGGGAGAATAATTAAATAGATTGTCCTTATTATAATGATAGGGTAACGGTGGCCCCTATGTTAAATGAAGCAGATACCCGTGCAAAACTAATAAATCCGAAGTTATATGAAGCAGGATGGGAAGAGGATAAGATAGGAAGAGAATTACCCATCACAGAAGGAAGAATAATTGATGATTATGGCAATAGAAAAGGTGCTTTGAAGCCCGATTATATTCTTTTCCTTGAGAAAAACTTTCCTATAGCCGTGGTGGAAGCGAAGGATGAGAGTCATCATCGTGCAGCAGGGTTGCAGCAGGCTAAGAGATACGCTCAGATGCTCAATGTTCCATTTGCATATTCTACCAACGGCCGTGAAATAGAAGAATATGATTTCATAACAAAGAAGCAGACAACCCTTGATAAGTTTCCATCACCCGAAGAGCTCTGGGAAAGATACTCTATTTGGAAATTCGGCAGGGTGGTGCCTTTAGAGAAGGAGAATAACCCATTGGCTCATCCATTTAAAATTGTTAGAGGAAGAAAGCCGAGGTACTATCAGATTGCAGCAGTGAAGAGAATAATTGAGGCATTTCTTGAGGGTAAAAAGAGGATATTGCTAACGATGGCAACGGGTACGGGTAAGACGGAAGTTGCCTTCTGGGTAGTATGGAAACTTTACCACACGAAGAAGATAAGGAGGGTACTCTACATAGCGGATAGAACTATGCTGAGAGACCAAGCGTATAACCGCTTTGAACCCTTTGGAAATAAGAGAGATATGATTATAGAGGGAAAAACACCCACAATTAGGGATATCTATTTTGCCACATACCAGACCCTTTATTCAGAGAAAGATGGGAAGAGACTCTATAGAAACTACCCGCCAGATTTCTTTGATATGGTTATTATTGACGAGTGCCATCGTTCTGGGTATGGTCGCTGGAAAGAAATATTGGATTATTTCTCTGGGGCAGTACACTTTGGTATGACTGCCACACCGAAGAGAGATGATAACATAGATACCTATGCCTATTTTGGAGAGCCTGTATATGTCTACAGCTTGGGGCAGGGCATTGAAGATGGATTCCTAGCACCTTACAAAATCCACAAAATCTATATGAATGTGGATAAGAAGGGCGGAATTATATTAGGTGAAGTGGCCAGTGAAGGTGCCATAATCAAAGTACCAGATGATGTGAAACCTAAGGAATTTTACACTGTGGGAGAGTTTGAGAAGAAAATTATTCTCCCAGACAGAACGGAGACTATGACAAAGAAGCTTGCAGAAATATTGAAAACCTATGGACCAATGGATAAAACGATTGTATTTTGTGTAACTAAAGAGCACGCCTTAGATGTGGTTAAGATACTCCAAAATGAGTTAGCTCCTGAGGTAATGAGCACGGGTATTGACGCTGATGATTATGTTGTGAGAATAGTTGATGAAGAGCCAAATGTTAAGGAGCTCATAGATAAGATGGCAGATGCGGAATCACAGACGCCTGTGATTGCAGTTACCGTGGATTTATTGAGTACTGGCGTAGATATTCCGCCTGTTAAAAACATTGTGTTCATGAAGCCCATCGCATCCAAAGTTCTTTTCAAACAGATTATGGGTAGAGGAAGCAGGGTAAGTGAAGATGCCGATAAATTTTACTTCAGAATAATTGATTTTGTGGATGCCACCAGACTTTTAGACCCCTGGGATTTGCCTCCTGAGTGGGAGCCTCCTGAGCCTCCCGAAGGGCCCTATGACTACTTCATCCGTGGAAAGGTTGTAGATGAGGAGGATGGAAGAGCCATTCCAAATGCCAGAATTACCGTTCAGATAGGTGTTAATTCAATAGTTCCCTCCAAGACTAATGATAATGGAGAGTTCAGAGTTAGTAAACTTCCAAGGATTCCTGTCAAAGTGAGGGTTGAGGCAAAGAACTACAAACCAAGGACAGTTACCGTGGAAACAACACCCTCTGACGATAAGATTTCCGTAGTTATTGAGCTCAAAAAGAAGAAGCCGAAGGAAGGAAAGATTGTCGTAGAAGGAATAAATGTTTACATTGAGGAGGAGATATATGTAGAGGTTGAAGGAAAGAAGCTCAATAGGGCCAAGTATATTGAATATGCCAAGGAGAATGTAAAAGCAAAGGTGCTTACTTTAGATGATTTGAGAAAGATATGGATTAACAGGGAGAGTAGGGAGAAGTTTCTGAAGGAGCTTCAATCAAAGAGTATAAATCCCGACTTGATAGCGAGATTGATGAATAGACCAGATGCAGATGCATTTGATATCCTTGCGCATATAGCATTTGACGCCCCTATTTTGAGCAGGGATGACCGAGCACAGATATTGATGATGGAGAAGCAGGAGATAATAAACTCATTTAATGAGGTGGCCAAAGAGGTACTTTTGAATCTCATTGAAAAATACAAAGTGGGTGGAATAGACGAGATAACTCCAGAGGCACTGGATACCCCTGACATGCAGAAGATAGGGAAGCTCCAAGAGATAATAAATGCCTTTGGTGGTATTGATAAACTACAGGAAGCTTTGCAAGAGATTTCTGAGGGACTATACGATATCGGCGGAGGGATTAACTGATGGATAGGGCAATGCTGAAATCAAAGTTCAAGCAGGCATGTGATATCTTAAGGAATGAAATCGCTTCCGTAAACTACATAGTGCAGCTCTCTTGGATGCTCTTCCTAAAGCTCTATGATGAGCTGGAAGATGAGAGAGAAATAGGTGCTAAACTTACAGGAGAAGTATACAAAAGAAAGATACCTCCGCCATATCGCTGGAAAGATTGGGTTTACAAAGATATGAGAGATGAAGAGGTTATAGATTTCATAAATAACAAGCTGTTTCCCTTCTTGAGAAATCTGGATGGCGATGAGGAAAGTGAGCTCGTAGCCACCATATTTCGTGGAAAGGAAATTCAGAATTACTTGCACGATGGGTATGTTCTGAAGGATGTTGCCAAACTGCTTGATGCCTTAGAGCTGAAGACGAGAGACGATATCTATGTTATATCCACCCTATACGAGGAATTGCTTCCAGAGATTGGAGAGATGGGTAAGTATGCGGGAGAATACTACACACCTAGGCCAGTGATTAGGCTTATGGTGAATATTGTCAATCCCAAAATCGGAGAGAAGATTCTTGACCCGTTTATGGGCTCTGCAGGTTTCCTTATTGAGAGTTATAACCACATTCTGAAAAGTAAGAAGGTATTCACCACGAAGGAATCCGAGATTCTCAAAGATATGTTCCACGCACAGGAGAAGAAGGATATTCCATATCTAATCGGGATTATGAATCTCATACTCCACAATGTGCCCACAAAGCATATTCACAAGGTGGATACCTTCGCAGAGGATGTTATGAAGATTCAGGAGAAGGATAGATTCCATATCATTCTCACCAATCCGCCGTTTGGAGGCAAGTTTGATAAGAGATACAAAGCGAATTTCCCAATTAAAAGCTCAGATACGGAGTTAATGGCGTTGCAGTATGTGATGAGAAAGGTAAAGCACGGTGGAAGAGTGGGCATAGTTGTGCCAGAGGGTGTGCTTTCCAACACCACAGGGCCCTTTGTGAGAGTGAGAAAAGAGCTGCTCCAAAATTACAATGTGCATACGATAATCTCTCTTCCCAAGGGAGTGTTCACCGCCACTGGAAAGACATCCGTTAAGACTAATCTCCTATTCTTTGACAGAACTGGCCCCACGGAGGAGATATGGTACTATGAGATTCAACCTCCAGAGGGGATGAAGAATTTCACAAAGACTAGGCCTATGATGGATGAGGACTGGAAAGACTGCCTTGAGAAGTGGAAGAAGAGGGAAGTTGGCGAGAATTCGTGGGTGGTGAGCATTGAAGATATTGACAATGATACCTATGAGCTCACACCCAGAAATCCGAGCAAGTTGAAGAAGAAAGAGTACAGGCCGCCGAGGGAGATTCTGGAAGATGTAATGAAGGAAGAGGAGGAAGTTATGAATCTCCTTGAAGAGCTGCGAGGGTTGCTCAAATGAAACTTGACGATTTCATAAAAGAGGAGAAAAAACCGTGGGAAGATGAGGGTATTGAGTGGCGAGAAGTGAAGATAAAAGATGTTTGTAAAAGAAGGAGCGAGAATGTTATTCCAGATGGGGATAAGGATATCTATGTTGGGTTAGAACACATTCAATCTGGGGAAATTGAACTTAAGAGATGGGAGTATAGCGGTAAAGTAAAAAGTACAAAGTACCGATTCTATCCAAATGACATACTATACGGCAAATTGCGACCTTATTTAGATAAAGCGGCTGTAGCTACTAAAGAAGGGATTTGCTCAACGGATTTCATAGTTATTCAGGCAATTGAAGATAAAATTTTGCCATATTATCTCGTGTTCTTCCTCCACACAAAGTCTTTCGTAGATTATACCACATCAATGATGAAAGGTGTACATCTCCCAAGAGTATCTTGGAGCACCATAAAAAATGTAAAAATCCCGCTCCCCTTCCGCAACGGCAAACCTGATTTGGAGACGCAGCGGAAAATCGTGGAGTATATAGAGGCAAACTTCTCCCGCATTGATGGCATAATTGAGAGGAAGAAGAGAGAAATGGAGCATCTGGATAAGCTCTGGGAAAGCGCACTGGAGCAGGCGTTCAGGCCGAAGGCGGGGGTGGAGTGGAGGGAAGTTAAATTAAAAGAGATTGTAAGAGAGAAGCCAAGATATGGCTTAACAGCAAAGGCCAAAAATGATGGAAAATATGTTTTTCTAAGGATTACTGATATGGATAATGAAGGCAACATAAAAAATAATAGCTTCAAGTACATTGATTTGAGTGATGATGAAGCTATGAAATATACTGTAAAAAAAGGCGATTTATTTTTAGCACGCAGTGGTTCTGTAGGAAATTACTTTGTTGCTTTCAAAGATTATCCAGATTGGGTGTATGCTTCATATCTAATTCGCTTTAGGTTGGATTTAGAGATGGTGGATTTATTGTTCATCAAATACTTTTTCACATCCTCAGATTTCAGGAATTGGGTTAATTTTAAGAAAAGAGAGGGGGCACAACCTAACATAAATGCTGCCGAGTACTCCTCATTTAAATTGAGAATACCATTCCGCAACGGCAAACCAGACCTAGAAAAACAAAAGGAGATTGCACATTATCTTGATTCCGTTTATGAGAAAATCAGGGTGCTAAAGGAGAAAGTCCAGAACCAGATAAGCCAGCTGGAGGAGATGAAAGAAAGCATACTGGAGGAGGTGTTTAACCATGGGGGATAAGGTGTATTATTGGGAGATGGCTGCAAGAAAACCTGATTTAGATGAGGAAGATGAGGTTAGATTTCATGAATTTGAAGAGGGAATAGAAGATAAAAATGCGCCTATGGATGAAACAGTCACAACATTAAATGATGTCATACGGGACTTAGAAAGAAAGATTTTGGGTGAAAAAATAGACTTTGACGAAGTACATCCCAAGCAAAAATCTGTTAAAAAATGGATTATGAAACTGCTTGAGGGATACCCCAATAAGGATGATGACTCTGCAACATATCTGTTGGATGCCTTTAGAGCCTCATTATATTCCCGTTCTAAAGAGAGGGAAAGACTCATTGTGGGATTAGTTTTAACCAAAGGGTTGCTTCTTATTATACATTCTAAAAAAGACCCATCTATAGCAGAGTATAAAGGAGAAATATTTCCAGCAAAGTTAATAATACATCCTAAGAACATTCTAAGAGCAGCCATAATAAAAAAAGAAGGTGCAAAATATGTATTTGAAGCATATGAGTATAGTAGGAAGTGGAGTAAGGGTCATGCTGAATTCTGGCAAATTGACCCATCGTATATTTCATGGGAGTCTTTAGGAGATGTTATATTAGTAATTAAACTAGACAATTTCGATTATCCAATACAATTACCATTAGACCCTGAGAATATAATAGATATGGCAAAAAATGGATACATATCTAAAAGTGGGAGAATAAGATTAGGTAGAGATGAGGGGTTGATTAAGTATGTGGATGTTCTTAGAAGAAAGATGTCTTTTATAGAGTTTTACGATTTCTATGTTACCCAAAGAGAGAAACTTACGAGATATAGAGAGTTATTCAAAAGAATTATAAGTCCTAACTCTTTATTTGCATATGACGCTGAAAAAAGATATAAATACATTGAAGATGATGAAAAGATATATGAAGTGACGCCAGAAGGTGAGAAAGTATTAGAGAAGAAGGAACACTCAACATATACTATTTGCTTTTTTACGACAGCATATCCTGTAGTTAAAATGAAAAATGAGTTCATAACTAAATTTGTGAGTTCTATATTTGAGGAAAGACCTATGTCTATATGGCATGCAGGAGAAGATAGTTCAGATGAACCTTTTAAAATAGGTGGTTTAGAGGTGTATAATATTATTGAAATACCTTGGAAAGTGAAAGAATTGTCAAAAACCATACTAGAGCTTTATAGGGACTCATCCAGCAAGAAAGAGAGGAGCATCATTCAGTTAATATTTTCAGAGATTTGGAAAGAAAACATAAGAAACAAACATTTTGGAGCATTATTTGAATACATGATTTCCGATTACATAATTCCTGAAATAAATTATCATTTTAAGCACAGCGGATTGATGACTACGGAAAAGGTAATAGATTTCAAATCTGCGGACAGTAGGAATATTCTTTCACCAAACAAATTCGTAGATAAATCATTAATACCCCTTATAAAAAGGTATACTCGGGGAGACGAACCACAGAGATTAGCAATACTTTATGGAGTTGATGACCATGGAAAAATACAACCCGTTTACAACCTAAAGAGTGATATTATTACGGCTATTGTTGATTTAGCGAACAAAGAACTATCCAATGACCCAATAAAAATAAAGGCATTCCCTATACCTTTTGGTAACGATGGTGGTGTAATCCTAATGATATTGTTAATTCCAGATGGGGGTGATGAAAATAGGAGAGATGTATGAGGGAAAATTCAAGGTTTATGCAGCACTTCATGAGGAAAGCAAAGAAGGTTGGATTTGGATATCTCCACTAAATGGCATTGAAAATAAAAAATGGAGAGTAATAAAGATTATAAGGCCAGATAATAAGAAAAAAATTGTGGTTGAGAGAAGGATTATTGACAAAAATTTTATGAGCATTTATAATGATAAGAAGCATACAAAAGGAAACCTGAAAGAGGGAGAAGATACCAAAAATATTGTGATGAACTATAACTATAGGGCGCTATTAGATATCCATACTGGAGACAAAGTGAATCTAATAATCAAGAAGGCAAATATGTGGGATAGATTTTGGGTAGCTTCTTCACAGCATCCAAATATCTTTGTTAAATACACCGTATGGTTAGGGTTGATATCTGTGGGTTTGGGTGTTGTAAGTATATTGATTTCCATTTTTAGATAACAGCCCTCTATCATTTTAATCTAAAACGATAGGTTTTATGGCCTTTTACAGGCCTAAATCAGGTGCAGGATATATAAAAAGAGGGTAGCTACCCCTTATATTGTGCAAAAATGATAGGTACTCATGAACCCTATATTGAAATCTGGAGTGCGGATACTCAGACCAGATGAGTATGTTTCACTTAGAAATGCCATAAAGAGCATGGAGCACCAGATAATCCTTGATACTGCTCTTCTGACTGGAATGCGATGGGTTGAGCTACAGAGATTCAAAAAGCATCCAGAATGGTATGAGGCAAAAGGAGGATACATATTTCTTCCTAAAGAGGCCTCAAGAAAGAAAAAGAGAACACTGAAAGAGAGGTATGTTTATCTCTCATCCCAAGGAAAGGCCATAGTTCCATTCTTCCTGAAAATAGAGGGGAATATACCTTCCCGAATAACATGGAATGAAAATCTAAAGCGCTGGGCAAAGAGTGCAGGGATAGACCCAATAGGTATATCTGCGAAGACTACGAGGAAGACATGGGAGAGTTGGTTGGTGGCGACATATCCTGAAAGAATCCTCCTGATTGCTATGTCGCAAGGGCATACGGCAATAACTGCGATGAATCACTATCTTAACCTGCCATTCTCGGAAGATACAAAAAGGAAAATTAAAGAATACACCAGTGGATGGGGAATTTAACTTCTCTTTATCTTCTTCTTATTGCATTTGGTATAAGTTATATAATCCTGAGCTACAGCGTAATTGAAAATCAAAAAATCCTTCAGGAACTTCTCATCGTAGAGTGCTGCTAGATTCTCATAGGCGTAAATCTCTGCGTATTCATCGGCATCGGATATACCAGAGGAGCTCTTTAGTGGTTTGCCTCTCCAGTATGCCCTGTGCCCAAGCTCGTGTAGAAGTACCTTTTGAATGAATGCCACAACCACATTTTCCATATCTTTCTTTTCCAAATATGGAATAAATGCCAGAAGTTGCCTGTATATAGCCTCTAAATACCCTACGCTGAACTCATGGATGAAAATTCCATAGATTATCTGTTTCTTTCCCTTAATGTCCTCTTCTCCCTGAGCAATCTCTGCCATACTGAACGGATGTCTTTTCTCGGTAGTAAAAACAATGGCAGTATCTGGAGGAATGGTCAAAGATTTTAGAGCTTTAGCCACATATTTTTCATGTCTGTATGCTGGCCTATCTCCCTTAAGCCACTTAACTTTCCCAAGATATGGCACCAGCTCTTTAGTCGT
Source organism: DHVE2 group archaeon (assembly GCA_015523125.1). Classification (GTDB taxonomy): domain Archaea; phylum Thermoplasmatota; class Thermoplasmata; order Thermoplasmatales; family Aciduliprofundaceae; genus JAADDK01. The sequence continues at coordinate 1,997 of WAKX01000045.1, read as the reverse complement.
TACTCCGAATATCCTATCTCTTTTTTCCATACCTATTCATCTCCGCAATCTCCTCCCACATGTCCTTCTCTACCATGTTATATCTTCGTATAATCTTTGTTTTGTATTTCTCCAAATCAAGAATTTTGCTGGTGTCTTTGGTATTTCTGATTATCCTCTCAATTTTCATTACATGGGCATTCTTCCCAACGGGCTCATCTAATCTTTTGAAAAATAGAACTTTCAAAGCCTCCAGCTGAGAAGGTTTAATGTACAGTCTAGAAGGTATTTTAGATACTTGAAAAATATGGAGGTGGGGGTGAGAGGAATGTGTATGATACGTATAGATGGTGATTATGTTATCCTTTCCCGTGAGTTTCTCAAATTCATATAGGACATCCATGTATATTCCCACTAGCTGAGGAAGCGAGTATTTTCGTTCTATAGGTACCAATACTGTATGCCTCATTATCCCTGTGGCATCCCAAATTTCAAAAATTTTCTCCACTGAAGGCTCCAAAGACCTTCTTGATTTGTCAGGGAGAGGATAAGATGCTCCTCCGATGGTGTAGAGCAAGGGAGAATATATTTTATTGTCCACCAAGTGCCTGTTTTTCATGTATTTTATCCACTTGGTGGCATCGTCTCCCTTGCTTTTGACGGCCACCATTGTTCGGAGGAGCATCTAATAAATGTAACGAGTGGTTACATATAAGGGGTAGCTACCATAATTAGTAAAATTAGAAATCCTAAGTGCATATGTCTTTTGCATAATTAGAGAAATTACTTAGTTAAATTATGATTGGTCAAAGTTTTTTCAGAGTTTATGATGAGTTTTATGCATCAAAAATGCATCTTGTGCCATAATTATTATAATTTTCCCAGTGCCCCATGTCTACAGTACTGCAACTCAAAATTTTTATACCTCAACGGTATTATACCTCTGTGGTATAAATGAAGTTCTACGACAGGGAGAAGGAGATGGAAATACTCCGAAGGGCCACGAGGGTGGCAATCATAGGGCGGAGGAGAGTGGGGAAGACTAGGCTGGTAGAGGAGACTCTGAAGCCCATCACGCTCTTCATCCCTTCCGAGAAAAATGAAGCGCTCATTTGCAGGGACTGGATAAATGAGATAAAGAAGAGGAGATACATCCCAGAGAGTTTGAGCATGATGAAGGACATCGTGGAGTTCCTGATGGAAGAAAATGAGGTAATATTCATAGATGAGCTCCAGAATGCCATGAAAATCAATCCTTCCTTTCTGTCAGATTTGCAGAGGCTGATTGATTCACACAGGGACGCAAAGCTTGTGGTAACTGGCTCTCTCATAAGCATGTCAAAGAAGATGGTTGAGGATTACCGCAGCCCTTTGTACGGCAGGTTTGATTACACCATAAAGCTAAGAGAGCTCTCATTCTCCACTGTGTACGAGATTATGCGGGATTTGGGCTACGGCATAGAGGATGCTGTGGTGATGTGGTCTGTATTTGGTGGTCTGCCAAAGTACTACGAAACGCTGGAGAAATTCAAAGTGCCAGTGATGGATTTCATAAGGATGATGTTCTACGAGGAGCCGTATCCCATGCTCAGCGAGGTAATGATGATGTTAAAAGAGGAGGTGGGCAGGGAGTACAAGGTGTATTTCAGCATCCTGCAGGCCATCGCCGAAGGAAATTCACGAATGGGTGAGATTGCATCCTATATGGGGTTGAGGAGCACGGATATCAGCAAGTACATGCACGCTCTTTACAACGATTACGAGTTAATATCACGAAGGAAAGATGCCTTCGGCAAAGGTAAGTACAGGTACTACATCTCCCAGAATCTCATTGATTTCTGGTTCAGAACCGTGTGGAAGAATTATCCGAAATACGAGCTCGGACAGGTGGAGTTTAAAGAAGAAGATATACGGATATATGTGGGCAGGAAATACGAGCAGCTGGTGGAACAATTCGCCCAGAACTTTGTGGATTTCAAGATAAAGAGCATAGGCAAGCTCTGGGGTAAGTACGAGGG
>WAKX01000044.1 GCA_015523125.1 DHVE2 group archaeon | reverse complement strand
TGGGCAGGGATATTGCTGGGCGTGATTCTATTGGCCATTGGAATACTGATGTTCGCTTACCCGCAACCGACTCTCTCAGTTATGACTCTGATAATGGGTATATTCTTCACTATAGTCGGTATAGCATCGTTCCTGCTGGCTTATGCGGTGATGCCCCATAACGGCTGGTGGGCTCCCGTGGTCTCTGGCGTGCTATCGCTGATTCTTGGAGTACTAATCTTCGTGGGCTGGCCAAGCAACTCGGAGTGGATAATAGGGCTATTCGTTGGCATTGATTTGCTGCTGGACGGCTTATCTCTCATGGTGCTGGGCATGTACGGAGAGTGATGCCCCGTGGTTAGCGAAGAAGATATCCTCAATGCCATGAAGAAGGCGGGAAAGCCGCTCAAGACGCAGGAGATTGCGGATATGATTGGCGTAGATAAGAAGGAAGTGGATAAGATCGTGAAGAAATTGAAAAAAGAGGGGAAGATAACTTCCCCAAAGAGGTGCTACTACGCACCTTCATAAATCACGCGCCAAACAAATAAGGAGGTGAGAAAAAATGGTAGTAATAGGAGAAAAATTTCCGGAAGTGGAAGTGAACACAACGCATGGACGAATGAAACTGCCGGACCACTTTGCAGGCAAGTGGTTCGTTCTGTTCTCGCATCCGGCGGATTTCACGCCGGTGTGTACAACGGAGTTCTACGGAATGCAGAAAAGACTTGAGAAGTTCAAAGAGCTGGGTGTGGAGGTCATAGGACTGAGCGTGGATCAGGTGTTCTCGCATCTGAAGTGGATGGAGTGGATCAAAGAGAATTTGGGAGTGGAAATTCAGTTCCCCGTGATTGCGGATGACCGCGGAGATTTGGCTGAGATGCTCGGTATGATACCCACGGGTTCCACGCAGACAGCCAGAGCGGTTTTCATCGTGGATCCGAAGGGAACCATAAGGGCGATAGTGTATTATCCTGCAGAGCTTGGCAGAGATTGGGATGAGATTCTGCGCGCTGTGAAGGCGTTGCAGATCAGCGATGCTAACGGTGTGGCTATGCCGCACAAGTGGCCCAACAACGAATTGATCAAGGATCGCGTCATCGTGCCCCCTGCAGGCAGTGTGGACGCCATAAAGGACAGGGAAGAGAGAAAGAAGAAGGGCGAGATAGAGTGCTACGATTGGTGGCTCTGCCACAAATCTCTCTGATTTTTTTATTCTTTTTTTGACCCATTTGGAAGGAAAGGTTAAATACGCGCTTTGTGATATACAAGAGAGGTGTGATGGATGCTCTCGAAGATTCCGTTTGATATGGAAAAGTTGAAGAAATTGTCCAAGGAAGAGCCTGATGTGGAGCTTGTTCGCTTGGGGATTATCGCCGAGTTAGATGCCATAAACCTTTACGAGCAGCTGGCGGCACAGGCAGATAACGATCTCGTGAAGAAAGTTTTTATGGATATTGCGCAGGAGGAGAAGGAGCATTTCGGAGAGTTCATGGAGCTTCTCCGCCGTCTGGACGGGGAAATTGTGGAAGCTCTCGCGGAGGGCGCAGATGAAGTTTTAGAGATGGAAAACGAGTAAGGAGGTGGAAATATGAATCTTAAGAAATACAGCCTCGAAGAACTGCTGGCGTTGGGGATTAAGAGCGAAATTGAGGCGGAAAAGGTGTATCGTATGACTGCGGAACGCGTTAAAAACCCTTTTTTAAAGAATCGCCTAGAAGGATTGGCTAAGGAAGAGGACAAACACAGGGAAATTCTGGAGGAGTTGTTTAAGAAATTGTTTCCTGAGAAAGAACTCAAATTACCGGAAAATCCGGAGTTCTTGCCCGAGTTCCCCGAGATTAAGATATTTCACGAATTGACCACAACTAACGATATAAGAACAATTCTGGAGAAGGCCATGGTGGCCGAGAAATCTGCGGAAGATTACTATCGTAGTATATCCGAGATGGTTGATGACGAGTACATAAAGAAAATGATGCTGTACATGGCGAAGATAGAAGAAGGCCATTACAAAATTTTGAAAAACGAATACGAGGATTTGCAGGAATTTGAAGGCATGATGACCGATATGAACTACGCGGAATTCGATGCGCGGTTTTGAATATGAGAAATTATTTATTCTCAATCGCATACGGAAAAGAGGGTGAAAAACATGAATCCCGAAGAAGTGAAAGTTAAGGATGTAATGACGAAGGATGTTATAACGGTTAGCCCGTGGGATACCATATCGAAGGCCATAAGCAAGATGCAGGAATACGGATTTCACGAGCTACCAGTGGTTGACGAGAAGGGTAATTTGGTTGGATTTGTGAATTACCGCACACTCATAAGGAGAAAAAGTATCTCCCTTTTCTCACATGTGGACACCATAATGGTTAAGCCACCCTATGTGGAGCCTAATGAAAGCATAGTTGACGCCGTAAAGAAGATGATAGATGCAGGTTTTCGCTCGCTGCCCGTATTGAAGAAAGGAAAAATTGTGGGAATAATCTCCAGAAGTGATATTCTTAGGATAGTTCCGGATATGAAGGATGTCGCGAACATGGATGTTGAAGACGTTATGACCAGCGAGCCCTGCGTGGTGAGCGAGGATTCCAGTGTTGAAAGTGCCGTTGATTTAATGCGCAGGATAAGCGAGTTAAGCGTTCCCGTGGTGGACAAGAACGGGCATTTAGTTGGTGTTGTTCACATGCGCGACGTTTCCAAATCTGTGTGGAGGGCGAAAGAGCGCGTGAGTCAAGGAGAACTCGCAGGAGAGAAGGAGAAGAAAGTGGTTTATGTGAAAGAGGTCATGAGTCCCCCCGTGTTCGTGGGCGAAGACGCAAAATTGAAGGATGCCGTTGAGAAAATGAACAAGTTCAAATCATCCATATGCGTTGTGGTGGACAATAAAAATGTGCCAATTGGTGTGATATCCCAGAGGGACGTGATGGAAGCAGTGGTCAGAAAGGGAAAATCGGAAGGGGTGTTCGTTCAGATTACAGGATTGGACATAGATGATCCTGAGCCCTACATGGTCATATACGACATGGTGGAGGCGTTTTTGAAAAAGATAAACAAGCTCAAGGAGTTCAGGCCCCAGCTGCTCACATTCCACGTGGAAGTGCATCATGAAACAAGTGACGAATTGAAGTACAGTGTGAGGGCGAGATTAACTACGGACCGCAAACTATTCTTCGCAAAGAGCTACGACTGGAACGTGTACCGCGCGTTCAAAGACGTTTTAGAAGTGCTGGAGAAAAACGTGAAAAAAGAAAGGGAAAAACTACTGGAGTTCAGGAAACAAACTCTCTGATTTTTTCCAAATTTATTTCTCCTCCAACTATGGGGTATCCAAGCTCGAAATTCTCGATCACCTTTGGGTGGATTTCTCCGAAGAATCCGATTTTCTCTCCATGAATCAGAATGGCTGCACAGCGCCCCGGGATGAAGCTTCCGTGCTCTTCCTCGGTGATTTCGTATTTCACGTTCAGATCCTGAAGTATTCTTTCCACGATAGATTTTCCGTCGGTGAAGCCCACCTTCGAGTCTTCATAGAGAAATGCTAAATGTCTTTCCAGCGAATCGGAGCGAACATAACCGGCTTCGAATATCTTTTGCGGCAGATCACGATGCTTGTTCTTCTGCAGAATTTCCATAAGGGATGGGATGAGCCATGATCTGAGGGTTTCAGTGGCCTCGCTCACTGGGTTCTCCACGATTATTTTTTCTTCTCTCTCCACATTCATCTTATCGTACTGGGTTTCGAAGGAAGAGAGCGTGAGGCTTTTTATCTCCAAGAATCCGAGACCCACCATTATCAGTTTTATTTTCTCGTCCCACTCAAATCCCCGTCCACGCGAGTATTTTTTCAATCCCCTTATCTCTATTCTATCGTAGCTGAATCCTTTGGCAATGTCTTCCACAATGTCCACGGGATTCAAAATATCCATCCTGTAAGGCGGTATTTCCACCTCTTCGCCGTGTATGAAATAGCCCATTTTCTCCAAGGAGCTTCTTATGTCCTCGTCCGATAGGTTCATACCAAGCAGCTTTCTCGCTTGGTCGAAATCCACCCGCATCTTTTCGTATTCAAATTCCGGAACTCTTATTTTCTCCCCGTCGTCTATTTCAACGCTGTAGACCTCTCCACCTCTGTCTTGGAACGAAGCAGCGATTATGTTGAGCACTTTTTTTATCGTTGCTAAATCGGTGCCTGTTATGTCGATGAATATGTTTTTCGTCTCTTCGGTTATTTGGGTGAGAACCCCGTTTATTATGGGCGGGAATGAGAGCACCTCGCCGCGGGAATCCAGAATCATCGGGAACCCCTTTCCTTTGATTATGTCTCCGTACTCCACTCCCTTGGGATGCTTCTCCAAAATCTCTTCGAGGCTCATCTTCTCCTCAAATCCCAGGGGCACAAAGGAAAAATCTCCGGGCTTGGTCGTGTATGTGAAAGGAGGAACCACTTTATCAAAATCATGCAACCCGATGGCCACCTTCTTTCTCTTTCTGCCCACTGTGATGTGCAATTTCTCCTGGAAGTCCATCATACTTTTTATCATAAGCTCATCCACCGGAACGTTTTTAACCACTGCGCCCACTATGTAAGGCCTCACCCCTTTCACTGAAGAATCGACCTTGATTTTCACATCTCCTTCTTTCGTGTCGTACCTCTTCGGCTTCTCCTTTCCCATGTAAATTTTTAGCGCCCGGGCCACTCCTTCAACCGTGTACAAATCCGGGCGATCGGGGAAAAATTCCACCTGAATCTCATCACCACTTGCATCTTTTAAATCTGCTCCGAGCATTCGCACGTTCTTCTCCAATTCTTCTGCGCTTACACCCAATCGCTCGAGCTCCCTGCTCTGAATCCTTATGACTGGCATGGGTGGTTTAATGAATCTCCCGTATTTATTTTTACCCTTTTACGAATGAAAAGCACATTCAAAATTTAAAAATCACGAAATTAACTCCTGAAACGCCAGCTCCACAGCCTCCTCAGCATCATGCGCGATGATGTATCTTCCCTTTGTTATTTTCTCCTTCTCGATATCCCACGATTTCAAAGCGATAACCGTTTTACCCTCGTTTAGCGCAAATGAAATTTCGCTCAATGTGCCGATGAATCCGTCTATGGCTATTAGAACATCGCTTGCTCTTACCACCAGATGATTTCTCGCTAGGCCGTAGTACGTGGGAATCGCTATGTCTACGTATTCATTTGCGCTCTCCTTTCCGTAAGGGAGAATTCCCAGCGTGATTCCTCCCGCATCCTTCGCCCCTTTGCACGCGTGGAACATCACGCCGCCCATGCCTCCGGAAACGAGAACTCCGCCCCTCTTTCCAATCAGGTACCCTACTCTATAAGCGAGCTCGCAAATTTCTCCTTCGCAATACGAACCCCCTATCACGCCGATGTTTTTGAACATAAAAAGAAAAAATGAGAACAGGATAAAAACTTATCGTAAAAATCAGTATCTGTGGCTTCCGTATCTCTTGTTTCCGTAGCTGTTGTACCTCTTGTTGTTATATCTCTTCTCGTGTTCTTCAGCGCTTCTGTCCAATTCCTCGTTTACCTCTTCCACAGATTCTTCGCTCTCCTTAATGGAACCATACTTCCCCACGTTAAGGCGCATATGTCCGCGCACAAGGGAAATATAGCCATTGTCTACCAGAATTGTGCTTCCCTCCTCCACCAGGTCCGCCTGCTCGTCCCAGAGAGACATGGTGATCACGCCAGTCTCGTCGCCCACGACGGCTTCCGTCACATGCTTAGTCTCTCCATACCTGGTGGTTATCTCCTTTGGTTCGCTCTTATGCACAACCTTTGCCAGAACATTCACTCTCTTGTCGTCTGGCTTCAAATCCCTAATTTTGGTTATTTCTCCTTCCATTTTACTCATCTCTTTTTGGTTTTTTCCGAGGCAAAAATCATCTTTTCAGGTGACTCTTGCCCCAACCCCACTAATCGAAGCACCTATAAAAATCTTTTCCACTGAAAATGTGAATTGAATTTTTTGGTGCCGAATATGTTTGAACGCGACACATCTTCATGGGGACAGGTAGTAACAAGAACCCGCCGGAGGTTCCCAGAGGGGAAGGGTTTTAATAAACCTCTTGCATATCTTGCTCCGATGATGCGCAAACTTACCAACGAGGAAGCGATGGAGAACGCGGAGAAATACGGATTGAAGCCCGTGCGGGTGCGCGGGCGGGAAGTGGTGCAGCTCACCAAGAATATTGGGGATAAATTCGAGGAAATTCCGTGGGAAGAATTCTTCGAAATTCTAAAAAAGAAGAGGCTCGCAGTGTACATGTCGAAGGGAGGATACATGAAGATAATGAGTGATGATGTGTATGAATAGGCCAAAAATAATCATAAACGCCGCCATGAGCGCGGACGGAAAAATCGCTCTCGTTGGAGGAAAGAGGATAAAGATAAGCGACGAAGCGGATTTTAAAAGGGTTCATGAGATGCGCGCCAGCGTTGATGCAATATTGGTGGGGATAAACACAATCCTCAAAGATGACCCCAAGTTAACTGTGAAAGAGAAATACGTGCCCAACGCGAAAAATCCGGTGCGCGTTGTTTTGGATTCAAAATTGAGAATTCCCTCAGATGCAAGGGTTCTCAATAGCATGGCAAAAACCATAATTGCCACCACCGAAAAAGCCGAAGAGAGAGAAATAAATGCGGAAATAATGAGGTGCGGAGATGAAAGGGTTGACTTGAATTGCCTCATGAAAGAACTGTGGAAGAGAGGAATAAAAAGCGTGATGGTGGAAGGAGGGGGCACAGTGATTCACTCCTTCCTTAAAGCGGGGCTGGTGGACGAGATGTACGTGTTCATTGGCCCATTGATAATCGGGGGAGATGCGCCCACGCTCGCCGAGGGCCCCGGGGCGAAGAGCGATGAAGAGGTAATCAGATTGAGGATAAAATCATGCGAGAAGTTGGGCTACGGAATTTTAATTCATTACGGTGTGAAGAATGATTGAAATGGTCTTCGAGGAAAGGGCGTTTTACATTGAAGATTTAAAAGCAGTTGTGATAGCGGACCTTCACATTGGCTACGAGGACGCGCTGAGAAGAGAGGGCATAAGCGTGCCAGACACGACGGAAAAGATGATTGGAAGAATAAGAAAATTAATAACCGAGAAAGGGGCGAAGCGTCTTATAATATTGGGGGATGTGAAGCACAGCATTGGAGAATGCTCGAAAATAAAAGAACTGGAAAAACTTGGCGTGGAATTGGATATTGTGAAAGGAAATCACGATGGCGGAATCGAAGAAATTTTGGATGCGAAGATATATCCTGCTTCGGGGTTTAGAATGGGCGATTACGGGTTCATACACGGCCATTCTTGGCCCTCGGAAGATGTGATACGAGGGAAATATGTGTTCATGGGGCATTTGCATCCGGAAATAGAGTTAAAAGACTCAGTAGGAAAGATTCACCGCTATCCCTGTCATTTAGTTGGCAAATTAACCCCCGAAGGAAAGGAGAAATACAAAAGTGACCCGAAGATTTTCGTCTTGGCGGCGTTCAACCCCCTCGTGGGATCATCCTTGGCGGACCCTCTCGGGCCGCTGATGAAAAATAAAATAATTGATGATTTCGATGTGTACCTGCTCAACGGAACATACTTGGGCAAAATGGAAGGTATTCAACCCTAAGGTCCGGGTGAATCACGGCCACCTTTTTGTTCTCTATCTCTTCGCCACCGCCTTCTGTGGCAACTATTACCTTGCCCGGCTCTTTTCTCACAAATAGGGTGTAATAATCCTCCAACTTTTTCGCATACCTCACCGCGTAGAGCTTTCCGTCTTGGTAAAGCACGGAATTCACCGATGAGAACTCGTATTTTTCTATTTCGCAGAGCACGTTCCAAAAGCCCCGATGAATCATGTGCATGAACAATTTCTCTGAATCGGTGTCTCCGGTGCAACTCTCGTGTTCAATATCGATAATTCCGTTGTGCATGAACACAGAATCATGCGACATGAAAGGGTGAGTGTTCTCTATGGCGATTTTCGCTCCCTCTCCTCGTTTGCGGGCGTGAACAAATAGAATTTTAGCCTTCGGAAAATTCTCCACTTCTCTTTCCCATATGGGAACGGTTTCTTTATGAAGATATTCCATCTCATCGTTTTTGAGCCACACTCCCCAACCATCTCCATGCGGTGCTCTTTTCCCGTTCTTCGCCATGTTTGCGAGTTCCTCTATGAATGGCTCCGGGTCGAATTCTTCTTTCCCCATCACTGCTATGAACCTACACATTTTCCATCATCTCCCTCTGCTTCTCGATGAGCTCCTTTATTCCCTTCTTCGCCAAACACAATAGTTTTTGTAGATCCTCTTCGCTTAGGGGCTCTCCTTCCGATGTGCCCTGTATTTCCACGTATTTCAGCTCAGAGGTCATTGCCACATTGAGATCTACATCAGCCTGAGAATCCTCTTCGTAGGCTAAATCGAGCATGGGTATTCCCTGCACCATTCCAACGCTTACCGCGGCCACTTGATATTTTATGGGATTTTCCGTGATTTTTCCCTCTTTCATAAGGCGCTGAACCGCGAGATACAGAGCTAAAAATCCTCCGGTTATGCTTGCAGTTCTCGTTCCCCCGTCCGCCTGAATCACATCGCAGTCAATCCATATTGTTCTAGGTCCTAATTTGCTCAGATCCACGGAAGCGCGAAGCGCCCTGCCTATGATTCTCTCTATTTCCTTGCTCCTTCCGTTCACATGGCCTCTATCTCTGAATATTCTCGTCTCAGACGAGCCGGGGAGCATAGAATACTCTGCCGTTAGCCATCCTTTATTTTCGTTCTTCAACCAATCGGGAACGTTCTCTATGACCTGGGCGGAGCAGAGAACCATCGTGTTGCCTTGCTGGTAAAGCACGGAGCCGTAGGGCTTTTTTTGAAAATTTGGTATGATTTTCACTTCTCTAATCTCATCGTAATTCCTTTTATTTCGCATAGACGCCCATGGGCATTTAGGTGAAAAAACTTTTTCCCAATTACGGGGAAGGGGAAAGTTTTAATACCCTTTAAAATATAATCTTCCGATGGCAGTGGAAGACCTTGGGGAAAGTTTGATGTTTGTCTCGTACATCTCTCTGGTCATGGCGGGGGTGAATATAATCTGGGGCATGTTTCTCTATCCATTTGGACTCATCGGATTCATCTTCGCGGCGGTGGATATTGTCCTATTTTTCATGGCGAAGCAGGCAAGGGACATCTACGTGGCTCGAGATTACGAAGGGGCAAAAAAGAAAGAGTACTTGGTTATGCTTCTTGGCTTCATCTTCGGGCTTGTGATAATCGGAGCATTCGCCTATCCCCCCTACAAAGAGCTGGACAGAATAGTAACTAAGAAATATCTGGTGAAAGCTCAGCCGAAGCAGTACTACGCGCCTCCGCAATTTCCAAGAAAAAAGAGTTAAGAAGAGTAGGGGGAATTGACAACGATTCCGACGCTTATTAGAACGAGAACTAATATCCCTACAATTGCCATTATTATGAAAATTCTCTTTTCTTCAGGGTCTATGGCAGGATGTACGTAGGCAATGAACCCCACTATGCTCATGGTCAGCGCGCCAAGCTCCATAACGATCCTGCCATAAAGATTACCGCTTCTCGTGAAATTGCCCCAGTCTTGAAGCGCATTAGTATAATCATGGTAATTCGAAAAATCCGAGGCTTTTGGGGGAGGGGTCCAGCTCGCGATGCTCACCCATATTCCGCCCGCAAATATTAAAAGCACACCGATTAAGGTGAGAATCATCCATTTGAACGACTCGCTCTTCCTTTTGAACACCGGTGGTGGCTGGTTCACGCCGTTGCCTCTGAGTGTGTTCATGAAGTCCTTTCCTTCCATGCTATCACTTCTGGGGAATTCTCGGGACTCTATTAAACATTTGCGGTATTAAAGAAATAAGTAGTATGAAATCTTTACCCATCCCTAAACCTGAAACTATTGGTGGTTTTGTTCCTCTCCGTAATTCTACTGGCCAGTTTTTTAACCATGAACCCCTCGGAGAAGAAGGGAGAAAAAATACCAATGCTGAGAAATTATTACACCCCTGACCACTACCCATCTTTTCAGGAGATAAATCACACTTTGCACCAAATTGCGAAAGAACATCCGGATATAGCGAAGGTATTCAGCATAGGACACATGTGGGGCTGGGACCCCGCCACGGGGAAATACGATTGGCCCAAGCCCCTTTGGACAATAAAAATATCCGATAACCCCAATGTGAACGAGAGCGAATCACGAGTTTATATTCACTGGCATCATGCAAGAGAGTGGATTGCACCTGCGTTCATGATGTACCTCATAAACTCCCTCATAAACGGCTATTACGAGAATGATACGATTCACTGGCTGGTGAATCATTACGAGATATACATCACCCCTCTTAGTAACGCGGACGGCTACGTTATCGACGGAAATGGAAATTTGAACAATCTTACGGGGGGATGGGGACCCGGGGGCTCCAGCGAGTGGGTATATGGAGAGCTTAATAAAATTGGAATCGCCGTGGAGATGGAGCCACAGGACGCGTCGTGGAGCGATGACGGATTTCACCCTTCCACTGACAGGATTCAGATGTACAGCCAGGACCTTTACGAAGCCATGATTTATTTCATTGAGATTTCGGACACGAGGATCAATTCCAAACCTCCGCCGGCTCCGCGATGAAAATATTCCACGCTAACAATTCAATGGGCAGCGAAAAAATAGATATCGTGAAGAGCGATGTTCCAGAGTTCAGCACCGCGCCGGTAATACTGATTATAGCAACGCTGGCAATCTTCATATATTTTTCCCGTCATTGAGCTCTATTTTTCTGAGCTTCGGGCCCCGCCATGGCTCGTAGGGCATGCCTTCGTAGAGTCTATCTGCTATTTCCTTCATGTCCAACTCCTCTAATTTCTCCCTCTTCGGAATTCCAGTTTCTTCGTCGTACCCATGAATTCTGTAATATTGGCGCATCATCTCCCGGTGCTTTCTCTCCTCCTCTCTACCTTGAGGGGAATTGCGCATCTCGGGAGTCATTGGAATGGAATCATCCTTGCTCGTAATTCCCTGCATTACGTTGAAGCTGCGCTCCGTGATATATATTCTCTCAGCCGCCAGAGCAACATCCCTCTCGGAGAATTCAAAGCCCGTGGCATAACTTAAATACCTCGCCACGCCACCCCATATGGGGTATTTCCACACCAAAGGAACTGCAGCCACCCATGAAGTCACAGCCCCCTTGCATCTGCCTATGGCATCGGACATGGTTGTCACTCTTTCACAGAGCGTTAAAGTAGCTACGGGATCCTCGTTTACATCCGGCACTAGTCCGCTGGAAACCCACTCTTTGAACAGCGCACCATCGTTCTCCCCGTACGCCCACGTTCTACCGCGGAGATGATCCGCTCCCCGCGTGGATGTAGCGTGAGCTAAAGACATTATGCCCGCGGGATGCACCCCGCGCGAAAGTCCCTTTACGTGATAGCAGTAATCCATCGCCTTGCCACCGAGGTGTCTCGCGACGTTGTAAAGTCCTTCCGCCACCAGATTCCCAAATCCTTCTCTCCGTATTATCTTCCTTATCAATTCCATCTGTGCCTCTGCGTTCTCCCATGATAAGTCCAACCCATCGGTGTTCTCTTTGCTTAATATTCCCCGATTGTAAAGTTCTTTCACGTACGCTATCGTGTTGCCCAGTGCGATTACGTCCATCCCCTCCCTGTCCGCTAAGTTCGCCATCTTTGCTATGGCCTCTTGATCTTCTATCCCGCAATTTGTGCCGAGGCATTGTATTGATTCAAATTCCAAGCCCACATTCTTCTCTCCGTCCACCTCGTACTTGTTCTTGCACGCAACGGGACATGTGTAGCATGCGTATCTGCCTATTTCGTACTTCTTCCACGATTCGGGCAATAATTGAGGAGCCACTTCCTCCGCTTTCAGATACTTCGAGAAATATCTGTACCCGGGGTACCAGTAAACCATTCCTATGTGCGTGCCGTAATTTCTCACAACCCGCGATTGAAATCGGTTGTTTCGGAAAAATTCTATTTCTTCTTTCACCAATTCCATGAATTTATCCCGCTCCGCGATTTCTGGCTCGATGCCACCTGTTGCAACTATCGCCTTGAGATTTTTCGAACCAAAGACGGCGCCGGAGCCTCGAGCCGCAGAAGAATGTTTATCAACCATGGTAGAAGCGAATCTCACTAAATTTTCTCCAGCACGGCCTATCGTGGCGATCCTCGCATTATCATGTTCTTCGCTCAAAATATCTGTGGTCTCCCACACATCCCTGCTCCAGAGCTCAGAGGCGTCCTTCAATTCCGCTTCTCCATCGCCCACTAAAAGATATTTCGGCTTGGATGCTCGCCCATAAAACACGATCTGGTCAAATCCACTTCTCTTCAACCAGTGCGGGAACTGCCCGCCGGCGCTTCCGTCGCCCAATATTCCACTGTAAGGAGACAATGTGGATACTTCCACTCTGCTAGACATGGGCATAGTTGTTCCCGTGAGCGCGCCCGGGGCAACCGCTATTATGTTCTCAGGGCTCAGGGGGTCAACGTTGCGTGGAAGTTCCATAGCAAGCGTATAAGAGTTGAACCCGCGCCCTCCGATGAATCTGAGCGCAATGTCTTTGCGAAACTCCTCCTCGTATATCTTCTCGCGAGTTAAATCAACTTTCAAAATCTTTCCGTTCCAGCCGTGCCAATTCATTTTTCTCCCTAAGTGATTATTGTAAATAAATATTTCTAAAAAAATAGCTCAGGCGCCGAACTTCTCGGCGCGGTTGGTGTGGTTCATTACGATGTTCATAAGATCCGAGGCCCTTATTCTAAGGGATCCTCTTAGCACGGAAATTTCGTTGAATTCCTCTCCCTCTCTCCGAGAATCCGGTGCATATATCATTATCGGCACCGGGTCCCCGCTGTGGTCTCCGACTGTGCACGGGGTGCTGTGATCCGCCGTTACTATTAAAATGACATCATCGGGAAGATTCTCGTAGAGGTGCCCTATTGCTTCATCTATCCTTTCCACAACTTCTACCTTCTTGCGAGGTTCCATATCATGCCCTGCAATATCCGTAGCTTTGATGTTCACCAGTATGAAATCGTAATTTTTTAGAGCCTCGAGAACTGCGTCCATCTTCGCAATCATGTCCGTGTCGTAACCGCCGGTTGCTCCGGGAACATGGATTGGAGTTATCCCGGCTAACTTGCAAATTCCCCTTATTAGCGGGGTGCCCACAACGCACGCTCCCTTCAACCCGGTTTTCTTTTCGAATTTCTCCAGGTGGGGAACCATGCCGGCACCTCTTGGGAGAATGATATTTGCCGGTTTTTTCCCCTCTTTTTCTCTCTCTTTGTTCACCGGGTGATTCTTGAGGATTTCATGCGCCCTTTTCACGAATTCATTCAATATTCTCGCCGTTTTTTCCGCCTCCTCGGAAAGAGGTTTTGATTCGTGGATTTTTAACCCTGTATCGTGGGGATCCACATCGCTTACCTCCGGGCTCAGCCCGGGGCCCCGGAGCACGAGGGCGGCGCGATGTTCCACCCCTGGCTTAACGAATATTTTCACATCCTCAATAACCATTCCATCTATATCTTTAAGCAGTTCTTCCGTGCCCTCCTTTATGCGTCCCGCTCTTCTATCAACCACGACTAAATTCTCATCCACCGTTGCGAAGTTGCAGCGGAACGCTATATCTCCAGGTTCCAAATCCATGTCCAAGCCCGCCGCCTCGAAGGGCCCGCGGCCAGTGTAAACTTTGTATGGGTCGTAGCCCAAAATATTCAGATGCGAGGTATCGCTTCCTGCTCTGATCCCCGGAGCTATTGAGTCCATAAGCCCAACGACGCTCTTCTTCGCAATCCTATCAAGGTTCGGGGTTTTTGCGTACTGCAACGGGGTTTTGTAATCCAATTGTGGATTCGCCCGGTCGCCCACGCCATCCAAGATAATCAAAACTGCTTTCCTCTTCTGCATGGTGGGTTATCAAAGGTGGAGTATAAAAGGGTTTGGAAGTCATAATTTGCATGTTCTCTTCTTCAGGTCAGCGGGCAATTGCAAAAAACTTATATAGAAGAACTATTAGATTTAATTATGAAACACGAGGAGTACGTTTACGAGTTAGGAGAATTAAAAGCGCTCGCGCCGAAGATATTTGGCATACCCACCGGCACAAAGTTAGACGATATGTTCTACACCGTGGAATACAATGAGAAGAGCGATAAATTTGTGAAGAAACCCTTGGGGGGAATCCCCCATCTCGCTGTGATCAATGTCACGGGCGTGCCCGACACAGGGAAATCCCTGCTCGCGGAGCAGTTTGCGGTGCATCAGGCATCGCGCAATTACCCCGTGCTGTTCGTAACCGTCGAATCTCCTGCGAATTTCCTATACGCGGCGTTGAAGCAAAGGGCGCAGGCACTTAGCCTGGATTTTGAGAGGATAGAAGAAAATATAATCGTGGTGGACGCTTCACAGGACGCGGAACTGAGAGAGAACATGAACTCGCTGCTTGACACGATAGCCTACGCGATACGGAAGAAGAACACTAAAAACGTTGTTATAGACTCCGTCACCGGCCTCTATGAGCACCGCGAGGTCCTGGCGAGGCAGATTGTGAGGCAACTCTTCAACTTCCTGAAGAAGTGGAACCAGACCTCAATACTGGTATCCCAGAAGAGGTCATCGCAGAGCAGTGAGACAGCGGAGGCCGCAGGCGGATTGGCTGTGGCACACATAGTGGATGGCACCATAGTCATGGACAAGGAGGTGATCACGAGCAAGTGGATGGCGAACCTCTACGGGAAGAAAATAGGCGAGGTGATCAGGACGATCCGCATAGATGGATGCCGATTGGCACCGCATGATACACGAACTTACGTGTTCGAGATAACAGATACAGGACTCATTGACATAAAGGGACCGCTTAGCGAGATGACGGGAGGTGATTGAGATGGAGGTGATAAGCAGGGCAATTCGCGGGGATAAAGTGGACAGGATCGCCGAGAGGATATTCCAGGAGAGCATACGCATCTCCGGGGGTCTAAGGGGCCTGGTGGAGTACCGTAATCTAACGTGGCTCCCAAGTTTGGCCGAAGCATCGTATATCATAGCGCTGAAGAACGAGGCCATAAAGACGAACCGCGAGATCGCGGAGTACCTGGGCGTGAGCGAGCAAACGGTGAAAAATGTTCTAAGCGCGGACGAGCGGGAGGTGGAGGAGTACCTTCGCGGCGAGAGGGAGAAGGCGGGGGAGCACATCGCCGGCGGGCTCGCGAAGCTCGCCTACAGGCGCATAAAGGAGAACAGGGACAACATGGACGAGAGAATCGAGATAATGGAGGAGAGCGCCCGCTCCCTCGGAGTGGATTGGGCGGTGCATGTTCTCTCCAGCATCCGCGGCCTGGATTTTCCCGCCGGCAAGGAGGAGCTCCTGGAGAGATTGCGGGGGTACAGCATAATGGGAAAGCCCATCGAGGAAATTCTGGATGAAATTGAATACCCCGTGAAGAACCCCGCGGAGCTGCTGCACGAGATACGGCGGAGGTTGAAGAAGTCTTAAATCCCCCCTCTCCCTTTTACCTCTATGATTCCCGTCATCTACGACTCCCTCTGCCCGGTCTGTGGCGGGGACCTGAGCGCGGAGGAGATTGAATCAGGCACTTGTTCCCGCAAAAATAGGGCGTTGGGGGATTTTCCCCTGAGGAGGAGGGCGGAGGAATTCGAGGAGTTCTTCCGCGATGCCACAGGATTTGAGATGCGCGCTCTGCAGAGGATGTGGGCCAGGCGAGTCCTCGCTGGCTATTCCTTCGCTGCAATTGCCCCCACGGGAATAGGGAAAACGCTCTTCGACGCAGTCATGGCGGCGTTCCTGGAGAGGGAGGGGAAGAGGAGTTACATCATCGTGCCCACCACGCTCCTCCTGAAAGAGGTCTCCGAGCGCCTCTCTGCCATGGACGCAGACTTTGTGGCGTACCACGGCTCGATGAAAAAGGGGGAGAAGGAAGAGGCGAAGGGAAGGATAGAGGGGGGAGATTTCGGAATTCTGCTCACCACCACCGCATTTCTTTCGAGGAACTTCTCCCTGCTCCGGGGAAAGAAGCTCAATTTCATTTTCGTGGACGACGTTGATTCTCTGCTCAAGACCTCCCGCAACCTGGAGAAGGTGATCTCTCTCCTTCATCGAAATGGGGTGCTCATGGTCTCAACCGCGACAGGCACGAGGGGCTACAACACGAAGATTCTCCGCGAGAAGTTAAATTTCGATGTGGGCAACGTCAGGAACGCGGCGAGGAACGTGCTGGACGTAAAAGCATCGAAGCGTATGCTCGGGGATATCGTAGAGAGGATGGGCCCCGGCGGCCTGATATTCGTTTCGCGGAGCGATGAAATTGGCGAGGTCCTACGATTTCTCACGGGGGAGCGCACCGGCGTTGTGACGGCGGAGAGCAAAGAGGCCTTCGATAAATTCCAGTCAGGGGAGCTGGATTTCCTGGTGGGCGTATCATCCCCTTACGGCGCGCTTGTGCGCGGGATAGACATGCCCGAGAGGATTCGCTACGCAGTATTCTACGGGATTCCCCATTTCCGGGTTTCCCTGGAGAATCCTGAGAAGTTGAAGGACAGGACCGTGCTGGGGATCGCGTATTCTCTCCTCTCGGAGTTCCCCGAGTTGCGTGGGCTGATAGATAAAAAGGACATCGATGCACTTCGAGAGTGGCTCTCCGAGATATCCACAAAAAATATCGCGACGGAGAACATGGTAATCGAGGACGGCCATGCGATAATCCCTGACGTGAAGACTTACATCCAGGCCTCGGGGCGCACCTCCCGCCTCTACTCCGGTGGAATCACAAGGGGTGCCAGTTTCCTTTTAGATGAAAAGCATCGCATCGCAATTTTCGAGAAGAGGGCGCGGATATACGACATAGATTTCGTGGATATTGGAGATGTGAACTTCCCCGCTCTAATTCGCGAGATAGACGAAGACCGCCGCAGGATAAGGGAGAGGAGGGAAGCGAAGGAGGTCATTGAGCCGATTCTCTTCATAGTGGAGAGCCCGAATAAGGCAAGGCACATCGCGCACTTCTTCGGAAAGCCCAATATCAGGGTCATAGAGAATGCGGTGGTCTACGAGGTCTCCACGGGGACGAACGTGCTTCTCATCGCGCCATCTCTGGGCCACGTCACGGATCTAAGCACGACCCGCGGTTATCACGGCGTGCTCGTGGATGGCTTCGTACCTATTTATGCTAGCATAAAGAAGTGCCGCTCCTGCGGGTACCAGTTCGTCGACGGCGGCGAGAAATGCCCCATATGCGGCTCACCTGACATATACGATGCCGCTCGCCAGATATCTCTGCTGAGGAAGCTGGCCTTCGAGACGGGTAAGGTTCTCATTGGAACGGATCCAGACACCGAGGGCGAAAAGATCGCCTGGGACCTCTACAATCTCCTTTCGCCCTTCGCCTCGGAAATTCATCGTGCGGAGTTCCACGAGGTAACACCGAAGGCGATAATGAAGGCGATATCGTCGAGCCGCGACATGAACGAGAACCTGGTTAAGGCGCAGATGGTGCGCAGAATAGAGGACCGATGGATCGGATTTGAATTCTCCCACATCCTCCAGAGGAAATTCCGCAGGAGCAATCTCTCCGCAGGAAGAGCCCAAACGCCTGTGCTGGGATGGGTCATCGCGAGGTTCGATGAGAGCAGGAAAAGGAAAAAGGCGTGGTTCATAAAGGGAACGAACGTTCAGGTTCCGTGGAGGAGCGATGTGAAGGTCCTTTCAGAACTGCTCCGCGAGGAGGAGAGGGAGAGGACGGTACCGCCTTACACCACGGACACTATACTAAGGGACGCAAGTGCGATTCTCCACCTTGGCAGCAGGGAGGCCATGAGAATTCTCCAGGACCTATTCGAGAAAGGATTGATTACTTATCACCGCACCGATTCAACGCATGTCTCCGATGCAGGCCTGAATGTGGCGAGAATGTACCTGAGGGATGATTTCGTCCCGCGTCGCTGGGGTGCAGAGGGGGCGCATGAGTGCATAAGGCCCACCAGGCCCCTGAGCGCAGATGATTTGCGACTCTACCTCAAAGAGGGAGCTTTGCGTTACGACCTCAGCGATGAATCTCTGAGGGTGTACGACCTGATATTCCGCAGGTTCATGGCCTCGCAAACGTATTGGAGGGAGAAGGTGCGCACTTACCGCTTTTCGAAGGATGGAAGCGATGTGGAATGCGAGTGCGTCGTTGAGGCTAAGGGTCGGGGCTACGAACTGTACCCCTATGCCACTAAGATCCAGGAGGATCCGGGGGAGGGGGAAATAATCCTCCAAGTCGAGGAGCGTATCATCTCTCCGAGGCCATACACCCAGGGAGAGTTGATAGGCAAAATGAAATCCCGGGGTATCGGGAGGCCAAGCACCTACGCCACGACTATCGACAAGCTCTTCCTGAGGAGGTACGTCGTCGAAAAGAAAGAGTACCTGATTCCCACGGACCTCGGCCGCAGGGTGCATGGGTTTTTGATGTCCCGATATTCAGAATTCCTCAGCGAGGAAAGAACGCGATTTCTGGAGGAGAAGATGATGAAGGTTGAAAGAGGAGAGAGGGATTACTTTGAACTCCTTCGCGAGCTTTATGAAGAAATGAGAAATATAGATGCGCGCGGGAAAAATTTCTCATAGCTGATGAGCGATGCTAACGTGTTGCGGCTATGCGAAGCCCGTGAGGGTTTGGGTGAGCGGAGCGAACCGCATAGCTGCTTGTTGTGCGAAGGCTCATTTTATCATCTCAGCAGTATTAATGATTATTTCTTCAGCTATAAATCTTAACAAAGGAATTTCCAATAACAATTTTCTATCATCCCTAAATGGCATGTATTTAGGTTTGCCTCCTTCTTTGCTATGCACAATAGAATTTCTTGTTTTGTATATTCGATCTGCTATTTGTTTAAACACTTTTTCATCATCAGATATTGAAAAATCAACAGAACTCCCCTGAGAAAACGGCACACTATTATCTTTATAATAATTTATTAATTTTTCATCATATATTCTTAATCTATCAATAAGAACTTCCAACCTAATATACTTCCTTAGAGTCAAATACAAAGCTTCTTGTTCGTTATATAATACATCTTCATCTTTATACTTTATTTTTCGACTTATCAATTTAACCAGATTTTCCAAGTCTATTTTTCTTTTGTATGAAAAATCTGGACTTGTTATCTTTTCTCTTATTGCATTAAGTAACTCTTCGTGATATATGTCATAAAAGAAATGTTCAATGATATGATAAAAAGACAAAAATTGAAGAGGTATGCTGTCGGTAGATATTGCCATTTGATAATGATACACGAGATCGGGATTATAAATACGGCGAGGTGGTTCTATTTCTTCAGGTCTACCGCGTCTTATCCTCCCAAATCTGTATCGAGTAAGGTCATGCAAAAATCTTACCTCGATTATAGCAACATCCAAATTATAACATAAATTAAAAAGAAAGGCTGTTGCTAACTTAGAAAATCCCCCACTACTCCTAGGTTCTTTTGATTTAATTTTCAGTGTATATAGATGAGGAATCATAATTTTGTTTAAAAATTCAAAGAATTCTAACTTTTCTTCACTTATCCTTTTCCTTAAAATACCGGATGGAAAAATTCGAAAGATATCTCTTATATATTCAGGCTCTCTCAAAGCCTCTAGGATAAATAGCAAGAATTCATTTGTTGGCTTAGATAGTTCATACGTAATACCATTGGCTGTATCTTCTTTTAAAAGATACTCTTCATCAAATAAAATTCCATATGGTATTGGGCGGGCGGTTTCAGGTTTTACTAAAGCCTCATATGAATATTCATC
>WAKX01000043.1 GCA_015523125.1 DHVE2 group archaeon | reverse complement strand
TTGGCCGCGTTCTTGCGAATCCGCTGCTCATTAAAGAGGTGAAGAAGGACAAGAGTGCTAATGCTATCCCCATAGTAATCAATGCCAATATAGAAACAGGGGCGATTTTTTCTTTATTAGCCTTTATTCTTGGGTATGTTGCTTTTGAAAACGATATATGGAAGAATCCAGTAACCTCTCCAGAAGGTTATCTTACTGGCATGGTAATTATGGGTATATTCTCAGCCATAGGTGGAATTGCTTATGGCATCACCGTGCGTGCAACACTACAGAGATTCGAGGAGCATGGAATCTCGTTGAAACCTGATGGATTCAGAAAGCTTATGATAAATGGGGCGTTTCCAGCCACAATATACGTACTTGGCCTTCTTTTTGCGCTTCTCGTGTTTATGGGTGCGTTGTGAAGCAAAAAACTATATCTTTAAATCTATTTATGCCACAGATGAAAATTGCCTTCGGAGTGTGCTCTCTTGGAATAGGTCATGCGACCAGAAGCATGCCGGTGATCAAAAAATTAATCGAGGAGGGCCATGAAGTTGTGCTCGTGTCTCATGGCCGCTCGCTGGCGCTTCTGAAGCATGAGTTTCCGGAGTTGAAATCGTACGATTTGGAGGATTATCCAATACGGTACACCGAGAAGGCGCACCAGTTTTTTCCATACATGCTGGTAAACACGAGAAAAATTCTTAAAAATATGATTAACGCCCATGCCGAATTCCTGCGAATCGATTCCAAAGAAAATTTCGATTTGATAATCTCCGATAGTAGGTACGACGTGTTCAATCGCTTCAAGCCATCTTATCTCATAATCCATCAGCTCCGCATAATGCTGAAAATGGCGATACTGCGGGGCGGCACCATGTTCTACAATCACTACATGACCAAATTTTTCACGAAGATTTTAGTGCCGGATTTCGAAGACGAGAGCCTGACGGGAGAGATGGCCCATAATCTCAGATTTATAGACGAGAGCAAGGTGGAGTACATAGGCGTGTTATCTCCTTTTAGGCATCTAGGGCTTGAGAGGGACATCGATTTACTCATTTCGATTTCCGGGCCCGAGCCCCAGCGCACCATATTCGAGAATAAAATAATGAGCGAAATTGACTCTCTCTCTGGGAAGGTCGTTGTGACGCTTGGCAAACCTGAAAAAATAGAAAAAAAGAGCGAAAACGTGGAGATTTACACCTACCTGTCTTCGGAGGAGAGGGAAAAAATAATGAACCGCGCGAAGGTTTTAATTTCTCGCTCGGGGTATTCCACAATAATGGACATGTACGTGATCGGGGGCAAGGCGGCCTTCGTTCCAACGCCCGGGCAGCCGGAGCAGAAGTATCTGGCGAAGTATCTTCAAGATAGAGGTATTTCGGGGTACATGGAGCAAGACGAGATGAATCTTCAAGAGCTAATTGACATGGCTAAGAGGTACAGGGGATTCGAGGGCAACTACGACGTGGATAAATCAGTCTCGCGTATCTTGGAGGTGGTTTTCTGAGCGGAGATATAATGAAGCGCTGGAAGATGTGGTTCATAATCGCAGTCATAGTGAGTGGTGTTTCCATAGGAATAATTTACGCCTTCACGGTCAAACCCGAGAGCCTGGAGAAATTGTACGAGATTCCCCTGCTCATAATTCTTATGGCCATCTTAGCACATCTTGCAAACCTTTTTTTCTGGTCCCTAAGAATAAAAATTCTGGCTAAATCCGTAGGAGAGAATTTGAAAATTTACCGCTGTTTCAAAATAGTTATGGTTAATCTGTTCATGGCCGCAATCACGCCCTCTGCCATGGGGGGAGAGCCAACTAGAATTTACATGCTTGCGGAAGGGAACATGAGCGGTGGAGATGCCACTGCAATCACGATTGGTGAGAGGATAATAGATTTCATATTCTTCGGAGCGGCGATTCCTCTTCTTCTCTTACTTCTCGGTATGTCCATGGACTTGGGGAGTGTGAAAATTTATCTTTTTATATCGGGGGCAATGCTTGCAGTACTCGGTATTTTTCTAGTTTATCTCGTGGTAAAAGCGGATAAAGTGAAAAAGAAATTGTACAAACTCGAGTGGTTGATGAAATTTTTCGTAAAAGATGAAAAAAAGAGAAAGAAAGATATGAAAAAAATGGAAGATGAGTTCATTGCGTTTGCGGAGAGCACAAAAACATTATTTAAGAGGAATAAAAAATATCTTGTTGTGTCTTTCGTGGTAACCGTCGCCATGTGGTTCATCGATTTCACAATTATTCCTCTGCTCTTAATTGGATTGGGATACGAGCCTAACTGGCTGTTCATGTTCACAGCCCAGCTCATAATCGTTATGGTTACCCTAATCCCCGTGACTCCCGGAGGTACCGGTCTAGCGGAATTCACCGCTTTGTTGCTAATATCTCAACGGGTTCCTTCTTCCATCGCGGGGATAGTTGTCATACTCTGGCGCGCACTGACATTCTACACT
Organism: DHVE2 group archaeon; assembly: GCA_015523125.1. Taxonomy (GTDB): domain Archaea; phylum Thermoplasmatota; class Thermoplasmata; order Thermoplasmatales; family Aciduliprofundaceae; genus JAADDK01. The sequence goes on along the minus strand of WAKX01000043.1, from coordinate 9,301 downwards.
AATTTAATTCTTGGTCTCGTTTACACTCTGAATTATATTGCAAAAAAGTAAATATAGCCAATCATTATGGGAGAGCCAATGCCCAACGATGAAAAATATGTGGTTTCACTGCGCAGGCATGTGTTCAAGGCCCCGCATCCTCTTATTTCAATCTCCGTATTTACTTTGATCCTCTTAGTGTTTTCTTATATAGTACATCCAAAGATAGAGGACATCTTTTTCCTATTCTTCCTTCCATATATATTTTCGATTGTTGCGGATTACGTGAGCATCAAGTGCCTCAGAATTTATTTTCCAATGAGTAGAATTGCAATTCTGAACTTAGTGGTTTTCCTGATATCATTCTTCCAGTTCTGGATTTTGAGATTCTTCCTTCCTTTTCAGTTTGCATTCTTTTTGGCCTTTGCGTATCCAATCGATATCCGATATGTGATTTACCGGGCTTTCTTAGCTGAGAAAAAAAATTTTACGATGGTTGTTGCTTCCTACTACAACGCTGTAATTTTTATGCTCTCATTATTCTATTTGCCTTCTTTCCCGTGGCTTCCGTTTCTCGTATCTTCTATAATATATGGGTTTGCGGGATACCTTTTTATCAGAGGAACAACCTCCGTATTTCGGAGGGAGTTCCGCGAGGATCCCCTTTTCTTTATTTCATCTTTCCTCAATTATCTGGGAAGGTTCACCAAGGAAGAGGAGAAAAAACTCAATCGATTTTTTTATGAGATATATGTGGATAGAAAAGTACCCATCTCGGTAATGGTTTTCCGCGGGGATAAGGGAATAAAGGCTGCTTTCGTGGCACCTTACATCCACCCCGGGCCTTTCGGGAGCTTGGGGGGTAGCGACATACCAAACAAGCTGGAAAAGATGCTTAACATGGATAATCTCATGGTGTTTCACACCACAACCACCCACGATAACAATATTGCCACGGACGAAGATGTGAAAAAAATTGCCGACGCGATAAAAGAAATGCTCGAGGAAGATTGCGAATACCAAGAGTTCAGCGATGTGAAGCGGGGAAAAATCCACGATGTGAGCTTTTTTGCGCAGCGCTTTGGAGATTACGCGTTCATCGCGCTCATTCCCCAAAATGCCCAGTTCGACGATGTGGAGCTCAACACAGGGTTAGCGATAATCAAATCCGCCAAAAAGGAATTGAAGGATGCGATGGCTATTGATGCGCATAACTGTTTCGACGAAAATTCTGTGCCTCTATCCCTTACGCCCATGGACGTGATGGGGATCGAGAAAGAATTGAAGGGATTGAAAGCGGATAAGAAGATAAAGATGGGCTTCTCTTCGGTTAATTTTGATGGCAAGAGCGTGGGGCCAGGGGGCATTAGAGCAGCAGTGTTTCAGTACGGAGAGAAGAAAATCGCTTATATTCTCGTGGACGGGAACAACATAAAGAAAGGCTTGAGGAATAAAATAAGGGAAGAGATAAAAAATGTGGACGAAATCGAGGTGTTTTCCACGGACAATCACATAGTGAATGTGAGCATGGTGGATTTGAACCCCGTGGGTCAGAATGATTCTTGGGACGAGATTGTGCGTGCGTGCCAAATAGCGATAGATAAAGCCATGGGGAATATGGAAGAGGTGTGCATGTACATGCGGACCAAATACGTGGAGCTTAGAATGGCCTCAGCGGGAAACATGAAGAAGATGGCCACGGTTGCCAAGGAGAGCATGCACCGGGCTAAGCTTGCAACCCTTTTAACTTTCACCTTCGGCTTCACCCTATCTTTCCTCGCGTTTTACTTCCTTAGATAAATTTTTATTTTTGTCGCCATTCATTGCATGATGAAAATCGGAACCTGTGGTTTTCCCGTGGCGAGAAAGAAATACTACTCAAAGTTCAAAGTTGTGGAAGTTCAGAAAACATTCTACTCGCCCCTCAAGGAATCTCTGGCTGAGAAATGGAGAAAAGAGGCTCCCGAAGATTTCGAGTTCACCCTCAAAGCGCCGCAGATCATAACCCACGAGATGAAGAGTCCTACGTACAGGAGATACAAAGGCCCGCTGGGAGATTTCGGAAGGTTCAAGGTGAACGAAGACACAATGTCCTCGTGGGAGCAATTCGTAAAGATTGCAAAGATACTCAACTCGAAACTCGTAATATTCCAGAGTCCCCCGAGTTTCTCGGAGGGCGAGGAGAACGTTAAAAATCTGATTGACTTTTTCTCCACAATAGATGGGGGATTCATCTATGGCTGGGAACCGCGGGGGAGATGGAGAGAAGAAACAATAAGAAAAATCTGCGCTGAGCTGAATATCATTCATGTCGTGGATCCATTCAAATCCCGGAAGTTGCACGGCTCATTCTCGTATTATCGGCTCCACGGCATCACGGGGTACAATTATAGATTCACCGATGGTGATTTGCTGAAATTGAGAAGCGTTGTGAAAAAAGGAGACTACGTGATGTTCAACAACACGAACATGTGGGAGGATGCCCAGAGATTTTTGAGCGTGTTGCGGGATCATACGGTTACGTAGAGAAGTGCAATTTCGTAGTTTTCGTAATCCACCGCAGCCAGAATCGTTGTTCCTAAAACTAGGATGTGCAACTCCACGCTCTCGTTGGCCTGAAGTTTGAGAACCATGGGGTAATTGGTGATGTTGAAGTGCATGTGATTTAAGGAAATGAAATGCACTGTTCTATTCTCCATTTTATTCTTTAAAGTCACATTGAAATCGCTGCCATGCACATTTGAAGGGGAGAAGTACAGATCGCTGGAAACCATGAACACGGAAACGGTTATGTTCTTCCACATAACTATGTTGGTCTTGGTTCTCAGCTCCAAGCTTATGGTTTTATTTCCCGTGGTGTTGGTTGTTATCTCACTTTCCAAATTTTTCCATTTTCCTGGGTCGATGGAAAATACCATGTAGCTGCTCAGGTTCTTAAATTCGAAATCCCCTTGCACCCTTAAGGTTATATTCTCTCGCATCTCTCCCTGATTAGTCACGTTGATTCGCAAAATTGTTTTGTTCATATTTGTGCCAAGAATGAGCATACTGGAGTCCACACCTGCATTAATATTGACATTCTCGTGCATCTGATGAACTTCCACGGGTATTGGGACGAAGGTGACCGCGAATACCAAAAGCGCCGCAAAGAATATGGCGTATCTCTTCTTATCAAGCTTCACGATATCGTTTAATGGGGGAGGGTGTCTCAAACCTAAAAATATGACCAATATGCCGAATATGAGCCAGCCGGGATAGAGAAATCCGAGGCCAATTAGGAGTGCGGCAAATCCGTAGCTTATGTACTTTGCTTTGTCTCCAAATATGGCTCTCACAGCGTGCCCGCCGTCCAGCTGGCCGATGGGGAACAGGTTTATGGCGGTTACCACGAATCCAACCCAGCCCGCCATGGACACTGGATGAACGAAGTTGGACGACGGAATTAACCACTCTAAGAATTCATATATGATGGGTACGTTGAAAACCATGTACGTGTTAACCGCCTCTGTGTCCACGTGTGGGGGATTCATGTTTCCAAGTATCAGGCCGATTATCGTCACTGGAATTGCCACAATAAACCCAACTATAGGCCCGGAGAGGCCCACATCGATGAGGGATTTTTTATCGGGAATGGGCTCTCTTATGGATATGAACGCGCCCAGAGTTCCCAACATCGTGGGTGCGGGTATGAAAAAAGGCAATGAGGCGGCAATATTGTGCTTCTTGGCCGCGAAGTAGTGTCCCATCTCGTGGCATCCCAATATGGTGAGAAGAGGAACGGAGAAATAAATCAAGCCGCCCATGAAATCGTGCCAGAAACCTCCCGAGCCGTAGTAGGCGGTGTAGTATCCCATGCCCACCCATATTGTGGATAATATTGTCAGGATTAGAAGTCCAAGGTTGATCCAGATGCTGAAAAAATGGCGCTTTGGGTTGCGGAGCACCAGCAGTACGTATTCTCCGCCTTTCTTTTTCACCATGGGTATTGCATTAATTTTTTTCATTTCTACCCGGAGCTTCTCAAAATTCTCTCCGAATTGCTTCTCATCTCGATACGTGAAGTAAAATTCCAAATGATCCGGAGTTATTCTGAACTCATACACGTCCAAATATTTTCGCACCAACGAGTTGATTCTCTCAATCTCCGGATTTATCATTCATATCCCGTAAGCGTTTTTGCTATATTAACCCCATCTTCAACCCTTTCAATTTTTCCCTGAGCGAACGAGCCGCGGCCCCCGGCTTTTCCACCTGCTTTGGCTGCTATTTCCCTCGCAATATCGGCGGCCTTTTCATCGGTGCTGCGAATCATTAGAGCTCCTTCATCGTTCAAAAGCACAACCTTCTCCAATTTCTCGCTGAGGAGTTTCATCAATTTTTGCATTTCGCCGCGATCCAAGTGCACCCTTGCCACCAATTTTCCATCTTTTGAATTTCGGAGGAGCTCGTCGGCGATTATTTTCACCCTTTCTTCCTTCATCTTCTCAATCTCTTTCCTCATGGATTTGTTCTCTTCAATCAGGCTCTTTATTTTCTCCGGAAGCTTATCCATGGAGCCGCTTGCTAACTCGGTGGCTTTCAACGCATTATCTTCCATTTCCTGAACTTTCTCCAACGCACTTAGTCCCGCGGAGTAAATTACTCTGCTCACTCCGTCCTGAATTCTCTCCGTGCGTAAAATCTTTAAAAATCCTATTTCTCCGGTCTTTTTCACATGAGTTCCTCCGCAGGCTTCTACGTCGAAGTCGTTAATGCGCACAACGCGTATCTCTTTACCCGGCGGAATGCCGCCCTCGTAGAGAACGAAGCCGTACTTGTCTTCCGCTTCCCTCCTGCTCATAAACTTCGCCTCCACATCGATGTTCGATGTGATGATTCTCATAGCTTCTCTCTCTATCTTTTTTATCTCTTCTCTCGTTATGGGTTTGTAATGCGCTATGTCGAATCTGGACTCATAAACATCTTTTTGAGTTCCATGCTGCCAGACATGCTTGCCTAAAACTCTTCGTATTGCTGCTAAAAGAACATGCTCGGCGGTGTGCATTCTCATCAATCTCTCCCTTCTCTCCCAATCTATCACACCATGTACCTTTGCGCCTTTTGGTATTTCCCTCTCAATCCGGTGAACCACCACCTCGCCGTATTTTTGCACGTCCACCACAGGTATTTTCTTTCCGTCGTGAATCAAAAAGCCCAAATCGCAGGGCTGGCCTCCACCCTCTGGATAGAAGGCGGTGCGATCTAGAATCACTTCTTTTCCCTCAGAGTAAATCACCTTTGCGTCGAATTCTTTGAGATATGGGTCTTTGTAATAAAGCAACTCCGTCTTCTCCACGGGGAATTTTCTCTCCTTCTTCTTTTTCTTCTCCACGTTCTTTTCGTGTCTTTTGGCCACAAGGGAATGGAAGTTCTCAGGTATATCAATCGTTATTCCCATCTCCTCGGCGATGCGCTTCACCACATCGGGCAGCAAGCCGTGAGAGTCGTAGAGGAGAATCAAATCTTCCACGCTTATTTCCCTCTTCTTCTTTATCATCCTCTTCACTATTTCGGTGCCCTTCTTCATTGTTCTTCTATATCTCTCTTCCTCTATTTCCAGCTCTTCACTCACTACGGGAAGCATTGATGTGTCCATAATGTCTGAGAATCTCTTGGCATGCATTTCAACGAGCTCATAGAGGGAAATATCGGCTTTTAAATCGTCTAAAATCTTCAAACTTCTCCTGATTAGCAATCTCGCCAGATATCCTGCTTGGATATTTGAAGGAATTATTCCGTCGGTGAGCATGAAGCTCAAACTTCTGGAGAAGTCGGCTAGGGCGTAAATTTTCTGAATGGGTACGATTTTCTCCTCGTAGTACTCACGGGTTATCCCTGCTTCCTTGATGAAGAACTCTAAGAATTTTCTCTCGCCCATGCTCTCAATTTTCGGCGAATGAAAAGCTAAAAGGCCTAAAATGCGGTCCTCTTTCTCTCCCTTTTCCACACCTGTCAAAGACATCAATTTTTCAATCATGTCCGGGTAAATGGCTTCGTATATGGTCGGAGTTCCCTTGGACATCCACACGAACCTCTCTAATCCATAACCCGTGTCCACGATTTTTATGGGCATCTCCTCGTACTTCGTCCCATCGATTTCTATATCTCCGTTTTCCGACTCTCGCAAATTCATGAATACGAGGGTTGCCAGTTCTAAACCTCCAACAATGACTTCGAAGCTCGCCCCGGCGTTGCCGCCCCCGAACCACGGGTGCTCTTTGAGCACTATGTCCTCGCGGCTGATGCCTAACGACTCCAAGAATTCGATCGCATAGGCTACGGTTTCGTCTTTCCAGTAAACTTCTTTATCTGGATAATTGAAAGCGTGATGCGCCATCATCTCAAATCCCGTCAAATGTCTTCCTGTTTTTCCCACGGAATCCACATCAACCATCCTTATGCACGGCTGAGATATGACTAGGGGATTCGCAGGGGGCTCGACGAGACCGGATGTCACATGGGGTTGAAAATCATATATTGAAGCGTTCACGAGGAACACATCGTCGCGCCATCTCGCTACGACGGGATATCTCCCAATCCTCTTATGCCCCCTCTTCTCGAAGAATTGAATGAACTCCTTCCTCATGTCTTCGATTTCAAATTCTCTCCGGAAATAGCCCTTCTTTCCTATGAACTTGTACTCCCCGCAGGGGGATTCGGTGCAGTTGTCCCTCGGGATTGCGCTCCAGAAATAAGCGCCGCATTTCTTGCATCGGTACCTTTTGAATCCTTCTCTGTGGAAATAATCCAGATCAAGCTCTTTTTCCAACATCGCGTGAGGATTGCCCCAATTATTTTAAACTTTGCCCTTATTATTTAAGGTATACGAAAGTTACGTAGGTGTAAAGCCCGTCCACCAGCATGTACTTCTGCTCCACATAAAACGCCTGAGTCTTGGACTCCAGAGGGGTATGTTGGATTTGAAGCTGATGCAGCATCTCGCTGGTTACCTTCTTTCCCGCTAGCAAGCTCGGGTTGAACGTGTAAACTTGTCTATGGATGTAAGAAGCATAGCCGAAAGTGTGCACACCCTCCAATCTTATAACGATAGCCCTAGTTCCAATTTCCAGCGTGTAATACTCGCTCCCAATCTTTGCAGGTAACTGAATACCTTGGCTGTTATTGTATACGAAGAGAACTTGCACTTCCATGTTCTGGGAGGCGATTTCATCGATCCGAGAAGAGACCAGATTTGCGATTTCCCTAGCCTGAGTTTCGTAGGCCGCTTGGTCAAAATATAGAAAATAACCCACAGCTAAGGCCACGAGAGAGAGCGAGAGAAAAGAAACGGTTATCTTTGATAGAAAGAATTGAATCATTTAGTTCTCACCTCGACGGTTATGTAATAATCGTCTAAATGCCCATCGTGATCCAAATCCGTCGAGGCCTTGGTCTTGGTGAGTATGAAATCGTAAGTGCCCCCCACAACCGTTAGAGTGGAGCCGTTTTTTGCAGTCATGAGAATTGCGATGTTCCCATAGTGCACAACGGTATATCTTTCAACTCCGTTTCTGAGCTTGTAACGAATCAGGTGGGAATTGTCGCTTCCAAGATGACCTCCTATTTTAACGAACTCCGTACCAAAAGGGAATGAGACGCGGACAACCATGGATGCGTTCTCCCCCTGCGAGTACACTATTTCTATTTGCTTCTTGAGGTATTCCACACCAGATGCCAGCTGCTGCTCACTGGCAGTCACGGAATAATAATTCACAATTCCTAAAACTACAGGAACGGTAATCACAAGTATGGCCGCAACAATCAACAGGCGCATGGGCATGTCAACGACGCCTTCTTCCTTCATACGGCGACATATCGTTAATAAGGTATTTAAGATTTGTGATGAATTGCAAAACAAAGAGCAATCGCTTTTAATTCTCCTGTTTATTCTTGAAAATGCTCTTTTTTACCTCCTAATTGGGGGTTTTCATCATGGCCTTTGTAAAGTTTTAGCGAGAAGTAGTGTGCGATGCTCCAGTTGTAATCTTCCTACAGTTTTTCTCTCTCAGCCCGCAGCTAGTCATCATTGTGCGTGAAGTTGTAGAATACGAGGAAAATATTCCGAAGTATTGTAGTTCTCTATTTTTATATCCGATTTAACCATTATCATCTCCCCTTCTCTCCTTTTAGAACCTCTCTAAGTTTATCTTTGTATTTCTGAGGAACATAATCCCAGTCTATTTCAATTTTGGGATTTAATGGTAAGAAAAATTTAACCGCATCTATGAATGCATTATCAATCCGGACAAAGCCCAATATTTTGTAATAGTCATTATCTTTATCAGTGTACATCATTTTAAATTTCTTAGCGTTCTTTGGTCTTATCAATATTCTGCTATTCATTATTTTTACGTATTTCACATCTTCTCTTTTTATGTAATATTTATAGGTAAAGCCAACAATTGTTATTTCATTAGGGGATATATATATGACAAATGGTGTAATTCTAGAAAGATATAGTATATATAACGTGAATATCACGTTTGCTCCCATAAGCTCCCAAAGTCCACCATGGAGTACGTTTCCTACAGTTGGTTGAAGTAGTAATATAATTATTCCGTTTATTAAAGGGAGACCTAAAACCATTAATATAATATAAAAATATATCTGACTATACTTCTTAGTTTTACTTCCTTTAGTTTTTTGGTCAGTCATTGTGATCACCCGTTAAAGAGTGCATATATCCCATAGATGTGGGTAAGAGCCAGCTGGTAATTGCACTAAACACACCACCTAATAAGACTACTATAACAATTTCGCCCAAATTATTTTTTATATTTATATAGCTTAAAATAGTACTTTTAATAGTATCTACAAATGTAAAGGTGAATATAGCCAGCATCACCGCACCAACCGTCTCCTTAACTTGCTCAGCGGCAGTTTCATTTTCTTTGTTCTTTATTGTGTCATAATACTTGGCCGCCCACGAGTACTGCGCCCACAACAGAGGATATTCGACCACTAAAAACCGCCAGTATGATGTGTTGGATAACATTGCTTCTACCCCGTTCGGAATCCCATCCCTGTCCGTGATGATTTTCACGCGGTACCCGTTGATTTCTTTCCCGTACGTGATGCGGATGAAGTCATTCTCATCGAGATAGGAATTAGTAAGGTGCACCCTACCTTTTCCCATGTCTGTAAATGTCTGATATTTTATGCACATCTCAAATTCTGTAGTGTTTGCTAAATGGAATCCGCTAAAGTTCGACTCATAGTTTCTCGTACACATTTTCTCTATGCCGCACATGATAAACAACTATCTCTTTTCTCTCCTCATCGA
>WAKX01000042.1 GCA_015523125.1 DHVE2 group archaeon | reverse complement strand
TCGGATCCGCACAACAAGGGTCCGAGATGGGAAACCAGGGCCTAGCGAACCACCCTGTCCTCACCGATGGGGGCGGGTGATAAGAGAGAAGTTACCCTAGGGATAACTGAGTTGTCTCCGGCAAGAGTTCATATCGACCCGGAGGCTTGCTACTTCGTTGTCGTCTCTTCCTATCCTGGCGGTGCAGCAGCTGCCAAGGGTGGGGCTGTACGCCCATTAAAAGGGATCGTGAGATGGGTTCACTACGTCGCGAGACAGTAGGGTTGCTTTTCCGTGGGAGTGTCCGGCACCTGAGGGGAAGGAGCCTCTAGTACGAGAGGAACGGGGCTCCGCGGCCTCTAGTCTACCGGTTGTCTGGCAAGGCATCGCCGGGCAGCCACGCCGTAGCCGATAAGTGCTGAAAGCATCTAAGCACGAAGCGGCCCCTGAAAAGAGGTGCCGTTGAGGGCCCCCGTAAAAGACGGGGTTGATAGAGCCCGGGTGTAAGCGTCGAGCCCCTTCGGGGGCGAGGCGTTCAGCCCGCGGGCCACTAACCGCCCGAAGCTATCTTCCAGTCCATGCTACAGGAACGCTTATGATTGGCCATTTACCGAAATTTTATTAATTTTGAATCTTTGAAGGGTATGTGGTTTACGCCCTGAAAGTTCCCAGAGAAGATGCGGAAAAGGTGAGAAAAAAATTGGTTAGAGAGAATTTGCTCGATTCGTCATGGAAAATTGAGGTCGTTGATGATTATGTGATTTTTCCGTTGAAAAAGAAAATCGATGGCGCCGAGGATATGGCTTTAAGGATTCGCAATGGAAAAATCAGGCCGTATGCGAAAATAAAGCGAAAGCTGGAGAAAGTGGGGATAGATTTGGATATCCCATCGAAATGGGAAAGGATTGGCGATGTGCTCCTCCTCCCTCATTTTGATTTGCCCGAGAAGTATTATGAAATCGTCGGAGAAACTTACGGGGAAATATTGGGAGTGAGAACCGTTGTTATGTACTTGGGAATCGGGGGGGAGTTTAGGGAACAGAAAGTGATAAAGATATGGGGCGATGGGACCGAAACAGTGCACGTGGAGAACGGAATAAAATATGCCATCGATGTTTCCAAGCTCATGTTTTCCTCGGGGAACATCGAGGAGAGAATAAGAATGGCAAGGATGGATTTTCATGGGAAAGTTGTGGTTGATATGTTCTCTGGAATAGGGTATTTCACTCTTCCCGCGGCCCGGAGCGCTGGACGGGTTTATGCCTGTGAGAAGAACCCATTGTCCTTTTATTATCTTCTCAAGAATATCTCCCTCAATTCTCTTTCCAACGTGATTCCAATATTCGGAGATAATAGGGTAGTTTGTCCCCGAAGGGTTGCAGATTACGTCATAATGGGCTATTTCAACACCGAGATTTTTCTTGATTACGCTTTTGAGATATTGAAAGAGAGCGGTGGATTGATCTTTTACCACGATTTAATTAGGGAGGGTCGCGAGGGAGAAATGGAAGAGAAAATAAAGGAAAAAGCAAAGGCGCATGGCTTCTCTGGGAGAGTGGAAAAGAGAAGGGTGATCAAATCATACGCTCCGCGGGTATGGCACATGGTTTTCGAGTTTCGGTCGGAAAAATATTAAATAATTTGCGACGTTGAGCAATCATGGACTGGAACTTTTACATTTCAGCCATTGTGGGATTTCTTCCCTCGTTCGGGATTCTTTACGCCTCGTGGGGTAAGTTGGAGGGGCTTTTCAGCGAGAAAAAATTGTTTTTCAATTATTTCGTTGGTTGGATAATCGGAATAATCATAGCCGTATTCTTTCTCATCTCCATGATTTCCGTGAGCGCATACCTCGATTTAAGCATATTTTTCGTGGTGATTTTTGCGATATTCACCGAGATGGCTAAGTTCATCTATTTAAACACTCCAAAGAAGAGAAAAGATTACTCTCTTCCCTATTATGGATTCGCCTTCGGGCTCGGAATCGCGGCCATATGGTCTGTTTCCATGAGTTATTACTATCTTCGAATCCCTCTTTCGAATGTGGATTATGCAGGCGCCGTGGTTTCATTTCTTCTATTCTCCGTTGGGATGTCTGCAATGCACGCGTCCACTGGCGCTCTTTTGGGATACGGAATTTACAAAAAATTCTGGGAGAAATATCTTCTTCAATCCTTTGGCTACATGATTCTCTTTAATTTTACCCTGCTCCCCTTCATCTGGGGTTCTCATTATCTTTATTTTTTCTTGGGGATACTCATAGGAGTGCCCGTTATGTACTACAAGGTTTATAAAGGGGTTTTGATATTAACCATACCAAAGAAGGTGATGAGGAAATGGAAAAAAGAGCAAGAATAATTGCAAAGGCCATAGCTATCGCAGTGGTTCTAATAATTGTTTACGTGTTTCTGCCCACCATATCATCACTTGTCGAAAATCCTCCGGGTGCCACTTACATGATTTTACCTCAGAAAATAGAATTTCAATTTGAAAGGATTATTGATATATCCGCCAGAACCTACACAATAAATCTAACAATACCCACAGATTCTCAGTATCAGAAATTGAGCGTTGAAGATGTAAGCTCTTATCCTAAAAGTGTGCACAACGGGTATAATCGGACTTGGTGGTCTTACTCCCTCTCCGGAGCATCGCAAATAAGGATAAAATACACGGGTACCACTTACACGAAGGTTTGGCACATAAAATCATCTGATGGGGTGGACAAAATTCCTGAGAATCTCAAGGAGCAATACGATCACAGGGAGTACTTAGAGAATTGTGGAACTTTATTGTATGTGATTGACCCGGAACCTTTCAAAGATATAACAAATAACATTACCAAGGGCGATTCGAGCGTCGTTGGAAAGCTCAGAGACATCTATGATTTCATCGTCGAGAACTTCCACTATAAATCTGAGAGAACGGGCGCTCCCAATACTGCTGTGGAAACATGGAATGCAAGGGAGGGCGATTGCGACGAACTCTCGTTCGTTTTTGTATCCATGGCGAGGAGTATCGGCATACCCGCATGGGTGGAGTACGGATTTCTCTACGACGGCTCTACGTGGGGGCAGCATGCGTGGGTTGGTACGGTTATACCCCATGATGGCAAACTGGATTATGTGAACATAGACGTTACCGCAGAAGTAGGCAGAAAGGACTTGGGGAGGGGATTTTTAATCCGCGATCCATTCAGAATAACGGAATGGGTTGAAGACGGAAACAGCGAGCATCTTTCTTCGTATTACAATTTTCTCATATATACTTCTCCTCCAGACCTTACTTATCACGAATCGATTAATGTTCTGCAGATGAACGAGGAAGGTCAGGAGAAGGTGTTCGTGGGCAATGGAATACCATCCTGGTTGATGCTTCTCATATTCCTCGTAATTATATTGGTGGTGATCGTGATAATAATCAGGTGGTGAGCCCGTAAATATCCTCTTTGCTTGCATCTCCTGTGGATGCATTAATGTACACGCTGCCGCCTCTTCCAGTTACATCCCATACTGGTAGGTAGTGCAATCCGAGGTGATTCACCTTTATACTACTTTCCAGTGGTTTTGTTTTTCTCTTTTCTATTATGGTAACATTCTCGTCGTTTATGGTAACTTCTTCCTCCTTCGTGTATTCTTTAATCAGCGATTTTCTCGCGGTCTCCTTAGATAATTCTAGGGATATCTTTGGCTCAAATTTGATGTGTGGCAAAGCGATGGTCGATGCGGTTTCAAATCCTGTTCTCCATATTTCGTAGGCCCCGGTGAGGGCATTTATCGCAATTATTCCACTCACCGCTTTATTTTCCGGCGATCCTTCGATTGAAAGTTTTAGGGAAAATTCAAATAAGAAATAGGGTACCAATTTCAGCTCGGCGTTGAATCCTCCCCCGTATAGCTTCGCTATTTTCATTGCCTCCTCCTCGGTCACGTTAACCTTTATTATTTTCTCCTCTCCGCCGTCAACTTCTTCTATGATGATTGGAATCAAATCAGGGTTCTCTTCTTCCTCTTCCTCCTCTTCTTCATCGTATTGAATATCCTCGACTTCCACATCTTCTTCTTCTAAAATAGGCATCTCTTCCCCCTTTTCGTATAGCTGGATGATATATTCTCCTATGAACAGTGCAAGCTGCTCCCTAGGGATTAATTCGATTTTTAATTTCTGCGCGACGTTCTTTGCGAGGTCATCGTAACCTTTGAGGCAGAATATGGCTTTCTCCCCCATTACCTGCTCGGTTACGCGGTTGAAATTCACCACGTGCTCCCCTGTGACGACATCATTTTCTTCTAAGTAGTAAATTCCTAAGTTTCCGTCCATTCTCACCCATATGAAATCGTCATCCTTCTCGATTATTTCTCCGCCTTTTTCCATTATGAACCTCTTTATGAGGTCTTTGAGATTCACAGACATGGATTTACATCTCCGTATTAATCATTTTCCTCATTTCGTTGAGTAAAATTTTGAAATCTGTGCTCAGTGTGCCCTTTTCATTTTTTATTTTTTCCTCTAATATTTTTTCCACATCTTCCTCTTCCATATCCTTGTGCTCTTCAACAAATTTTTCAACTTCACGAATATTTGAAATGTAAGGGGCAACATTCTCAAAGGCTTCTTTAAGCATAACAAGAAATAAATGGATAAAGAATAAAAAACTTTCCCTTTAGTACTGCGGCGGAGGAGGGGGAACCTGCGATGCTCCCGAGCTTCTAACCAAATCTTCTAAGTACATGAAGATAACGAGTATCAGCAAAAGGCCCACGACGAATCCGAAAATTATTCCCAGTACTGCCCACATGAGCATCTCGTCCTTGGCCTGAGCGTACCTTCTGCCTCTGATCATTGTGTCGTACTCTGGAATCTTTGTGTATATCAAAAGATTCACTATTCCTATAGTCACATAATACACTGCCCAAGGTATCGAGAATACATACCCGAGAGCTATAGAAAAGCCCGTCCATGCTGCCATGAGAAAACCTAATATGCCGATAATCAATGCTAAGATTTTCGAGATATTCAGCAGGTCCAAAGCACTCCTTAGTTTGCTCGATTCTCCTATTGCCGGCTGAGGCGCAACCGGTGGTGGTAAATCTGCTCCTTCCATGCGAGTATTAAAAGATTATGATTATTTAATATTTTCGTCTTCCTTCTCTGATTTCCTTTGCGTATATTCTCACAATATCCCTCGCCATGGCGCCCCCTCGGTAGATGAACCTCTCCTTTGTCTTTATTTTATGTATTACTGCGTGACTCTTGTTGAATTCCAGAATATCACCTATGTAGAATTCCTCATTGGGATTGGCGGTGATTTCGTGGGCTATGGTTCTCTCGCCCCGGTTAACCGAGACTTTTACTATGACCTTATCGAATCTCTTTGCCCATATGGTGTCTATATCCTTTGCTTCCCCCTTCTCTATCCTTTTTCCCTTTGAATCCAGTGCTGTGATTAGAGCATTTATTCCATCTACCCTTATCTCTTCCCCCATATGAAGGATATCCTCTTGGAACGTGCTGTACTTTTTCACTTCAGACTCCCCTTTCCAGCTGAAAATAACCTTTATATCCTTCATTTTCTCATCTTTCATAACTATGGAGTAAGTATATCCGCAGTTCTTGCACCTTACCAGATACTCGGTGCCTCCTTTCACCTCTTTATATGAGACGATTTCATGCTCTCCCTCTTTTCCGCAATTCGGGCATATCAGATTCATAAGGGTTCATTGCCGAATCATTTTAAACGTTTTGGTGAGGTTTTGAGGCAAATATACATAAGTGTTATATATCATTAACTATTTGGTTCAAATATGGCAGATAAAAAAGAAAAAAATGATTATAGCCTTTGGGAAGTAGTGAAGGTCTCGGAGACAAAGAACGGCCAGTACAGGATAACGTTGAAGAAGAGAATCGCACAGGAGCTTGGAATAAGAGGCGGTAATTATCTGGTCTTCCTTAAGAACGAGAAGGGCGAAATGGTCGTTAAAAAACTGGAGCTCAAAGACGTGAAGCTCTGAATTATTTTTTGGTATATTTTTCTCATTTTTTGGTAGAAAGGTTTTATATCATTGCACGCTCGTGCATATTGTGCTCAGGGAGTATCTTCAAGACTACGGTCTTTCGGCGGACCAGATAAAAGGAATAACATCTTTTTACAATGATTTAGACTCATTGCTGAATGCGGAGGATTATGAAATAGCAGCGGTTGGAGACATAAAGATTGAAGATGCTCGGAAACTGAAAAATTACCTCTCAGATAGAAAAAAAGGAATTGCAAGGGATTTTTTAAGGCGGTGGGGAAAGGTTCTCTCCGAGGAGAATGTGGAAAACGCCTACGAGGAATACGACAAACTTTCAAAATTGCAACCTAATTCTCCCGTGGTATGGCAAATAAAGGGAGAATTATTGGAAAAAATGGGAAAGAACGCGGAGGCTAGGGAAGCGTTTAAGAAGGCAAAGAAGTTATACGAGGAACAGGGTGAAATTCCTCCATCGTTTTTAGAAGAAAAGCTGCAGGGGATGTCCTACAAAAGTTCATCTCGGGGAAACGGAATCGGTTTGATTAACGGGCTGGGATTTCAAAACGGGAAATCCAAGGTCAATGGGTTCAGCAATGGGTTGAGCAATGGCCTGAGTAATGGGGTTAGTAATGGATTCAAGAACGGGATCATCAACGGAAGCGGCTTGGTGAACGGAGCGGGGAGAATTGGAAGGAGACCTGATAAAAAAGTACCTCCAATTGTCCGCTTCTCGGTGGCAATTCTTCTGGTAATTGTGCTCATCTATGCACCTTTGATGGGGGTGTTCTTCTTCGAGAAAGGAATTGCATATGAAGTTGATGGAAATTTTCAGGAGTGGAGCTCTTCGATTCCCTATTACAATTTGAAATCCGCGCCTTCCATGGTGAACATCACCGAGGTGAAGTTTCATTCCACCCCCAAGGGACTTTACTTCTTCGTGGAATCCCAGGAAGAATTCTTTAAGATATCTAGCGGGATTTACATATTCATAGACATGGACATGGATTCAAAAACGGGATACTCAGTGGGAAATATAGGCGCGGAGTACATGGCTGAAATCTACGGGTGGAATGAGAGTATTCAGGGCCGTGAGCTTTATTTCTTCAACTCCACCGACCAGAACGATTTTTCTAAGTTTGTTCCTTTGGAATCGATTTCCGTGGCAATAAAGGGGAATAAGATGGAAGGGTTCATACCTCATCCGTTCCACGAGTTTAGAAGCGTTGTAATATACACCAATTATGCGGGTGCCGGAGATTTAAGCTATGTCCCCAAATACGGGGAAGAGATGTTCTATGTGGCCGAAGAAAATTACTCACCTGTTATCCCTCTGAATAAGGACACTGCCATTTTGAAAATGAAAATATATTCTTTGAAGGATGTGAAAATTCAAAATCTCACGTTCGAGTTCAACGGAACCGCAGCTCCAATAGAGATGGACAAAATTGCAATATATGAGGACGATGGCAATGGAGAGTACGACTCAAACGATACCATGGTTTCCGATACATGGAATGTGAAAAACATAGGACACATTGTGTTTTCCAATCTGAATTTGAAGGTGAAAAATGCCACCCTGTTTTTGGTGGTAAGATGCTCTCATCAATATCTCAAAGAGAGAGCTATTTCCGCCGTGCTGCTTTCCCTAAATGCTTCTCTCCCGTACTGGTTGGATAATTTCGTAGAGGGGGGTTCATATATAGCTTCAATACCCGCGGAGCCCCATGTGGATGGGTCTTTTTTGGATTGGAAAATCAAAAAGAGCGACCCTGTGGGAGATGTGGTTTCTATCTCAGGACACATGAAGAGATTCGATGAAAATTTGGACATTGTGAATTATTCTTCTTACCTAACAAACCACCTCCTTTTCTATGTGAGCGTTAACGGGGAATTGTTCGGAGGTACCGATTGTCCGCTGGTAAGGATGTTCACCCTTCCCGATTCAGATCGCGATACCGTTCCCGATCGCTTCGATCTCTATCCTCATGATTTCAACAACGATGGAATACCCGACAATGAAAGCTTTGTGGTGGTGAACGGCGAGAAGCTGCCGGATGTGGATAAAGATGGGGTAGCTGATTACCCTTATGGGCCAGATATGTGGCTGAACACAACGATTCCCGATAATTTCCCGAAGCCCTACGCGGGTAAAGAGGTTCATGTGTACATCGGTCCAACTCCCGCAGAGGAGATTTACGGGTACGACGTGCTCGACATTCTCATAAATTCCGATTCCAATACCTCCACGGGCTATTCGCCCCCCCAGTATCCCATAGGAGCGGATTACAAGGTTGAATTGTACGGCCGAGATGGCAAAGTTTACAACGCGAGTTTGTACGCATACAGCCATGGTTGGAGATTTGTGAGAAATATAGAATACTTCAAAGGTTATCATTCTATCGAGCTGGATTCTGGAATAGCCCCTGCTCGTTCTTCCTCCCTAATTATCTTATCTGATTGGGACTCCGATAGAGATATATCGAATTCACCTTTGATTATCCCTGCCACAAGGAGCAGCTACGTGCATAAGCAGTTGCATCTCCATTACGATAATACCACGCAGAGTTTCAACATGGACACGCGCCCCGGGGACACGGGATATTACACCAACATACCAGCAAATTATTACGCGGAATGGCATCAGATTCCCGTGTTTGCAAAGAATTTTTCCATAGTTGAGAATCCTAAAATTTCCCTGTATTTGGTGCCTCATCCATACATCTTCCTGATTTGGGAATATATACCGGGAATGAATGTATCCCTCTGGAAGTACAACGACTCCACAGGCTTGGAAGAAATCGGGTACGATTACAACCCGGATATTGAGAGCGAAGGGTGGTACAACTTCACAATTAAGAATACCACCTCTTTATCCAGAGGGGAGGCGTTGTACCTCAGAACGGAGGTGAGCGGGTACAGGAGAACTTCCATCGATGTGTATTACAATTCAACCCAATACGATTCCCAGATAGATTTGCCCACTGACACATATGTGAATGTGGATTGGATCAAAACATACAACTCATCATCTGAAACTTATCTTTTTGAGAGGGGCGAAAGTGTAACAATTAAATCTCAAATTTCGGACCCATTTGGTTCTGGAGATATAAGCGGGGCGAGAATCAGCGTTAGGGATCCAAACGGCACCTTGGTGGTGGATAATGCCACGATGAGCGTCGAAAGCTCTTTCAATGCATATTCCATATTCACATACTCTCTAATTGCTTCCAACTCCCCCGGTAAATACACGATCTCAGTGATTGGTGAGGAATCAAATGGGGTTGTGGACGAAGAGCATTCGCAATTCTTCGTCAGGGCGGAGATGGGAGTTTCCGTATTTCCAGACACAACGGAATACGGAAATCCTGGGGAGAATGTGAGTTTCAACCTGACCATTCTCAACTACGGAAATGTGGGTGATGGATATTATATCGAAGATTCCGAGTCTTCAGACCACTTTCCATTCGTAATGTACATCGACGATTCCCTCGCGGCGAGGGATGATGATGGCGATGGGGTCTGGAATTGGATAAATTCCTCCTGGGAACGAGATGATCAGGTGTTCGTTTATTTAGATGCGGATCAAGAGATGAATATAACCATCATCAAAAGTGTGCCCTATGGAACGTGGGGGAAAACGGATCTCCTCGTTCTGAATGCTGTAAGCGTTTCAAACTCCTCCGTGAACGATTCGGTGAGAATAAGAACAAACGTACTCGTTCTCTCGGTCGAGAAGGTGCTTTTCCTAAACGGCTCGTCATCGCTTTCTCTGAAGCATGGGGATAATGAGCAATCGCAGACAATATACTACGATAACTCGTATTCTTGGACTTTTCCCAAAGTCTATTACGATGTGAACATAACCGGCTATATAACTATTAATCTCTATATGGACGCCCAGAGCTCGTATTACAGCGGAGTAGCTATCACCGCATCTCTATATGCGGATTCCTCCCTCATCGGCGATGACGAGATAATAGGTGAGAAAAATGCAAGATGGTACACTTTCACGATTACTCCTCAAACTTCCGTTATCCCCGCGGGTTCTCAAATCACTCTAACAGTCTCGGTGAAAGGTTATGGAACGAGCACCACAGTCTACTACGATTCAAACGAGCATCCCTCCAACATCACAATTCCCACATCTGATTTCATCAGGATTCGATATTTGAAGTTATTCAATTCCACTGGAGAATCGGATAATTTCTCGGCGGGCGATGACATGAGGGTTGAAACCCGTATAACTTCCCCATTCGGAACCGATGATATCGGGGACGCCTATCTAAACATCACGGATTCCATGGGTAATAGAAAACTCGATTCCCAGAAAATGCAGTTAGTCAGTTCGTCTGGAGGAGATAAGATATACCAATACACTTATTCAATTCCTGATGATGCTTGGTCCGGATTCTGGGAGGTAAGGGTTGATACCCACGATGACCCGATTATTCACACGAATGCATCTACTCAATTCTTCATACCCTGGGATGTGAACATAACTCCGAATAACAATATTACCACCAACGTGAGCTCCCAGGACAGGGAATTTACATTTAACCATACAATAACTAATACAGGGCTCGGAGCGAATATCTTTGAAATAAAGGCAACATCCCAGAACGGATTCGATATTAAGCTATATATCGACGGAAATCTGGCAGCGGAGGACTACAACGGCGACGGTGTTTGGGACTATGTGAATTCAAATTACGACAGCGATGGGGATGGGAATCCGGACACTGGGATTTTGCTTGCCGGGGAAAGCATGGATATTGAGATATCCGTCGTAATTCCCGCAAATTTCACTGGGAACGAGAGCGTGGATGTTGAAGCCTATTCCTTCCTGTCGCAGGGTATAAATGACCATGCTTATGATAGAATCCAAGCGGTTCCAGAACTAAGCGATTTAGTTATAATCATACCGATAATGGTCATGGTTGCTTTAATAAAAAGAAAGGGGAGATTTACTCTTTTCTGAGCTCTATCTCTATTGAGGAGACATTAGTATCTCCCTTGTCTCCCTGAAGGGACTCGGTTCCGATTTTCACATCTCCGTACTGGAGTGTCGGTACAAAGCGATTGCGCACTATTTCAGCGACATCCACTGCCTTGCTTATGGCCCTGCCTCTCGCCTTGAGTATGACGAGATCGGCGCCACTGTTGAACTGGGTCACCACTGCAAGAACATAGTTCATTGTCGGCTTCTTTCCTACGAACACAACGTTTTCCTCTGCCATTTTTCATCGCCTCCTTTTTTAGGTAAATGCGGAATATTATTTGTGTATTTATAACTTACCATTTGCACGGTAGTAAATCTCAAGTCCGATTATTATAACTATTGTACCCACAGCTGCCAAAGCACCAAATATAAACGCTGAAAAAGAAGCCACGCTTGAAGGTAACTTTGGTTCTATCCACTGGAGATAGAAGGCAAGTAAATATACCCCTATCCCAGCGAAAATTAGACCCGCGCTCAATTGTCTGTACTTTTTCTCGTTCTCTCTGTTAATTATCTTCTTCTGACGATACTCTGCCCATGTGTATAGGAAACTTGGAAGCACGAACACCGAGAGCACAAAGCTGTAGAGAATTGAAAGAGCTGCGATCTCGCCGAACTCCCTTATGGGGGGCATTGATGAGAGCATCAAGGTTCCGAATCCTGCCATGGTGGTTGCCGCAGCTCCGAATATGGATGTTCCGGTGTGGAGAACGGTTTTTCGCATTGCCTTTTCAATATTTTCTTCTTTTCTCATGTCTTCCAGGAAGCGATGGGTTATGTGAATCGCGTAAGTTATTCCCAACCCGATGGTGAGCGAAGTTATTGTAACTGTGACTACGTTGAACCCTATGCCAAGAGCGTACATGCTTCCCAATAGCCATAGTAATGCGATTACTACGGGTATGGATGAGATTATTCCCAGAAGATAGCTCCTTATTTCGTAGTAAAATACAATGGTGAGGACGATGAAAGAAGTTATTATCGTAATTATGAGTGAGTTCCACTGGCTGCTGCTCAGCATGTCCAATATGTGGAATGTCAGAATGTTCGTTCCCGTGAGGGTTGCTTTGTATCCGAGGTCTTTAATTGGCCTTATATCTTTGCTTATTTCCTCGCTGAGAACCCTGTTTTCCTTGTCGGTGCTGGCGGTGCTACTCACTATTATGAGCATGGAGTCGTAGGTGTTGTTGCTCTTGTGAAGTATCTCCTTCCCGTCGCCGTACTCGTACAGCCAGTCGTAAATTGCGGTTATGTTCTCATCAGGGTATCCATCTCCGTCCGTATCGTTCTCGCTGACCATCTTGGCAAAGCTCACGTTCTTCTCGCTCCATTCTTTTATTAGCGTCGTTATGCTTGTGCTGCTGGCGTAATTCACGTAGTCATCGTCCTTTATGCTGTTCATCGTCTTATCAACCGCCTTAATCAATTGTGGTGAGGTCACGTTTCCCTGAATTAGCACGTAGTTGTTGTTCATGGAAGATGAGTTAAAGTTGTCCATCATGAAGTTGATGGTGTCCGATATAGGTAAATTACTGGGCAGGAAATCCTTCATGTCGAAGGTCGTATTGACATTCATTCCCGCGTAAATTGACACTCCAGTTAGAAGGAGAATAACTATCACGACGGGGTATCTGTGCTTCTCCGCACCGGTGGCCCCTAAGGCCATGAATCTGTTTAGTAAGGCTACGCCAGATCCCGATTTTTCTTTCTCTTTCTGCTCTCTTATCTTCAATTTTCCCTTCTTGTCCTTTCTCTCGTCTATGAGTATTTTCACCGCAGGCACGAATGTGGTGAATATTATAAATGCGCCAAAGATTCCGAATGCGTTCATCACGCCGAAGCTCTGTATGGGGGGAATTGGCGATGAGAGATTCGAAAGGAATGCCACCATGGTTGTGATTGTTGCCAGAATCAAACCCATTCCTAAGTGTGTGATCATCTCATTCATGGCGCCGCGAACGGTATTTCCCTTCCTTATCTCCTCTCGATACCTCAAAATTGTGTGGATTGCGTAGTCAATGCCTAAACCGACGAGGAGAATGGCAACGGTGGTGCTGATCTGATTGAAATCATAGTTCATCATCACTCCGAATCCGTAGGCCCACATTATTGCCATTCCAAGCCCTATGAGCCCCAGCAAAGTGTCGATCAAATCTCTGAATGTAACGATTAGGATTATCACAACCAAAATCATTGAAACCGGAAGTAGAATGTTCATTGTCTCGTTTGCGGTTTTCTCTGTGGCTTCCGTTATCATGTAGGTTCCCATCACCCTGACTTCCTCTTTCACCTTAACCTCCTTCACGGCGTTACCCACTTCTTCCTCTATTCTTTCCATTTTCTTTGAGTGCTGGTTGGAATCCTCAGAGGAGGACTTTGTGTCGTTTAGCATTACGAGCATTAAAGCAGCTTTAGCGGTTCTTCCATCGAAGTCCTTGGAGAACATGTTCTTGAACTGCACCGAGAACTGGGTCATCATGTACGAGAATCCCGAGAGATACGAGATGTGATTCACGAAATAATTCAATCCTTCGGAGGCGTTGTCTATTGTTTCACTCATGTTGATATAAAGCTTAAGAGATGAAAGCACCGAGGCGTTTCCGGTAGTGTTGTAAATGAAGTTAATCCTTCCCACCATCTCATTTAACAAAGAGGACAGAGAACTCATGTTTTCACTCATGTTGGTCATGAGAGGAAGAGTGGCATTTATGGTGTCTGTCAATTCCGAAGAATTGTAATTTTCTATGCCGTTTATGGTATTCTCGATATCCCTCTGGCTCATGTTGTTGAGTATCTTCATCTTCTCACTGCTGTTCATGTTGAAATCGGGTATCTCCAAGCTGGGCCCCTGAAAGCTCATATTTAAATCAGGTGCTCCGGTCATCATGTTCGCCAGTTTCATTTCGTTGAGGTACATGCCCTGAATTTCGTACTTGTACTCCTCTGCGACGGGAGAATCGAATGCGTGCTTGAGCGCGTAATACACCTGGAACTGCTCTACCGAGCCGGAGGGCTGCGAGGGGGAGTTCATCATGTCCATTATGAAGTTGAATATATTTACCCCGTAAGGTGCCACGCGAGAATATTTCATAACGTAGTCCAAATCCATGAGGGCTTTTGAGAACCATTGGTAATAAGGGGAATTCATTTCCGCCAGCGCGTTTTCCACCATTTTTTGCTGTACTTCCATATCCTGATTCGATGCGTTGAGAGAATTTACCACGTTGGAAATGGCGGTGGTTGTATTGGCAACGCTATCGTTGTTAATCATCCCCTTTATTCCGTTGAGGGTGTAATTGAGCTGCACCGCAGAATCATACCCGCTGATGAATCCTCTGCACGAGGTCATGGTTGAATTTGCCTCGTAAGCCACGTCGTAGTATATGTGGTTGTACATTAACCACTGGTTGAAGGTGGAGTTGAATACCATAAGAGATTCTTTGAAATCGCCGCTCGCTACGGAGAGCATCTTGGTTGTGTTCTCCTGCACGCTCTTTATATCCTCTTGCGTAACAATTCCCGAATTTAAATCGTAGAGAAACTTAGATAGGGAGCGGTTGTAATCCTGATAATAGGGAAGCACATAGCCCATCTGTTTAATGTTTTGTGATACCCCTGAAATAATATTGTCGAGGGTCTGAAGCGCGGTGTCGTTATCTTCGCTCTGCACGGAGTAATCAACGTAATTCAAACCCTGAATGAGCTGATTGTTCCCCGCAATGCCCTGAGCAATGGAGGAATTTGAATAATTCAGGGAATAGTAGGAAAAATTGCCCGCAGAGATGAAGTTTTTCACGCTCACTTCCTTTTTCTCCATGCTCATGTTTGACTTCATATCATTCCTCAAGAAGTCCAGCAGCGGGTTTTCCATCTCCGAACCGTTCCCGCTTTGCATTGGCGGTGGGGTGAGCATCGTGAGTATACGTGATTTAACGTCGAAATTCTCCCCGTAGATTAGGGTGTATGTGATATTCTCCATGAGGGGGGCGAAGGCGCTCATATCTGTGTTGTTTCCCTCGGAAGGAGGGGTGAATATCACGAGAACTATGGTTTTAGCATCCTCTCGCAGCATGGTGGCGTTGTTGTAAATATTGCCGTAGCTCTTCATTATATCGTTCATTACCGAGAGTGGAAATACTATGGCGGTGAAATTTACCTTCTCCGAATTTTCGCTCATGTTGTTTAATCCACGAATCAGTGATTTTTCAAATTTGAGGGTGAGATTCCCCATAACTATCACATCTGCGGGGGACATGATGCTTTCTCCGGGGGAATCAGGGGTTCTGAGGTATTTAGTTACCTTCTCATTGTTCTCCAGTGAATTTTGAACTTTTAACATATCTTGAAGGCTCCCTTTGCTGACCGTGTTGTTTCCGATAAAAATCACTTCCATTATGTCCGTGTCACCAAATTGCTCACTAACGTTCCTTTGAGCTTGAACGATTTCGTCGTTCGGAAGGAAGGTACTCATATCGGCACTCATCTGCATTTGAGATGTATACACACCGAATATTGATGTAATAAGAAGTATGATTATTAAAGTTGCCAGCGGCCTTTTACTCACTATGTTTCCAAGTGCTCTCATATCCATTTCTCATCACCATGCCGGTGAAAAAGGACATATTACTTAAGTTTTTGTAATCTACTCCATCTTTTTTTAAAAAAATTAAAAAAAACTTTGATTTTTAAGCAATTTTTGGAAATATTTAAGTAGTTTGAACAATATCCTCACTGGAGTGATATGAAAATAAGGGAAATTGACAGGAAAGTTATGTGTGCCCTATCGCGAAACATCGATCTTTCCATCAAGGAACTTTCGGAGAAAATAGGCATGAACTACTGGACTCTCTACAAAACCGTGGAGAAGTTGAAGAGTGCGGGGATAATAAGAGAAGTTGCCATACCAAACTTCAAATTTTTAAACTATGAGATCTTCGTGGCCGGCTATGGGAATTTAACGAAGAAGAGGATCCATGAGCTCTGGAAACTTAGGGATTCTGGAGAATTTAAGGAGTACTCGCCCCTTATCTTTTACGGAATTGCCGAATCTTATCGAGGATTCGTGTTTGGAATCGCTAAAAATTATACTAATGTGAAGAAGACTATAATCTCCGCGGAGAAAATAATAAGATTGAGGGAGATAATAAATTCCAACGAGATAAATCTGGCATTTTTGCCATTGGGGCTGGCCAGTGTTCCCGTGTTGTTCGATTACTCCGGTATTCTATGCAGGAAAATCGGTATGAGAAATCTCAGACCCCTGAAAGTCCCGGATAAAAAGCCCAGGAGGAACCTTACGGAAAGGGATAAGATGGCCATGCTGAGCATAGTGGAAAATCCTGAAATATCTCTTTCGGATTTGTCGGAAAGGCTTGGGGTGACCATTCAGACAGCATCGAAGATAAAAAAGAGGCTCTTCTACGAGGGCTGGCTCATAAGGAGGATAATACCGGACCTGCAAATTTTAGGATATGAGGTCATGGTGTTTGCCCACTGGCATTTCGATCCGAAAAAAGCCGAGCTCATGGGAGATATCAAAAGCAACACACAGGAGTTCGATGTGGATATATCCAACATCACTTTTCTTGCCTACGATCTTCTGGAGGGAATAGCTTTAGCAGCTTTCCATACGTTGAAGGAGAGCAGGGAAATAATCTCATTCTTCGAGAAGCTTGGAGAAGGAACAGGTATATTGGCTTCAGAGCCCGAAATAATATTCCTCTCTTTGCAAGAAGGAATAAAAATAAAAGACCACAGCTATGCCGGTATAATTCGGGACATGCTCAGGAGTTGAGGAGCCTTAAGGCCATGTTCACTTCGAATGCAACCCCGCATATCAGTGCGTCTTCGTCCATGTTGAACCGTGGGTTGTGATGCGGATAAATTATTCCTTTTTCCTCGTTTCTCACACCTAAAAATGCGAATAGTCCCGGTATAATTTTAGCGTATTCCGAAAAATCCTCGCCGCCCATGCTCCTTTCTTCTTCGATCACCCGGAGAAATTCAGAAGCTACCTCTCTTCCTATTTTTGCCAATTTTTCATTGTTAACTGTGGCAAAGTTAAGGTGTTTGTAATCAATCTTCGCTTTGCACCCGAACCCCTTCGTGATATTCTTCGATATCTCCTTTATCCTTTTCTCTACCAGTTCGTGTATTTCTGGGTCGAATGTTCTCACAGTTCCTTCCATTTCAACTTTCTCGGGAATTATGTTGAACGCCGTTCCGCCAGAAATTTTACCAACGGTGACCACTGCCTTTTTCATCGGATCCACGTTTCTGCTCACTATTGTTTGTAAAGCAGCTATAAGATGTGATGAAGTCACAATTGGGTCCTTCGTCTCGTGGGGCGATGCCCCGTGCCCTCCCTCGCCGATGATTGTTATTTTGAAGGAATCAACATTCGCTAGCACAGGCCCAGGAGTGATCGCTATTGTTCCCGTGGGTAAATTGGCCCAAACGTGCAATCCGAATATGGAATCCACACCATCTATCGCTCCATCCTTTATCATTTTGCTCGCTCCGTTTAAACCCTCCTCGGCAGGCTGAAATACGAACCTTATGTTTCCTTCGAAATTCTTTTGAGAGAGAATTTTGGCGGTAATAAGAAGCATGGCAGTGTGAGCATCGTGCCCGCAGGCGTGCATCTTTCCCGGGTACACCGAGCGATACGACACCTCGTTCTCCTCTTGAATGGGGAGTGCGTCCATGTCCGCGCGGATGGCGATGGTTTTTTCTCCCCCGTTTTCTAAATAGCCAACCACTCCAGTTTTCGCCATAATTTTTGTTTTTATTCCCAGTTCCTCCAGATATTCCTTGACGATTTTGGAGGTTCTCTTCTCCTCGAATCCAAGCTCAGGGTGCATGTGAAAATCCCTTCTAAGCGAGATAAGTTCATTTTGATACTTCATAAATTCTTTCACAGGGTTCATAATGTAGAAAAAGAAAGGGAGTATAAAAACTATTTCTCCTTTAGGTAGAGCATCTTCTCCACGTCGTCCGTTATTGCCACCTCGTAGAGACCTTCAAAGCCCTCCACGTGCTTCGGCTCATTGACAGTCCAGAGGGAAATCTTCGCTCCAAACAGGCGGTAATATCGAATCAGAGCCCGAGCTTTGAAAACTCCCAAAACCTCCTTGATTTGATACGGCAAATTGACAAATTCTGCATGGAGTCCAACGATTGACTTTGGCAGCCCGAAGGCCCCCGAAGCCCCTCTGAGCACGGGGAGAATGCCTATTCGAGCTTCTTTGCTCATAGAGCGGAGTTTTTTAAGAGCTTCCAGTTCGAATGAAGAGAAGATTGTTCTCTCCATGGCATTGTATCTTTTCACGATTTCCAGCGAACCCTCCACGGCGTTCACATCTTTTATTTCGACATTTATGAGCGCTTTTTCTGGAAGAAGCTGATAAACCTCTTCCAGCAGGGGTATTTTCTCTCCCTCCTGTTTGTATTGAAGCAAATCCTCATAGTTGCTTTCCCTCACTTCCACATCCGCATTGAATACCTTTTTGAGATTTCCGTCGTGGCTCACAACGATTTTTCCGTCCTTGGTTCTCCAAACATCCAATTCTACACCATCCGCCCCGTACTCTATGGCTTTTTCGAAGGCCAGAAGCGTGTTTTGGGGATACTTTGCGCTGTACCCGCGGTGTGCTAAAATAATCATACTCCCGAATATAGGTAATGTTTATTAAATATGTCGCCTTCAGTCAAGCATGACAGACAAAGAAGAAGTTATGAAAAGGGCAAAGGCCCTGGGCGAATCGTTGAGAGAGAGCGATGAATATAAAGAGCTCATGGAAGCGCAGAAAAATTTGGATGAAGACGCAGAAACGCAGGAACTCCTTAAAAATTACGAATCGAAAAGAAATGAACTGCAGGTTAAGCAGATGACCGGCCAGAACATAGACGATGATTTGAGGGAACTAACCGACATGGAGGGGCAAATAATGAACAAAGAGAGCATGCAGAGATACACCAAAGCGGAGGAGAATTTCAAAAACTTAGTGGATGAGGCGAATCAGGAGATAGTAAATGCCATGGGAGAAAATAACGAAAATACCAACTAACCCTCTTTTTATTTTGATGGGTAACCCTTATATACCACGCCGCAGTTTTCCATATATGGCGTATAAATATGTTGTGAAGAAAGACCTCAGTTTTGAGGAAGCGGAACAGAAATTCAAAGAAGCCATCGAGGAAGTTGGACTCAAGGTCGTGGGCGAGGTTATGCCCAGTGCAAAGGTGAAGAATGGTTTGGGAATTGACATACCTCCATACAAAGTGCTTTTGATTTGCCATCCAAAATACATATACGATATGATGCAGATGGACTACGATATAGGAACCCTCGTTCCATGCCACGGCGTTGTATATGTGAAGGACGGCGAGACCTTTGTGGGCGTGGATATTCCATCCGAGAAATTAAAGGTTGCGGGCAAGAACATCGAAGAATACATAAGGAAAGCAGACGATATGCTTAAAAAGGCCGTGGATCTGGTCTGAATTCCCAAAATTTTTATACTCTTTTTCTATCACGCAACTAAGGGCCGGTAGATCAGCTCGGAAGATCGCCACCTTGGCATGGTGGAGGCCGCGGGTTCAAATCCCGACCGGTCCATTGAACCCCTTTCTTTAGAAAAGAAAGCGGTTTCATCCGGAAAGAAATTTTTTGGTTAAAGGGAAGAGAGTGGAGAGAGAAACGAGCAACGATTTAGTTGCGAGCTTGCCTTCTGTAAGAGGGCTTAGCCGTAGGTGTCTCTACCATGGGAATCGTTTTATACGCTCCTCCCATTAATCCCGTATGGAAGTCGAGATTAAGGCGAAAATTGAGAATTCCAAGGAATTTGAGGAGAAAATCAAAAAAATGGGCGCAGTGTTTGTGAAGGAAATAACCGAAGAAGATTGCTACTACAACCATCCATGCAGAAATTTTGCCGATACCGATGAAGCTCTTCGGATAAGGAACGATTTCACCCTCACGTACAAGGGGCCGAAGGTGGATAGCGATACGAAAAGCAGGGAAGAATACTACATAAAATTTGACAGCATGGAAAAAATGGCGCAAATTTTGGAGAAATTGGGGTTCACCAAGGTGGCAGAGGTGAAAAAGAGGAGGAAGTACTACAAGTTGGGGGAGTTGAACATCACAATTGATTTTGTTGAAAATCTGGGGGAATTCACGGAAATTGAATGCATAGGCGAGTACGGGCCATGCAGGGAGAAGGTGATGCTATTGGTTAAAGAGCTGAACCTTAAAAATTTGGAGAGGAAGTCGTATTTGGAACTTGCTCTTTCTCATAGAGGAACCGCATAAATCCCGCGGCCTTCCTGGATAGCGTGAATCAATTTTTTTCCGTTATTTGTGCTCTTCCTTATGGTTATAGTCCCATTCCCAGATACTACGGCGTTGAAGAGATGCCTTTCGTTGGCGTATATCTCCATCTTCCTGTGCGCAAATTCCTCGCCGATTATGAGGCGAATAGTTTTCTTCCGCATCTCGATTTCCACCATTATTTTTTCATCTCGCACTTTGGAATCCAATTCTTCCACGTTCAGCGAAATTCCCAGCGCTCTTTCCAGCCGTTCTATATTCTTTCCTTTCTTTCCAATTATTGCCGGAATTGATGAAGAATTGACGAATATTGTTGCCCCATTATCTCCGGTCACTTTAGCTTTCACCCTTGCCCCCGGGAACTCTTCCCTTATTTCCCTCTCTATCTCCCTTTCCGCGAGCTTGTAAACGCCTCTCGATTCTTCTTCCACAGGCACAACCACCACCTGCTCGCCGAAGCTGTAAATCTCGTAGAGCAGTTTCTCACTATCCAGCGCGCGAACTTCTATAACGGGCCTCGCCAAATCTTCCTCGCTCATTCCCGACGGGACCTTCACCATGTAGCGAAGAGTGAGAACGCTCGAGATGTCTCCCCTTTCTATGTGGATAATCGTGTCCACAATCTGCGGAATCACCCCTAACTCCACCCGGCCTATGAATCTTTGAACGGCGTCTATTGCTCGAGTCGCATGCACGACGCCAACCATACCCACGCCAGCAAGGCGTAGGTCCGTGAATACTTTGAAATCTGAGGTGGTGCGCATCTCGTCGAATATTGTGTAATCTGGGCGTACGAGGAGAAGTATGTCCCCCGTTTTCTCCATGCTCCCGTCCAGCGCTGTGTACTGCGTTATTCTCTCCTCCAAAATCAGATCCCGGGGCTTTTCCATGGTCTTCACAATTTTGTTCAGAGAGGAATAATATTCGGCAAGTGCCTGCACGAATGTACTTTTCCCAGCCCCCGGAGCGCCGGAGACCAATATTCCCTCGGCTCGTTCTTCCAATCTCGCCCTCAATTTCTTGCTTATGGAATAATCGTCCAGATTTAATTTAACCACGGGTCTAACCGCGGTGATTTCCAGAGCGTCCGAGAATGGGGGGCGGGTGATTGCAATTCTGTACTCTCTCAACTGAATGACCGTTGCACCCCGTGAATCCAGCTCTATGAACGATTTCTTGTCCCGGCGTGCCCTCTCTATTATATCGTTTGCGATTTCTTCCACTTCTTTGCTCCCAATATCCCTTATTTTCTCAAGCCTGAACTCCCCTGGCTTGCCACGCTTTCCGTAAGCGCCCACATCAGCCTTTATGTGAACGCTCATCATGTCCTCCGTGAAAAAATCCTCGATTCTCATGCTGAGCTCTCTCTTCTCTTCTAAAAAAACCACAGGTATGCCTTTAACCTTCGCGATTTCACTCTGCACGCGGTCTCCGGTGACCAGAGTTGCATCATTCTTCGAGGCGCAGTCCCGAATCACATTGTCTATCTCTCCTCTCTTTGCGCCCTTTATCAAAAGCTCGGTGGCCCTTTCGCCGCAGAAGCTTATTTTTATGCCCTTTTCTTCGCATATTTTTCTTATTTCCTCCAGTTCTTTGAGCCCCGAGATCCCTATGGATAACCCCATGTTTGCCTGATGCTCAATCTCTCCTATGACAATCTCAGGAATAAGGACTTCCTCTGCATTCTCCCCGAGAAGAAATTCGCGGAATCGCCCGTCCACGAGCACGCTGGTATCTGGAACTAATTTCATAGGTTTGAAAAGCCCATGTATTATTTAAGGGTTTACCGCTCAGTGAAATATGGCGTATATCTTCTTGGCTTTTTTGTCCCCTATCCCTTCAACTTTTTTCAACTCTAGAATATTTGCCCTTGCGATTTTCTCTATGCTTCCGAAATGCTCTAAGAGGTTCTTCGCCATCTTCTCGCCCACAAAAGGGATGGAAGAGAGAACGTAGAGTTTCCAGTCCTCGTCGCCCATATCCTTCTTGGGAATTGCCCTGCTCCACAACTCTTTTATCTCCCCATCATTCTTTCCCTCGTTTTCCCTCTTTATTGCTATGCGAAGAAAATGAAGAAGGGCGGCATCATCTTCGGCGTGGAAAATTGGAATTCCGTACTTATACTGGATTTCCATAAACGCGCCCATCACATGGTTCCAGCCCATTCCCGAATTCTCCAACGCATCTCCTAATAATCCGTGGATAACCAAAGCCCTGCGAATGATTTTTACATCATTCACCTCTGGCGTGAGCATTCTGCGCATCTGCTCCCACAGCCGATTGTTTTTCATACTGGCTATGAAATCATTAGCCTCCTTTCTCTCGATGAGCATGCCCTGATCCTCCTGAACGATTAGAAAATCACCAACGGGGAGAGTGAGAATATCCACATTCTCGAATTCCCTCATTATCAGGTGCGCCACTTTCCTCTCGCGGTAATCTACCAGTATTTTTGCTCCCATAAATTAGCAAATGTCGGGGGTTCTAAAAATTTTTTCCTTCGCACGCCACCCTCTCTGCGCGTGGAACTTCGTTTTCGATTTCGTACCTCAAATTTCCCCCTTTCCACGAGAGCTGCAAATCGGGCAGCGAGGGGTTGAACTCTTCCACCTTCAGAACTATGTAATTCGGAGAATAATTTCCCACTTTTCTCATGGCGGCGTCCACTACGATCCATTCACCCCGGGCGTAAATTTCGCTCCACGCGTGCATCTCCACATCGTTGTGAATAAGCATGCCCGTTATTCTCCTCGCGGGAATGCCCCGGACCCGGGCAATCGTGATGAAAAGGTCTGTGAACTCGTCGCAATCTCCCTTGCTCGATTCCAGCGCATGCAAAGCCCCTA
>WAKX01000041.1 GCA_015523125.1 DHVE2 group archaeon | reverse complement strand
TCACCGCATAAGCCAGCAGGAACGATGCTATACCGACTATAGTGAAGAATATACCCATTATCAGAGTCATAACTGAGAGAGTCGGTTGCGGGTAAGCGAACATCAGTATTCCAATGGCCAATAGAATCACGCCCAGCAATATCCCTGCCCACGCTCCTTTGCCGCCCTTGAAGCCGATGATGAAGAACACCACGCCTCCGACCAGCAGCAAGAAGGCTATGATCCACACCACCATGGTGCTGGCGAAATATGGGAAGACTATGCCAAGTATACCTAAAATTAAAAGAATGATACCCGAAATCTGATACGACTTCGGGTCAATTGTTCCCTCGCCATTCATTCACTCCACCGCCACTTCGTTCTGCCAGAGTCCATGGATGTTGCAATAGCTCATCGCCATGAGCTTGCCCTTCTTTCCCGTCTTGAAGTAGAACTTTGCTCTTGGTTCAGTGAGAGGATCGCCGTGGTTGTCGAAATCCACTCGTCCAATGAGTATCGGGAATTGTCCGTCGTCGGGTTTGAAGTACAACTCTATCCACGCTATGTGGTGCTCCGGCGTGTTAGGGTGGGGAATCTCTTTTCCCACGGCAACTTCCACTTCGATCATATCTCCGTCCTTCCTGTACTCTATCACAGGCACATGCTTTTCTCCTTTCCAATCTCCACTCTTTATGGTTTCACTCAACATTTTTAATCACCTCCTTTATTTTTCCTCGTTTACGAGAGGAACGTAAGTTCTGGACGCGAGCTCGCGATCCAGCATCAGAAGACCATGTCCTTGATCTCCAATCATCTTCAACATTTGAATGATTTCTTCGTCATTCGCTTCCTCTTCCACCTGCTCGTCCACGTACCACTGAAGCAAATTGAATGTCGCTCTATCTTTCTTCTTCTCCGCGAGGTCCACTAAATTGTTTATGCACTCTGTTATGTGCTTCTCGTGTTTCAGGGTCTCCTCGAATGCATGCAGCGGCGAGTCCCACTCGTGCGGCGGCTCTTTTATTGCGTAGAGCTTCACGCGGCCTCCGCGCTCAATCAAATACCTATAGAATTTCATTGCGTGGTCCTTCTCCTCCTGGTACTGCACGTACATCCAGTTGGCAAAGCCCCTTAATCCGATGTTTTCGAAGTACGCCGACATCGAAAGATACAGGTACGACGAGTACAGCTCTTCGTTTATCTGCTTGTTTATCGCTTCTTCTATTTCCTTATCTATCATTTTTTCACCTCCTTAGAACTTCACAAATTTATCCTGCGGAGCTCCGCACACCGGGCACTTCTCCGGCGGCTCGTCACCCATGTATGTGTAGCCACAGACCGGACAGATGTATATATCCTTCTCCTCGATATCTTCCCCTTGAGATACTTTCTCCTTTGCATCCCCGTACATCTCCGCATGTATCTTTTCAGCTTCGATTGCGTAGTGGAACGACA
The DNA here is from genome assembly GCA_015523125.1 of DHVE2 group archaeon. Classification (GTDB taxonomy): domain Archaea; phylum Thermoplasmatota; class Thermoplasmata; order Thermoplasmatales; family Aciduliprofundaceae; genus JAADDK01. Next base: position 5,381 of record WAKX01000041.1, on the reverse strand, counting down.
TCTCCGCGCCCCTCTCTCCGAAATATTTTGCGAGTTCTAAGTACGCCGGATACATGTCCTCCACCTCAAAGGTTTCTCCGCCTATTGCAGTATTGAGATTCTCCTCAGTGCTCTTTATGTACCCCAAATTCCTAGCGTGATTCTTCGCGTGAACGAACTCCGCGTACGATATCGCCCTGAATAATCGTGCAATGTTCTTCTTTCCTTCCTTCTCCGCAACTTCTGCGAATATCGTGTATTTCATATGCGCCATGCTCTCGCCCGCAAACGCTTCTTCCAAACTTTTCTCAACCATTTTTCTCATTTTATTCACCTCTTTTAAGGGCCAACATGCATCATTGGCCAGACTTCGTCGTAATTTTCAAAATTCTTCAAATTTTCAAGCTCTTTAGCCAGCAAATCATAGTGTCCCTGCTCCATATTCGCCAAGATTTGAAGCATCTTCTTATTCTCCTCGTCATGAAGCAAATCCTTCATGCTTTCGTAGAAGTCCTTAGCCGCCAGTTCCGCCTTCATGGCATCCTCAACTATTTCGCTCAGTAAGCGGTCCTCGCTGGCGTCCACTTCCGGCAAAGGCACTGCCGTGTGATCGGGCACTACCAATTTCTCATCTGGAAATTTTTTCCTGTAAAGAGCTTCCAGATATGCCCTGTGCTTCTCCTCCTCGTTCGCCAAGAAAAGCAGGCGATCTTTGAAGAGCATATTTTTCACCCTCCCCGCCAAATTCTCATATAGATTTTTGCTGTCTATCTCGCTCTTTATTGCCGCAAGCAGCAACGTTTTCAAATTGTATTTTTCAATATCCATTCTCAATCACCTCCTCTAATTTCTTCAATACATTTTCCACATGCCCGTTCACCCGAACCTTCGGCCAAACGTGCACGATTTTTCCCTCGGAATCGATAAGAAAAGTGCTCCTTATAGTCCCGAAGTATTCCTTTCCGTAATTTTTCTTCTTGCCCCAAGCGCCGTACTTCTCCAATATTTCGTGATTTTCGTCGCTGAGAAGTAGGATTTTCAGCCCGTGCTTCTCGATGAACTTCGCATGGCTCCTTGGGGAATCTTTGCTTACTCCGATTATCACTGCGTTTAATTTTTCGAACTTATCCTTCATCTCAGTGAACTCCTTCGCCTCTCTCGTGCAGCCGGAGGTGTTGTCCTTGGGATAGAAGTAAAGGACGACCCATTTTCCCCGGAAATCGTGCAGGCAGTGCTCCTTGCCCTCGTGATCAGGAAGACAAAAATCGAAAGCCACATCTCCGGGCTTCATTTCATCACCCCCAACTCGCGGTGCTTCTCCGCGATTGTCTTTGCAAATTCTTTTATTTTCTCGTAATCCTCTTCCTTGGGTAATCCCTTTATCAATAGGGGTTCTAATAGTTCAACCTTCAACGCGCCGAGATTGCTCTTCAGTATATCCACTGTTCTTCCGCCCCAGCCGTAGGAGCCCATGATTCCCACAATTTTCACCTTCGGCTTCAGCGCATTTGCTAAATACGCCGCATAAACCGCATTGGGGTGTGGCCCCGCGAGCATGGTGGGTGTCGCAAGAATTAAAGTGGTTACATCAACCAAATCTATTGCAATTTCTCCCATGTCCGAATGTATCAGATCTCGAACCTTCACTTCCACGCCCTCTTCACCCAAATAATCCACTAAAGCGTCAACCATCTTCTTTGTGCTTCCGTGCATGGAAACGTATAGAATTAGAACTTCGTTCTTCGTCTTCTCGGATATCCACTCTTTGTACGCATCAATTATGTACTCCGGATCGCTGTAAGCAGGCCCGTGGCTCGGTGCGATTATCCTCGGCTCTAATTCTTCTATTTTCTTTATGTTCCTCGTGATTATTTGCCTGAATGGCATCATTATTTCCGCGTAATACCTCTTAGCCTCATGATATATCCTATCGTACTGCTCCGCAAAGGCATGCGTGGTCGCCGCGTGAGAGCCAAAGAAGTCACAGGTAAATGCAATTTTATCTTCAACCAAGAATGTGGTCATTGTTTCAGGCCAGTGAACCCACGGAGTCATGACGAACTTCAGCGTTTTTTCTCCAAGATCAAGCGTATCTCCTTCCTTGATTACTATGAAATCCTCATTTTTGAGAGAGAGAAGATCCATCTCGAACCCCTTGCACTTCGCATTAGTGACCACTTTGGCCCCGGGGTATTTCTCCAGAAGAATTGGTATCGCTCCAGAATGGTCCTGCTCCGCATGGTTCGAAACAATGTAATCAATTTTTTCCACATTCAACTCTTCCAGATTTGCCAAGAGCTGCTCCACCTTCTCCGGTTCCACAGCATCGATCAATGCAGTTTTTTCTTTACCTATAACCAGATACGCATTGTAACTCGTTCCCTGTGGCGTGGACACTATCTCATCGAAGAGCGTCCGTTCCCAGTCTATCGCTCCTACGTTGTAAACTCCATCCGCTATTTTTCTTATCATTTTCACTCCTCCACCGGCTCAAAGAGGTCCTTCGATGCACCGCAAATGGGGCAAACCCACTCTTCCGGCAAATCTTCGAAGGGCGTGCCCGCGGGCACCTCGCTGTCGGGATCTCCAACCGCCGGGTCGTATATATATCCACATATTGTGCATCTATACTTCATTCTTTCACCTCCTTTATTTTTGGGTAATGTCTTTCACATTCTTTGTAACCGCCATTAAGCCCTATTATCAAAAAACCATTCAATTAAATCCCTCCTGATATGTGGCAGCATTCTTGGGTGTTTTTCCCTTCACCACGTTGTGATAATAATCATAAGTCATTGACTCCCCTTCCTCGAGGACATTCCCATCCACAACTTCCCCGATGAATAATGTGTGAGAGCCAACGTCCACTTTTTTGACCACCTTGGCCACCAGATAAGCGAGGGAGTTATCTGTAACCACTGGCACTCCCTGAATTACCTCGTAATTCACATTCTCGAATTTGTTCACATCTCTGCCTGAGCGGAATCCGAAGAGCCCTATGAATTTAAAGGGAGCATCCGTGGAAAGCACTGAAATTGAGAAATTTCCGCTGGATTCTATGTATTCGTGCGTCAAATTCTCTTTATTTATGCTCGTTGCTATTTGCACTGGCTTAGGAGTTAACTGAAATACAGTATTAGCAACCTGTCCGTTGTATTTTCCATCTTTCTCGGAAGAAACCACGTACATCCCGTAAGATATTTTGTGCAATCCGGCCCTTATATTTGTCATCACCCATGGTAATGGGTTCGAACTATATAAATTTTTGGTACGATATACAAAAGTGTCCATCACGAAAAACTTTATTAACTATATCGTCTTATGGTAAAACAATGGACGATAAAGATATGAAAATAATAGAAATACTCCAAACAAATTCCAGAACTCCTTACACTGAGATAGCTAAGGAGCTGGGTTTAACTGAAGCCACCATACGAAAAAGAATTGGAGAGTTAGAAAAGAGAGGGATCATAAAGAAATACACAATAGAAATCGACCCTGAGAAATTGGGCTATAAGCATGTTACAATCTTGGGCATGGATGTGGAACCCCAGTATCTTTTAGAAGCGGCCAGAAAGGTGGCAGAGTTTGAGGAAGTCAAATGGGTTGCTACTTCCACGGGAGACCACATGATTATGTGCGAGATTTGGAGTAAGGACGGAGAGGAGCTGTTTGAACTGCTTTCTAAAAAAATAGGTAAAATAAAGGGAGTAAAAGACCTGTGTCCCGCCATAATTATGGAAAAGATAAAGTAATCAGGCATCCACGTTCACGTTTATGGTTATTGTTGTGAAATCAAAGTAATCGAAATGAACCACCAATCTGTGTTCTCCAGTGCTCACATACTTTGCGATGTTGATTTTTACCATGCCGTTGCTCTCGGTGGATATGCAATTGAGCGGGATTTTTTCGTTACCGCTTGAATCTTCCATTTCCCAGCGAATTCTGTTGTAATAATACGGAGAGTCCCCGCTGTTCTGTATGGTCAACTCCACGTACTCGATGTAAGCGGTATCTCCCTTCACATCCTTTTGAACATCCACGTTAATCAATTTAAAATCGGGGCCTTGGAATTTTATGGTTTTGTTCATCACCACCTTGTCACCATGGAGAAGAACAACGTAATATTTCCCAATCAGATTTGGGAGCGCAATTTTATCTATACTCACCACATTACCCGGATTGCTATTCTGGGAAACCCACACTCCCACCTGTCTGTATGAAGAATTCAAAAGCTTCACCGATGCCGGATACTCCAGCGGTTTTGAAAATTTTATGGTCAGCACGGGCGAGCTCTCTCCGGCTCTCACTGAGTAATCTACTATGGAATTACCTTCTCCTCCTAAACTTCCCGAGTTCATGGCGAAAAACGCGCCGGCAATTATTATAACCACAGCCGCAACGGCAACTATCGCGATCATTTTAGTGTTCATCTCAAATCCCCGAGTGGGTAAAAGAAAATGAAAAAATAATGTTTTCGCTCTTCAGCTCAAAAGCCACGAAATAATATCGTGCATTAGCGCAGCTCCCGTATTAGAGTCATACTTCTCCACCGCCTCAAATGAGAACGCTGTGAACACTACCTTGTAATTTCCATGGGAATATCTCACTCCCGTGGCGTATCCGTACTTGTCGTAGAATATCGCGTGCGCCCCTGATTCAACTCCTATCTCATCCGCATAGTTGTCGAATGGATAGCTCAGATACATCGTTCCGAAATCGCCACCGATAGGATCTCCGCTCACTCCGTGAACGTAAGTGTAACTTATGTCGTTGTTAACCGCTTTGACGCCAAGATAATCATTTACGAATTGATTGTTCACCACGCCATCATTACCGTTGTTTATCTCCCATAGCAAATCCTGAGAACTGAGGTACAACCTGCCTCCGTTGTTGAGGTACTTTATCAAATTGCTCTGGTCCTCTGCAGTTAAAGTGTTCTTGTAAGCGTACCCCGTGCTCCAAATTACAGCGGCGTAATCCTTAAGGTCATCGAAGGTGGGCGAGTATCCTATCTTGTACACGTCCCATTCGTACAGCTCGTAGTTCTTCCAAAGCCCCGAGTCGTTAAGCGCCTCTTCCACATACTCGCTGTACACGCTACCCTCATCATCATCCACGAATAGAATCTTGTTGGAATGCACACCGGACGCCTGTGGAGTCGCACTCACCTCGTTGCTCTTTCCACTCTCGCCTGCGGAATTCACGGCGGTGACATAGTAATAGTACGTGACCCCGTTGCTCACTGATTTATCGGTGTACGAAGTTCCACTAACCGTGGTGAGATAACTCTCTCCTCCGCTGCTCGTTCCTCTGTAGACCTTGTATCCCGTTATCGCCGCTCCCCCGTTGCTCGTGGGCGCGTTCCACGTGAGCTGCACGTATCCGTCGCCTGCCGTCGC
>WAKX01000040.1 GCA_015523125.1 DHVE2 group archaeon | reverse complement strand
GTGGAGGGTCGAGAAGGCACACGAAGCGGGCGCAAGAATTCTCATAATGAGCGCAGTTTACCTTCCGAACACACCCAATGTTTCTCCGGATAAAAAGCAGCTCCACGACATATTGGCGGATTTGAAGCAAGAATATGGCAGTACAATCGAGACCAGTTGGGCATTCATCGACGCCCTAGTGAACGATTACAAGTGCCAGTCTTTCTCGGTAACTATCGATGCCAACGGCGACATAATTTATCCCTGCGCGGTAATCGCTCATCGTGTTGGTAATTTATTGAACGAGGACTTGGAAACAATCTTGCAATCGGAGAAGGCGCAAAAGGCGAGGGAGATAATGCACAACTGCGACAGGGCTTGCATGCTCTATCTCCATGCGGAAACTTCCCAGTTTCACGATGTTAGAAAGCTTGGCAGGTTCCTCGGCGAGTTCGTGGCCGGATACATGAAAAGGGAGAATCACTGAGATTTATACTCTATCGCTTTTTTCACCAACATCAGATGCAGAGGTGAAGGTCTCAATGGCCTAGATTTGAACTCCGGATGGAACTGAGAGCCCATGTAGAATATGTGGTCTTTGAGCTCGAATATCTCCATCCTCGTTCCGCTCTCATCCTTTCCGCTGAAGTGCAAACCTTTCTTTTCGAATTCTTCTATGTAATCTGGGTTCACCTCGTAGCGATGCCTGTGCCTTTCTTCAATCTCTCTTTTTCCGTATATCTTGTGTGCCAAACTTCCTTTCTCAATTATTATCTTTTGCGCCCCTAACCTCATTGTTCCCCCCAAATTTTCCACATCTCTTTGCTCAGGGAGCAGGTCAATTACGGGAGCGGAGGTGCTGGGCTGCAGCTCGGTGCTGTTCGCGTCCTCGTACCCTAAAACATTCCTTGCGAATTCGACCACGGCCAACTGGAATCCGAAACACACACCTAAGAATGGAACGTTGTTCTCCCTTGCGAATTTCGCGGCCATGATCTTCCCTTCGGAGCCGCGGGAGCCGAATCCACCGGGAATCAGAATTCCATGCGCGCCTTTAAGAATCTCAGGGCCATCCTCTTCTATTTTCTCGCTGTCTATCCACTTCATATTCACCTTCGTTTTCAGTTTGGACGCCACATGGGCGAGAGCTTCCCTGTGACTTATGTAAGAATCTTTCAGGTGAACGTACTTTCCCACGATTGCTATGGTCACTTCATCTTTTGGATTTTTCAGGTTCTTCAAGAATCTGTTCCACTCCTTCCACTCTGGATTCTCGCCCCAGAGCTGGAGCTTGCCCATTATGTATTCCCCTAGTCCTTGCTCCTCGAAAATCAGGGGAACTTCGTATATTGACTTTGCATCAGGCGCGCTTATCACCGCCTCGTAGGGCACGTTGCAGAAAAGGGAAATCTTTCTTCGAGTTTCCGTGGTGAGTTTCTCCTTGGCCCTTCCAATTATTATGTCCGGTTGAATTCCCAGAGAACGAAGTTCTTTAACGCTGTGCTGCGTGGGTTTTGTTTTCTGCTCTCCAACCACATCGATTATCGGCACCAAGGTTGTGTGAACGAAAAGCACGTTCCTAAATCCTTCTTCTATCCAGAGCTGGCGCGCCGCTTCTAAGAATGGCATGCTCTCGATATCTCCAACCGTACCTCCTATTTCGATGATGGTCACATCGGCGCCGCTCTCAATTCCTATTTTTTTTATTCTCCTCTTTATCTCTTCAGTTATGTGCGGTATTATTTGAACGGTCTTGCCCAAATATTCACCTTTCCTCTCCCTTTCGATGACCGTTTTGTAAATCTTGCCGGTTGTTATGTTGTGGTCAAACGTCAAATTCTCATCCAGGAACCTTTCGTAGTTTCCCAGATCCAAGTCCACTTCTCCCCCATCGTCTAACACGAAAACCTCACCGTGCTGGTAAGGGTTCATTGTACCTGCGTCGTAGTTCAAGTAGGGGTCGATTTTTATGGCCGTTACCTTCATTCCTCGCGTTTTGAGAATTTTCGCGATGGAGCTTGTTGTTATGCCCTTCCCGAGCCCTGAAATTACGCCTCCTGTCACAATAATGTACTTCATGTACTACCCTCATAATTTCAACGTATAAACTATTTTCCTCTCCATCACTTCCAGAGCGTGCTCCACTATCTTTCTCTTTATTTCTCTTCTCGAACCTTTGAATTTTCGGGCTTCCACGTCGACACTGCCGAAAATGTAGTATGCAATGTAAACCAATCCAACGGGCTTCTCCTTGCTCCCTCCTCGCGGGCCGGCGATTCCCGTGGTTGCAATTGCTATGTCCGAGTTGAATAACTCAGCCACACCTCTCGCCATCTCCTCGGCGCACTCTCTGCTCACAGCGCCGTGATTCTCGAGGGTCTCTTTTTTCACATTCAGAACTTTCATCTTTATATCGTTGCTGTACGCTATAACTCCGCCTAAATAATACTTGGAAGCTCCCGAGACGTTTGTTATCTCATCCCCCAGCAGTCCGCCGGTGCAGGATTCCGCAGTGGCAAGTTTTAATCCACTCTCCACGAGAATTCTACCAATTTCGTTCATGCTGCGAAATTCACTATTATATCATTAAACTTTTCGCTGTGAAATATACTGAGTTTAACTTTACTCTGCAACAATTAACACACAATTTTCTTGCACAATGGATTCTATTTCCTCCATTATTTTTTTTCTCAGATTCTCGTCTATATGTTTTGCACTAAAATCAATCAAAATAACAGGATTTTCCACTTCATCTATGAATGTAGATATTATGAAGGGAATCATCTCCCTCTGCTCCTTAATCACAGGATTCAAACGGTCCTTTCCAGGATTCTCAGATATCTCGAAGATTGGTGTAGCCTTCAATCCATATTTTCCTTTGAATTCCGCTATGTTTTGGCTTATAAATCCAATTGCTTTATAACCCGATCTTGCTAAATTAGCAAACCTCTGAAATGCTGTATCTTTAGGCAATTTGTAAACACCAGATTCCGGCATCTCCTCATGGAGTTCGATTTCCTCGGTAGCTGGAACCACAATGAACAGTCTGTAGCGATAGATTGTGTATATTGTAAATAATCCAAATATCGAGAATGATACCGTTGTAAGAGGGTACATCTGTATCCCGAGAAGAACAGGCACCAAACCTGTTAAAGTTATGAGCACGTATGCTATAATAAGGCCGGTGAATGTAAGCCATATCTGCATCCTCACAATTTTCATTTTCACGTTTCTTAGCTTCCACAGGAGTGCAGCCAAAAGAATGAGTCCTGCTAAGAACAGCCACGTTATATATATTTTGTAAATTAATCCGGGATCAAGTCCCCATACAGTTTGGCCGAAGGCCGAATACGGGGATTCACTCGCAATTACCAACTTTCCCAAAAAATTATCTAAGATATCCAAAAGTATGCCCATTGCTGAAAATCCGTAAACAGCATAAATAATGATTTTTCTTAAAGATTTGCTTATTTTTATCCTGTAAGGGTAATCTATGGCAAAGTGGATAAATGCAGCAGAGAGGATAGCGATACCAAAAAATAGAAATCTCGCACCAAAGTATGCTAAATAAATATCATTATTTGGTGGTCCTGCAATACGCTCTATAAGCTCACCGATGCTCCATATTAGAACTGATAGAAACATAAAAAATGCGGCCATGTTCCCGGCCTTTCTTATATCAGCTTTCAGCACGTATACAACTAAAAATATACTTATAACCGAAGCCACGAATGTTGGCCAGAACACATACGGGATCCACATTTCTGAATCACCCATAGAAAACATGTGTCAAATATTTAAAATTTTTCTAGTAGAGGGTGCTTTGGCTCACACTCAGTACATATAACCACTTAATTTTTATTTTGCGTTAATATTATTTTTAAAAACTCAAATTGGATCATAAAAAAATTTTTAAAATGATCTCATATAACCTCCTATGCGCGTAATCTCGAAGAGGAGGATGGCAACCACCACCATGGGTGTGATTTTAGCTGTGGCGATAATATTTTCCATGTTCACCCTCGGCAACAATTTCAGCCGATTATCCCTTTATGAGAGCCTCGAAGAGAGTCCGTACCAAATCGCCGTCACCGCAAATATAAATCCTTCTAACTACGAGAAATTACTCGATTCGATAAAGAATGTGAAACACGTGGAGGGGGTTACTGGGTATATATCCACTATAGTGGAGGCAAACACGGAAAATTATACGGGGCAAATGGTGATTGGGTACTGGCCCAACGCAAACAACACTTTGGTTCTGAAAGAAGGTAGATTGCCCAAGAGCGATTATGAAATAGCCGTGGATTATGGTTTTGCAATGGGGGAAAATCTCTCAGTTGGCTCGGTGGTGAACTGCACCGCGCCAGGGGGCAGTGGAGTGAAGAATGTAAGTTTCAGGATCGTTGGCATGTTCACCTCTTTTAATAGGGATTATTACGTCGATTCCTATACTACTTTATCCACCATGAAAAAAGTTTTTCCATCCACCATGGCATTTTTCTGGGTGAAAATCGATGCGGAATATCTTTTAGAGTCTTCAAGTGTGAGCGAGATTAACAAAAAGTTAAGCGAAATTCAGAATGAAATATATTACGTGGTCTCCCAGTACAGCAGCTCCTCGAACGTAAATACAAATTTTCAGTATAGCGCGGATATGATGAGTATGATTGGTGCCCTGGTAATATCACTGCCCATAATTGTGATGGGCTCTTATCTCTCCAAGGTTGCCATCGAAATCGAGCTCACGGAGAGGAGAAGGGAGTTCGGGGTGCTTAAAATAAGGGGCGCCACGGGTTTTCAGAGGTTTAAGCTCCTGTTTTACGAATCGGTGATTTATTCATTGATAGGCGGAGTTGTTGGCTATCTATTGGGGGAATTTGTCGCCTACGCTATGAATATTTCCATATTCCAAATTCCATTCTTTACATTGGACTGGGGCTGGAGTTATGTTATTGCTTCGATAATTACCTCGTTTTTCCTGTTTTTTATGGCGCTTTACAAGCCATGGAAGAAGATAAACACCACCCCGATTTTAGAGCTGATAACCCATTATTCTCAGAGATTTAAGGAGGTGGAGTACTCGGCCACTAGGGACATGGTATTATCCAGTATCTTCTGGGGATACATTATCATCGTGCTTTACCTTGCCCACAGTTTCTCTTACCAGCAAGGCTTCAATTTAATTATGATACTTGCCATAATTGGAATTGGGATTTTCGGATTCCTGTTCCCCGTTATTTTGATCGTGTTGCCCCTCTCCATGGCCCGGCTCCTGACTTTAGGCACTCAGAAATTTTATCAAATAATGGCTAATGGTATATCTAAACTCACTGGAACTTCTGGTGCACTTGCGAAGAAGGGTATGAGTAGAAACCCGAAGAATATAGCATATATAGCGTTCATTTTGGCATTCATTCTCACGTATTCTTCATTCATGTCGTCTATGAACGACAATCAGGGCATGATGAACGATATTCAGCATGTGATGTTTGTAGGCGGAGATTTCCGCGTGGATTTAGAGCAGGGAAACGACCCGGTAAACCTCGAGGTCATCAAAGAAATCTCTAATTCGAAGAATCAGAGTGCGCACTGCTGGCTCTCCGTAAATTATGATTCGTTGCTATTCAATGAAGCTTCCGAAGTGATTTATGTGAATTTTGAGAACTACACGAAGAGCGTTTACCATTTGGATTATTTCATCGAGAAGGGCTCGTTGAGAAATGACAGGGTTGCCATAACGGAGTACTTGGCGAACCGGTATTCCCTCAAACCTGGAGATCCGATTTATGTAACAATAACCACCCACAACTATAGCGGAATGAGCCACACCTCAACTAAAAAATACATAGTGGGTGCGGTGATGTATTCCATCCCCGGACTTCCGGATGATGACACCATATTAATTAATAAAAATGTAAATGTGAAAAATGCCACATCTCTAATTCTGAAGGCGAAAAATTATGAGGCTCTGAAGAAAGAGTTGAATGAGAAGAACGTTCGATATGAGGAAAGGAAGAGCGGTGGGGAGAATTACGCACATTATTTCATACTCACGGCTGAAGCTTTCATGATTCTTTTAGGAAGTGCAACCATATTCATAATCCAATACTCCCTCTATTTCAACAGGCGCGGGGAAATTTCTCTTTACAAAGTGCGTGGGGCTAGAAGAAAACAGGTAACGGCGATTTTAATGGTTGAAGGAGTGACCATTATTATTCTCTCCTCTATAATCGGTTTATCGGTGGGCCTCGCCCTATCGTACACGTGGGTTACCATGGAAGAGACCATGATGCGCATGCCCCCATTTTTCACCTTCGGCTACAATTTCGCGGTGGTTACCTCTGTTATGATACTCATGTTCCTGCTCTCCCAGTACATAATTTCTTTTATGTTCTCTAGGGTTAAAGAGAGCGAGGTTCTTCGCTCACTCGGAGGTGAGATGTGATGATAGAAATCGAGCACCTGATAAAAGTCTACAGAAGAGGAAAAATAGAGGTAATAGCTATAAGGGACGTATCGCTCAAGATTGAAGACGGGGAAATGGTAATGTTGGTGGGGCCCAGCGGCTCGGGGAAAACCACCTTCCTGCATCTATTGGGGGGCATCGATAGGCCAACGGCCGGAAAAATAGTTGTTAACGGGGAAAATATATCGCTTTTCAACGATAAGGAATTAACGGATTACAGGAGAAACAGGGTTGGGGTTGTTTTCCAGTTTTTCAATTTGGTTCCTACTCTTAATGCGTTGGAAAATGTCATGCTCCCAATGCAATTCTCCGGGAAGGTGGAAAATAAAAAGGAAAGGGCCAAAGAACTTTTAAAGTTGGTGGGTATGGAGCACAGGGAGAAGCATTATCCCGATGAGATGAGCGGTGGCGAGCAGCAGAGGGTCGCAATTGCTGTTGCTCTTGCATTAGATCCTCCAATCATCCTCGCGGACGAACCCACGGGTGAATTGGATACGGAAACCGGATTGAGCATAATTAAATTGTTCAAAAAGCTGAACGACGAGGGAAAGACGGTGATTATCGCCACCCATGATTTGCGTCTCTTAGATTATGCAACCCGCGTTCTGAAGATAGAAGACGGCAAAATTTATGAATCGCAGTAAAAGAAAAGTATTTAAACGGAAAGTGTTTTCCCTCACCAGCACAATATGGAGGGAATATACCATGAGCGCAAAAATAAGTAAAAAGGCGGAAGTGTTGGCAGCGATTCTGATAGTGCTATTTAGCGCTATCGTGGTTGCAGGGACCGTTCACGCATTGGAGCCGCAGAAAGGGACAATCGATTTCGTACTCCTGTATGATGATGTTGAGAGTGGAGATAGCTATTATCTTAGCGATGTTTCCGCATATCTGTATGATATGGATGGACACTTTATAGATGTGAGCAATTCAACATCTAATGGAATAGTTGAATTCACAAACGTGGTTTATGGGAATTATGTTGTGAAGGTAAATGCGGTTAGCAAGGGAATGTACGTTTACAAGTCCGCTTCCGCTGTGATTCGCTTGGACCAGAGCGGGCTTAAAAAGATTGATGGAAGTGCGTTCACCAGCTTAACCGTGGAGAGATATCCTCTATCTCACGTGCTTAATTTGACCATAACGAAGGGCGGTTTGCCCATAGTTGCCGATGTAAGCATGTACTTCGACGGCTGTCAGTTCGCCGAGATGAACGTATTTGGAAATCAGACCTTCAATGTGACTCAGGGAACAGTTACGGTGAAGGTTGCATACAACGAAGGCGGTGTTGAGAAGGATTACTACAAGGATGTGGAGATTGCAGCCAGTGATACCCACAAGAATGTTTCAATCGACTTAGATAACTACTACAGGATTCTCGGCACTGTCCGCGATTCCAGCAAGATAGTGAATACTACTACACACATAGTGGTATTAAATAAAACAACCGGTGATGTTTGGAACGTGCTCACATTCAACGGCGGAGCTTTCAGCTTCTACCTGCCCTCTCTGAATTACAAGCTCGTTATTACTGCGGATGGATACAGCATAGTGGAGCAGGACGCAACTACAAGCGAGATCAGCGCAGCCGTGACAAAGGTCACAAACAACGTGAATGCTGACATTTCTCTTTCATCTGATTTGACATGGGTGAATGTCTCATACACAATCGACATATCTAACAAATCCGTGATTTACGGGCTTCCGTATAGCGATACAGGCATACTTTACTATCAGATGAAGCTGTTGGGATGGTCAAATACTGATTTGGTAAATTATCTAAAGAACAAATACTATGATTACACCACGGACATAATCACTCTGGATAATGAGATATACTCTCTTGATCATGTGAACTCCCAGGTAACTCCAGTTGATTCTGCAAATGAGAGATACACCTTGCAGATAAACGCTTATTATCATAACGGGGATGTAAAGAAGAGCAAAATGCTCGAAGATGGTGTGGTGAATGTTGCTCTCTACGGAAAAATGGATCACATCGAAGGTGCGTCTATTGTGTATGCTTATAAGTTGAACATTCCCTCCTACTTGGAGAGGAGCAACGATGTTCAGGGAGCCACTGTTTCTGGCTATGTGAATCAAATATCTGTGAGTGAAATAAAGACGAACGTGGTTCAGATAGACCTTAAGGAGAGAAAGAGCCCGGCGATAACTCTGGATAACGAGCACTTTGTAATAGGCTGGGCCAATATGACCAACGTGAATCACATTGTGAATCAGTCCGCAGATAACTATACCGTTGTGATTCCCGCATACAAGGCCGTGTGGTTCAACGCTTCCAAGATGGTGTATGACGTTGTTCGTGATAAAATGGATGCGGATAATACTACTTATACCTGGTTGGTCGATGGCTCGCAGGTGAGCAGCGGTGTTGCTCATTACAACATAACCAGAAGCCTCGCAAGAGGGAAGCACATCCTCACAATCAAAGTTGCAGATGTTGGTGGAAACACAAATGAAACCAATGTGACGCTTCTTGCGGACAATATTTGGCCAACTGTGAACATAACAATCACAGACCCCTCTGGCAAGGTTCTGGCTAAGCTCTGGACTGACAACTCTTCTATTGCACGTATTGATTACAATGTAACCGGAACCACGGGCCACGCGTGGCGCAACGGCACAACCTATCTGGTAAAGATTGGACCAAAGCTGGTTATTAATGAATCGCAGGAGATAGTATATGATGCCTCCTCTTCGTACGATACCTATGATACGGTGAACAAGACAAATCTGCCTGTGATTGTGGAGTGGAACTTCAACGGAAATAAGAGCACCGGTGACAACAGAAGCTACGCGTTCGACGTACCTTCCAGAAAAGGCAATTATTACGTGAATGTGACTCTCACAGATTCTGTGAATAACACTATTATAATCTCCTTGCCCGTTGAAGTTAAAGATATCACAAAGCCGGTAGTTAAGTTGAATTTCACCGTAAACGGCAAGAATGTGAACGAAGTGAAAGAAGAGGAGAACGTGACTTTGGATGCAACCGGTAGCTATGATCCCGAGAATGGAACGATTGCCAGCTATAACTGGACGATCAAGGACGAAAATTACAAGGTAATCAATGTCACCGATGGGATATACGATATTGTGAATGGCAGCTTTGCCTCTGGAAATGTAACACTTAAATTCCACAAGTACGGCACATACTACATAATACTCAATGTTACAGATGGAGCAGGAAATTACAATGTGGTTAACAAGACCCTCAGGGTTACACCCGTAAGACCGGATCTAACCCTGAACAGCGTGGATATAAAGGGAGATAGAGTTGAGGGAAATAAGCTGAGCTTCGTAGTGAATGTTTCCAACAACGGCGATACCGTAGCAACCACTTATTGGATAGCAATATATGTGAATGGCAAGGTTGCTGCTAATCAGACTTTCCACAACCTCAAGAATGGAACTTATGCAGTGCAGACCATGTATTGGACCCCACCTGCACCCGGGAACTACACAATAAAAGTGAAAGTTGGATGCGCAACCGAGCCTCCGAGCTACACAAGCGACAACTCCAAGACAATGACAGTGAAAGTTGAACAGGCGCCCTGGAAGATGCCGGCCATAATCGGCGGTTCAATTGCCATAATTGCAATAGGCGGATACATTGGCTGGAGATACATGCAGAAGAAGGGCGAGAAGAAGAAATTCAAGAAGAAATCCAAGGGAGAGAAAAAGGAAAAGAAATAAAACCTCTTTTTTTATTTACATTTTTTCCAGTGCTGCAAGTCCAAGAACTTTTAGGGTTTTTCCAAGAATGATTTTGAAAGAGTGAACCAGCGCGAGGCGTGTTTCTCTAAGCTCCAATGAAGAAGAAAGCACGGGGCAATCTCTGTAGAATTGGTTGAACTGCATGGCTAATTCGTAGGCGTATCTCGCTACTATGTATGGACTGAGAGACTCGGACGAGTTTTTGATAATTTCAGGGTACTTTGCCATCAATTTTATTAATTTGATTTCCTGCTCGTGCTTCAAGAGTTTCACGTCGTACTCTTTTTTCCAATCTCCTTTTTTCAGTATGCTGCTTGCACGCGCATAGGTGTATATTATAAATGGCGCGCTCTCTCCTTCGAAGCTCAGCGCTTTATCCCACCTGAAAACTATGGGCTTTTCTTCTTGAACGTTCAGGATGGAGTATCTTATGGATGAGTATGCTATGCTCTCCGCTACCTTTTCTGCCTCGTCTCCGTAGTTTCTATCTTTCAGGATATCCATGGCCATTTTATATCCCTCTTCGATGAGGTCATCGAGGTACACCACCGTGCCCTTGCGGGTGCTCATCTTCCCTTCTGGCAATCTCACAAACGAGTAAAATAGTGGTTTAACGTTCAATTCCGGATTCAATTTTTCAACTATGCTTTTTATGGCGTAGAAATGCAGCTTGTGATCCTCACCCAACACGTCCACGAGGGTCCTGGCGATTTTTCCCTTGAGGAGATGGTACGCGATATCCCTCAGAAAATAGAGCGTGGTTCCGTCGTTGCGGTAAAGGTAGAATTTGTTCTTTTGCAATTCTATGCCCATTTTTTTCATATCCACGTAGTATGCTCCGTTCTCCTCACCGGTGTAATCTTTCAATGCTTCAGCTATTCTCTTCGCTTCTCTGATAAGGGATGATTCCCAGACGAAGCGGTCTATGTGCACGTTTATTTTTTCCAAGGTTTCCCTGATTCCTTCAAGCATGCAGCCTATTTTCTCCCTTGCGAATTTCCTCAGTTCTTCATCGCCAGATTCGTATCTTTTCATCAACTCCCTTATTTCTCCTTCGATCTCCTTTTTCTCGCCCGCGAGCTTGGAAGCTTCCTGATAATTTCTCACGTAAACGTGATCGCACTTGCCGTGTTTCTGAATTGTAGGTATATTTATTATTCCCCAGAGTAGTGTGGCCACCTGCATGCCCGCGTCGTTCACAAAATAATGGACTTCCACCTCGTGACCATATTCTCTCAATATGCGAGCCATTGTGTCTCCAATAATTGGATTTCTAGCCCGGCCCACGTGCAGGGGCCCCGTGGGGTTAGCGCTGGTGTGCTCCAAAACTATCTTCTCCTTTTTTTCGAACTGGAATATTCTTCCATCTATAATTTCTGAGAGCGTCATCTCCGCTAGTTTTTCTGGTGAGATGTGAAAATTCAGGTACGGGCCAACTGCTTCTATTTTCTCAAAATACTCGGATTTTTTTATTTTCTCTTCGAAATCTTTCGCTATGGCCGCGGGAGATTTTTTCATGAGCCTTGCGAATTGGAAGCACGGAAGCGTGAAATCGCCAAAGCCCTCTTTCGCTTCTTCTACTTTCGCTTCCACTCCCATTTCCTTCAGGAGTTCGTTGGCCTTTTCCCTGAATCTCTCCATAATGAACATGGATGTCGGATTACAAGGGGGTAAAAATACCTTTCCTTCTGGGAACCTCCGGCGGGTTCCCATACCCTCCAGCATCCAAAAATTTCTTTGGGGGTAAAAGAGCATCGGGAGATGCGAACACACCCTGCGAAGTAGAGCCATAGTATTGTACCTTAAGGGAAGTGGGTAAAGGGAGAAACCGCAGGTGTCTCCCCAGCGGGCCCGCCGGGATTCGAACCCGGGTCAGAGGCTCCGGAGGCCCCGAGGATATCCAGACTACCCCACGGGCCCCTTATTTCTTCTTGAATTCGGTGTATCCGCATTTGCCGCAGGAGTACCTGTCTCCGTGATCGGCCATGAACACGCCGGGGCCGCACTTGGGGCAAAATCTTCTCTTCCTGACTAACTTGTTGTTCTTTATCTCATAAAGTTCTCTCTTTTCCATATTCATGCCTCCTCTTTCTTCTCGATGAGCTTGTTTCTAAGCAAAATGTAATCTGGCTCAATTTTCTTTGCGCTCTCAACCGAGTCGTAAATTTTGGCGTATCCGTTTGTTTCGTTTGAGCCGAATGGGGTGTGCATGTAATCCAAAATAACTCTGTTTTTCTCCGCATTCAGATTTGCAGAAATCAGACTCCTGACGTCTTCTCTTGATGGGGTTTTATCCTTAGGGTGACTAACGACGAATTTCACCTCTACACGATGAAGCAGCGGATTTTCCTTTTTCTCTAATATCTTTATCTCCATAGCTCATACCTCCATTCTCTTTATTATCTCCATTGCACTTTTTTTATCTTCATCTTTGACTTTTAGTATGACCAGACCCGTATTGGGCATCCCATATATAACCATAGCGCCTTGGGGTGCGAACAGCACCGCCGGAAGCACAGCGAGATCCTCTTCCCCTTCCACATCTATCCTAGTTTTTTTCTTACTTTCTATTGCATCCCTGACCGCCCTCCAGAGCTCGGGGGTAATCGTGCCTGCGGGGTTTTTCACTTTAAAAACGATGTCTCCGAATTTTTTTATGTCCTCGAAAATCACCTCGCTTCTCTTTGTCTTGTAATCTACAACCGCCACGTTGATATTCAGACCCAATTTGAGAAGTGTGTAGGTGACCACATCCCCCACGGTAATCACAAATTTCCCTCGCACATGTTTTTCTACTTCTCCATCGCTTACAATTTCCCCGTGAACCTTCTGAAGTTCCCCGCGGAGTTCATCGGGAAGAATGAGGGGTTTATCTAACTCTAAGGGCATACTCTCCATCCTGAGCGTTCATCTCCTTGGCAATTCTCGATAATTTGCTGTTGAGTATGAACACGTATCCGTGCCACTCCGTGGTGGTTTCCCCGCCGCAGTATGGGCACACGTCTTCGGTGGTTATCCTTTTGCACCTTTTGCATGCTCTGAGCTCGTTCATTTCTTACCCCCCTTCTTCTTTTTACTCTCTTTTTTCTCTTCCTTCTTCTCACTCGTTCCCTTAACTAATTCCTCTATCCATTCCAATTTTCCCAGCCCGGGCTGCCTCATGGTCAAACCAATTTTGCTGTGTCTAGGCTCTGCGTCGTTTATGCTTAGTGCCACTATTCTCGAGATTAGATTATCGCCCACCTTTATAGTCCTCTTGCTCTCTTTGCCCATCAGTCTCTTGTTCTCCACATCCACGTCGATTACATCGTCCATGAGCTGGCTTATGTGGAGCAAACCATCCAATGGGCCTATGCGCACGAATGCTCCGAATTTAAGGACATCTACAACGTAACCCAGCACTGGCTCCTGAATCTCGGGGTGATAAGCGAGAGCTTTGAATTTCACCTTCTGATAAACTGCTCCGTCGCCCGGTACGATTATGCCGTCATCGACCCTCGACAGTTCCAAAAGAAGAATGATTACGTATTTTCTCTCCGCTTCGTCCTTAACTTCTGTGCGGGAGAAAGAGTAAACGGCACCCTCAATTTTCTCCCTTGCGAGATTGTCCACTATCTCGTCTATATCCTCGCCTAACATTGGGGGTGGAATTCTTATTACATCTTCCCGTTCAACAATCAAATACATGGAGAGGCGAAAGTTCATGGACTTTATAAATTTTCCTATGCCCCATTTGATTTTTCTCGTGGGAAATGATTTTTACCCATGGCTCGATATCCCCTTATGCTCAAAGAGAAATTGGTCGAATCGGGAGCGATAAAATTCGGCGATTTCACGCTGGCCTCTGGAAAGAAGAGCAAATACTACGTGGACATAAAAAAGGCTAGCACGAAATACGAAATTTTAGAGATGATGGGCGAGATGCTTGCAAATCATGTGAAAGGCGAACTTCTGGCAGGGGTGGAGTTAGGGGCAGTTCCCCTTGTGGCAATCACCGCCGTGAAATCCAAGAGAGACTATCTCATAATAAGGAAGGAGAAAAAGGGCTACGGGACTTCGAAACTCATAGAAGGGGAATACGAAGCGGGAAAAGAGGTGGATATAATAGAGGACGTCGTCACCACCGGCGGCTCGGTGCTCCGCGCGATCCGGCTTCTCAGAGATGCGGGGTTGAAGGTAAATCGAGTTATATGCGTGGTAGACCGCGAGGAAGGAGGAAAGGAAAACTTGGAAAAAGAGGGCGTGGAATTGATATCTCTCGTGAAAGCGCATGAATTGTTTTAATTACCTTTTTTCCAAATCCTCGCCGCCAGCGAACTGCATTTGCAGGATCGAGTAGATATCTTCGTAGCCGTAGATCATTCTCGACGATGTGGGAATTAATTTTCTGAAAACGTCCATCTTCTCCATCGCTTTGAACAACTCGATATTCAGCTCCTTATGCATTCCCGCTTTGTCTTTGATGAGTGAATTGTAGAGCATATCCCAATTCTCGCTCCAGTTCGCTATATTTTGAAGGTCCTCGTCTTCGATTATGTCCACCTTTGTCAATACGTTTATGTACGGCTTGTAGAATCGGAAATGCACGGTGGCCGATAGAAGAAGAAGGGAAACGAAGCCAGTGGGTGTCTTCGCCAACGACGGGTCGAACATGAACGCCAGCATGCTCCTATCTTCGCCCAAGAAATCCACAATGAACTCGCTGGAAGCTCGAAAAGCGAAGAGTTCCAATTGTCCGGCGGTGTCGTAAATCACATAGTCGGAATCATACGAATCCACATCTCTCTTTATGTCTTCCACATAATTGGCCATGAGATCAGCGGCCACGATTTGCGCTCCATTTGGCCCCAAGCCGTACTCTGCCATAATGTCCCCTAAATCCACGATATCCCGAACGTCGATATCTGGATTGTACGGAAGCGCGTCAGCTCCGGGGTCCAAATTAACAACGATGGTATCGTATTCGTTCTTAAGCATCCACTCTCTAAAAGCAGCGGTGAAGGTGCTCTTTCCGCTCCCCGCCGGTCCAACTACGAACAGATTGGCAATCATGAGAAGAAATTGTCAAGGGTTATTTTATCTTTTTCCTCTTCTTCTTCCTCTTCAACCTGCATTATGGAATCTATCGAATCTCTCAGGATTTCTATTCTCTGCTTCAAATAAGGGTCCACATCGAACTCGTAGGCCATTCTGAGCGCCTTGTCCAGATATTTTTTTACGCTATTCGGATACACTGTGAGGATAATCTTGCCTCCGCATTTTGGGCATTTACCGCCCAGGGGCATTCTTCTGAATTTCGTGTTACAGGAAGAGCATCTGAACTTCTGCGTGCCGTATTTTTTCAAATTACCCATTATGTCCGGTATGAAGTGGTGCGAGATGATGCGAGAAGCCATATCTCTTTCATCCACCGCTCTAATTTTCCTCGCTAAGTTTACCTGACTTTCGATTTTTTTCTCCATGCTTCCCAGCGTTTTGTACGCGGAGGTTAGAACTCCCACGTTGATGTCCCTCGTGTCATGCGTGAACGAAAATCCCTCGTACTGCTTTTCCGTCCCGAGCCTTTTTTTCACGTAGTCGATCATGTCCTCCACTTCCTTGGGCTTCGCCTTGCGCAGGGTTGCGTAGTAAAAATCCAAAGGATAATACGAGCCCACGTCCACGTTGAGAGCTTCTTTATCTATTTCGCTGGGGTCTATGCGGGTCGTGAGAACCAGCGGTGCATCCATCAAACCGCCTCTTGTGGTCGGTAGGTATTTGCGGGAGAAGTCCAAAAGCGCGTTTAGCAGGAGCATTACGGAGTCTTCATCGCCGTCGCAGTTTCTCCGCTTTGCCGCGTGGAAAAACGGGTGCGCGAATCCCACGTTTGCATCGGAGAAACCCACCACTCTACCCAAAACTCCTGCAGAGGTGTGGGGCGCGAGGCCCATTACCAAATGACCAATCAAATCTTCCATGCTCTTTAGATTGTAGAACCGCGGAATTTTGTAGAATTTCTCCAATAGGTCGTCCACGTAATTTGCCACGCGGAAAAGGTACTCCCCCGCTTTTTTCGGAAGAATTATATCCTGAACTTTTAGCTCCAAAACCTGCTCTTCACTTTTCAACTCGTTGCCCAAATAATCGTGCGTGTACCCTAATTCCTTCGCTTTTTCCACGCTCAACCCAACTTCCCTCGGCCTGAAGTGCGTGATTGCTATATCGCTCATGTCGAACCTTATTGTTCCATCTTTAAACACATAGACATTGTTCTTTGCCCGCAAAATTCCCTTTTCCAGAGGCTCCGGGATGAACTCGGCGGACATCATCTTCTTGACGCCCTTTATGTCCCAAGAAACACGAACTCCCAAATTTTCCTCCGCTTTCTTGAGTTCTTCTTTCATGCTTATCTTCTTCTGCACCACTCTTCCCGTGTAAATCGTTCGAGAGCCGCATTTGGGGCAATATGGAAGATGAGTGAGAGTTCCGCATTTCTCGCATTTTCGCTCGCCAACTTCCACCGTTATTGTGTCCATCTTGAGCGCATCGGTTAGCAATCTTCTGTTTCCTACGGCTTCTCCCACCGGGAATAAAATATTGATTGTTTGCTTCTTCATTCTTCTCTCTGCCGCCTTCTCGGGTCTCCCCATCCTCGCCCCCACCCGCGTTGGAGCCCGGGCCATTATCTTAACTCCGCTCATCGTCGATACGAATTCTAACGGGTCGTCTCCTTTATACTCTTCGATTTTTTTCTTTCTGATTATTTTTTCCCCTTCTAACTCTAATCCGAGGCAGCGGAGCAGGGGATAGGAATATCTTTCGTCGATTATGTACGAATCTCTCTCCCTGTGCAGTGCACCTAAATTGTTTATGATTTCTTTTATCTCCGAGTTTTTCTCTACGTGGAGCTTTCTATCTTCCCATTTGGAATTTTTCTCTATGTATTCGGATAATTTTTTCAGCTCATTCACTGAAAAATCGTGCCAGAAGAGATTATACGACGGGTGAAGGGGAATTCCGTATTTTTTCGATATCTCGAAGGCTTCGAATGCGTCCTTAATCTCTCCTTTGAATCCAGCTTTCTCCGCTTCCTGAATCCACCATTCCACGGTGAACGATGCGGGAAGAAGTGGATAGTTGTTTTCGTTGAACTCGCCGTAGGGAATCAGAATCTCTCCGATGTCGATTATCTTCTTCACTTCGTCTATTTTTCTCTCTGGATCGAAAATCTTCTTTGCCTCCTCCATGCTGTTAACTTGCACCAGATCCCCGTTGTTTAGTAGCACGATTGGGCCCTCGATGCTGTCGCATGAGGTCATTCCCCCCGCTTTTCCGGGCTTTTCCGTCTTCAATTGGGTTCCTATCGCAATGAATCGGTTTAGAATTTGCATTGTTGCGGGATTCACGCTTATCGTCGCTAGTCCTCCGGCTCGACACCGACCGTAGCGCAGCCGGAACCCCCCGGGTCTCGATGGATAAGAGAAAATGGGCCTGCCAGCCACGATATCTTCGATGTACTTCTCCGCCTTGCTCTCCTTGCTGTCCTTCTTTTCCTCGGGAATTAATTCGGAAATCCATTCCCAGCCGTCGATTTTCAGTTTTTCCACGTAGCCCTTTATCTTCTTCGCTTTTTGAATCACGCCCTCAGCGATTACGAG
Source organism: DHVE2 group archaeon (assembly GCA_015523125.1). Lineage (GTDB taxonomy): Archaea > Thermoplasmatota > Thermoplasmata > Thermoplasmatales > Aciduliprofundaceae > JAADDK01. The sequence goes on along the minus strand of WAKX01000040.1, from coordinate 66,766 downwards.
GCACATACCTCCTCGAACTTTATTCCCTTCGATTCTCGGAAGGTCGCGATAGCCGCTTACCTCGAAATCTTCCGTTCCTTCGCCGTCTATGCAGATGGGCGAGTTCTTCACCACCGTCTCTATCTCTTTATCGCTGGGCCTGTACTGCAGGTGCTTGCGCCTGTCGTAGAGTTGAATTTCCTCCTTGTATCTTTCGATTTCTTGCTCCGTGGGCACGTACCTCTCTATTCCTAACTCCCTTCGAACTGCATCCGCAATAAGCACGCTCAGCGCCTGCGCCGTGCCTCCTGCCCCGCGAATTGGGCCTGCGTAATAAATTGAGACGTATTTTCCTCCATCTCCATCATCTTTGAGTTTTATGCTCGCAATGCCTTCTAATGGGGCAACCAAAATTCCCTCGGTGAGAACGGCGAGGCCGACGCGGACCGCCTTATCCAAAGCTTCCTCGACTTTATCGTATTTCTTGGAGATTTCCTTCGCAATTAGGATTGAAACCATTCCCCTGTCCCCGTATTTTTCCGTCAATTCCCTGATTCTCTTTGCGATTCCTCTCACTCCCGTCAGCTCTTCCACGCGAACCGCCAAGTCCTTTGCGCGGGGGATTTCCACATGGGTCTCGGGGTCGTACCCCATGCTTCTGGCTTCCTCCGCAATCTGATAAATCCTCTCGGCTTCGGATTCCAGAGATTCAAAATATTTCCGCATCTCCTCGCTCATTTCCACCATTGGTGGATAGCAATAAGGCATGAGATTTTAAACTTTTGATTAACAACTCGGTTATCATCTTTGCGAAAATATCTGGGCGAAAATTGAACCGGCGAAATCACGAGCTCCGCAAATCGAAATAAACGTGCACGTTGGTGTAAAAATTTCCATTCACATAGAGATCGAATGAGGCGAGATTTTTGCCCGTGAGATTGCTCCTCGCTTGGAACATCAAAATTTTTTCATCTCCGCTGTTCAGGGTGAAATTTCTCGTCTCCATCTGCTTTTTATTTAAGGTGAAAACGACCCTGCAATCCGCATTTCCGTAATTCTGGTTTTTCACGTATATCTCGAATCCGAGAGAGGAATTGACCGTTGCATTTTTGGGCCAGTGATTTATGGCTATGTCTATCTCTTTGTAGTAAGAAGTCTGTGATTCCACGCTCACCCACACACCTATTACGATTAGCATCAGGGCCAGCATCACCGCGGTGAACTTATCGGGCTTCTCAATCTTCGGCTTTTTAATCTCCAGCGAAGAGGATAAGAAATATCCGAGGATGGAAATCGCCGCGATTCCGATGAACATGGCAAACGGGGTCAGGAGAGAAAATACTGCTAAAATGAGTGCAAGGGCCCCGGAAATCGCTACGGATACGCCAAAGGATAGCAAAATGAGCTCTTCCAATTTCATATCTCTGTAGAATATTTTGAGAAGGAAGAATCCAGAGGAGAAGAATAAAAGGATTGAAGTTCCGATGAATTTAACGATGGGATACGGGTAGAAATACAGGATGAATCCGACTAAGGTCAGCAGGGCAACGAGGTCTTTATCCCTCATTTTTCTCCTCCCGCGCAAGGTTTATTATTTCAGAAGCGATATGATTTATTCTCGGGTCGTGGGTGGCGATGATTATCGTCGTACCCATCTCTTTGTTTATCCTCGTGAACAATTCGCTTATGTTCTTCGTGTTCTCATCGTCCAAATTGGATGTGGGCTCGTCCGCAATCAGAATTTCCGGTTCGTTTGCTATGGCCCTCGCTATCGCGCAGCGTTGCATCTCTCCGCCGCTCAGCGAGGTTGGCATCTCGTACTTCAGATTCTCAATCTTCATGTATTTCAAGAGCTCATCAACCCTTTCTTTCCACTTCTTGCCGGCGAGTTTCAAGGGAAGGGCTATGTTCTCCATAACGTTCAAATCCTCTATAAGATTCATCTGCTGGAAAATTATGCCTATCTTTTCGAGCCTGAATTTCGCCCTTTTGTCCTCGCTCATCTTGAATATATCTTCCCCTTCTATTATTACGGTTCCTTCATCTGGATGATCTATTCCGGCCATAATGTTTAGAAGGGTTGTCTTTCCAATTCCCGAACGCCCTTCGATGAGCAAAATTTCTCCCTTATCAACGTTGAAACTCACAGAATCTAGGACTTTTTTCTTTCCGTAGCTCTTGGAAACGTTCTTAACTTCGATTTGGCTCACAACGACATAAAGTTAATAAGGGTATATATCTTTTGCGAGCCTAAATGATTTCACCTCTCAGGTACGTTGTCTCGCTTACAAAGCGTTCAAAGCTCACTGTTATAACCATCGCTATAGTGGTTATGTTTGTCACTTCCACCCTGATTATAGTGTACAGCTTCGAGCTTAGCAATAAGGCCCTGATTGAGAAATTTGAGTCAAATTATTATCTCATCTCCTCATCGGACAATTTGCTCGACAGCCGCGTGAATTTGCACATGGAAAATGCAGCTTATTTCTGGGTTGAACCGGCCAAAGTGAATAATGTGTCCACGTACATAGTGGGTATATATGACCCGCACAACATTCTGGGAGGCTATTACTCCTGCGATTTGGATCGAATCATAGTTGGCTCCGATTTGAAGGTTGGAAAGGATGTGCACGTGGAATTCGACCACGAGGACATGAATCTAACACTGGACAGGAGAATGAGCTTTTCCTTCTTCCCCAATTACTGGGCAGTGGTGAATTACACACTTCTCTCCGGACGTCAGGCGAATTTCGTTATCGTGGACAAGTATGTGGAAGTGAAAGGATATCAGACGAAAATCCTCACTGCGCTTTCCTCTTTTTATGAAAAGACGGCGGAGGAGATAAGCTTCGACCTGTTTCTTTTGGATTTGATTTCAATGATAGTAATATACCTGTTCATCAACGCTCTTCTCACGATAGAGATAAAGGAGAATGTGAAAAAAATCGCAATAATGCGTGCAATAGGCTCAACGAAAAAGAACATAGCTGCCCTTTACCTTCTCCGCTCCCTATACATTGGCTCTGCGGGCACCGTGCTGGGCTTCTCCGTAGGGGTCGCTCTTGCTTATCTTCTGGCTGCGATAATTCCCCTATTCGGGATGCTCACTTACTTCAACATATATATTCCGCATGTGGTGTTCATCGCGGATCTGATTATTGCAGTGGTGGGAAGCTTAATAGCCGCCATATCCCCTATTTATTCCACTCTAAAAATCAACATAATCCGCGGAATGAAGGGGGTGCTCTCGTGATTCTCGGCAAGAAAATAATCATTCCCATATTCATCCTTTTCCTGCTGTTCGCATCGATGTATATCTCCCTAATTTCAATTTACAACATGCCCGAGAAGATGATGGGCGGTAACGGGGTATATGTGCTCACGTCTTCAACGGACAAAAATCCCATAAGGAGTAATTTGAACATAGGAATCGCTTACGGGCTAGAAAACATGAGTTATATTCAAGCTGTTAGCCCGGAGATTTTCGTGTTCACCGTTTTGAAAGACAGGCCGGTTACGATTCGCGGGGTCATATTCGAAAAATTTTTTAAGTTGGAGAATGGAACAATGCTCGCTGGAGAAATGCCAACCACGACGGACGGGGCCATGGCCGGCGCCGACGTTGCGAAGGTTTTAGGTATCAAAGTTGGAGACAAGCTAACCCTTTACGGCTCATTCACCTCAAGCATTGCGGTTGTGAATGTAACGGGAATATATAGAACGGGCGATCCTGCGGATGATGAGATAATGGTCTCACTTCCAACTGCAAGAAGACTCGCAGGCATAAAGAGTGGGCAGGTATCGATAATAAGGGTTAAAACAGATGATGTGGAGAAAGTGAATCAGCTCATGAGCGAGGAGTATCCAAAATTCACCGCGGAGCTGAACGCAACTTCACAAATATACGTTGGCGATAGGCTGAACTTCACGGTGACAATCAAAAACATGGGCTCGAAGGGGGGCAGCGCCGAGGTAAGCGTGTCTTTTCAGGGCAAATACAAGAACAGCACAATTTACGTCGAGAATGAAAGAAAAATCAACATGTCATTTTTAGCGGAGAAAAGCGGGAAATATAATCTCACTGTCATCGTCAAGAATGATATTTTCTATTACACCTGCTACACTCAGGTGGCTGTGATGGACAAGCCCGTGTTCGTGCAGGGATCCAGCTTCGCATACGTAAATACACCCACGGAGTACATATTCACCAGCGTGAACAATGAAACTATTGATTCTGGAATCCTCAACGTGAGCGGGCCCAACAATTATTATAAAAGCTATCAGGTGAGGGGAAACGTGAGCGTTGTGTTTCCCATCACAGGGAATTATACTCTTGATTTCAGAGGATTTGGTTATTTGGAGAAAAGGTTCAACGTGAGCGTTTACGGCAGGGTGGAGCTGGATAGCATAGCCCCCATATATCCCGAGCCTTTAAACGGAACCATATACGTTGAGAAGGGCGGAGATATACGGATTTTAACCTCTGGAACCCCTTATGTGGCCCTCGACAACGGGAGCTACGTTGAAAAATCGTATCTGCAACTTCCTGATGAGATGGAAGGAAATCATATTCTGGCGGTTAGAGTTCTGAAGGGTAATTACATGGGCGAGGGAAAATTCACGATTCACGTGGTTCAAAACTACACTCCACTAATAATTTCTCCCGTTACTAATGGCTCGTCGGTGGTTTACGGGGAGAACCTGAGCTTTGAGCTCCGGGACCCTGTGCCAATACGGGAAATAGAATACGAGGTGAATTCTCATAATTTCATCGTTTTTCCAAACCAAAGTTTTGATCCGAGCGTGGATAATTATACATACAATTTGACCATAGGAGTCAACAGCGTTCGATTCGAGTTACAACTATCTTTCCAGGATTACTGGAACAGGAGCGCACATTTGAACATCACATGCCATGTTATTCTCCGAGAAGACATAATCAAACCGGAGATAGTTGTGAGCAATATTACTATATGGGGCGGAAACAGAACTTTGGTGAGAGCTACGGATAATGTGGAAGTTGCAAACATATCTGCCTATTTTTACGGGCATTATTTTAACGCAACGGGTGATTCTGTTTACATAAGCACTATGTTCAGAATCGGCGGTGAGGTTGAATACGTTCCTCAGGGTTCTTATGAGGTTCATGTGGTTGCATATGACACATCTGGAAATAAGAACGAGACAAATTTCACGATAACCATAAATAACAACAACGAGAGGAATCCTCCGGTTATCGTTGGCCCGAGTTACTACAATTTAACCTTTGGTTATGTGGAATTCAAAGCATTCGACAACGTTGGACTTTGGAAGATATCATGTTACGAAGGGCCGAATCTGATAAAAGAGTCTACAGGGAGTATTTTGAATCTAACAAGCGGAGATTTAGCAAATGGAACGCATAAGTTGGAAATAGAAGCGGTTGATTTGAACTTCAATTACGGCTATTTTTCCACGGTAATTGTGAAAAATTACACGGACACAACTCCACCTAGTATCTCGGTGAGCTCCTTGGAGATATGGGGTGGGAATTCAACGGTTGTCAGCGCCACGGACGATGTGAAGGTTCAGAAAGTATCGGTACATGTGTTCGGAAAATATTTCAACGGCTCTAAGCGGGTTGTGGTTAAGACCCAATTCTCCAATGATAACGGTATTTATTTCGAACCGCCGGGGAACTATACTATGGAAGTTACAGCTTGGGATATAAACGGGAATTCAAATTCGTCAGTGTTTATTTTGAATATAAATAACACCGGTGAGAAAAATCCCCCCGAATTTTTGCCATGGGTCACGGGGGGATACAATGCTTCCGGGAATATAAGTGTGAGGGCATTCGACAACGTTGGAATCCGCGATATGTGGGTTCTTTACGATGGGAAGCTAATATACAATTCCACCGGAGATAATCTCACTTTCCCCGCTTCCCTTCTTCCATGTGGTTATTCATCAGTGAGTATTTACGCTCGAGATGTGAATGGAAATGTGAAAAATGAAACGGTGAAGCTGCTAATCTTAGATGATATTAAACCGGAGCTTTTGGTGAAAGAGGCCACGGAGTGGGGAGGTAACACAACAAAAATAACTGCTTGGGATAATGTTAGGGTTTCTTTTATGAGCGCATTTTTCATGGGTCACTATTACAACTCCACAAACTCTACGCTCTTAATAAATACCGAATTTGAGAACGCTACGAGGGTTTGGTATCTTCAAGATGGTATATATCCTATAAATTTGCTTATTCGAGATTCCTCCGGCAACGAGAACAATCAAACGTTTACGCTAATAATCGACAACAAGGGAGAAAGAGTTCCACCTGTTATAAAAGGTCCTTCCTACGGGGCAATCAATCTCACCACGAGCCTCACATACTCTGGCTTTGATAATGTGGCCGTAAAGAAGATGTGGGTGACCTGCAACGACACGGTGGTGTTATCCGAGAATGCTTCTCATATTCAAATTACACAACCCATGCTGCCGAGTGGGTGGCAGAATATAACGGTTTGGGCAGAGGATGTGAACAATAACAACGCTTCTATCAATGCATTGGTCTTTGTGGAGAGCGTGAGGAAGGTTGAAGTGAAAGCATCCCTGCTTAATTCTACAATAACCACAAGGGAGCGGGGCATAGTGGTGGTGGATATGGTGAACAGCAACGTCGAAGGTTATTACAATTTAACGCTTAAGTTGGACGGAAGTATTTATTATTCTTCCCAGATCTTCCTCAAACCCTACGAGAGAAAAAGCATATACATTTATCTCCCATATCTGGACGAAGGTGTACACCATGTAACCGTGGAGAATCAAACTCTTAATTTAGATGTGGAGAAGAGCATAGTAGAAAAGCTTCCAACGGATTTGGTTCTCAAATATTCAAAGGATTTGAAGTTCACCGAGAGCAAGGGAGTGATTTACAAGGGATTCCAGATATCAGAGGGAAATTTCATTTTGGTTATCGCTGCACTCATTGCAGTCACCTTTATCCTCCTGTTCTTCGGAATTTACTCCACCACAATAAAATCCATGAAGATGTCCAACGTGGGAATTCTCAGGGCAATAGGCGCCAGCAACAGGCAGATATTCTCAATGTACATGAAAGAAGCATCTTTGTACGTAGTAGTCCCTGTTGTGTTGGGAATAATTGGAGGGTATTTTTTGGTACTCTTCATCGATGACTTGAATCTCCTCACGGCTTTCGGGCATCGGCTAATTATAACTCCTACAATCTCTGATATATTAGAGGTAGTTGCCATCGGGTTGATATTCACATTCATTTCGACGATTATAATCTTTAGAAGCCTGACTAAAAGCCACGTGGTGCATATTTTGGGTCGAGAGAAGAATGCTAAGGTAGTTAATTTAGAAGAGGTACTTGGGGATTAGTCGGGCACGTACCTTCTCAATCTTTTCAGCATCTCGATTTTCTCCTTATTTCCCAATTTTGCCTCTTCTATGCTCAGCTGCAATATTTCTATGCTTTTGTCGTAAGCCTCACGATCGACGGGCTTGGGCACGCCGTCCTTCCCGCCGAGCGCAAACGAATATTTTACAGGGTCTTTCCACGATATCTCCGTTCCGTATATGACCTCGGAGATGTAAGCTAAAGCTCGCACCGTTGATGGCCCTATTCCCCTAATCGAGATGAGCTCTTCGTAATCTCTCGGCTGTATTTCATAAGCTTCGAACAACGCGTTCCAGTTTATGTTCCATGGCATGTGGAGCACCTTGTATCCGGAAAAATCATCTAAGCTCATCTGCTTCCTGTCTTTGATGTTCACAACCATATTTCTTATTTTCTTTGGATTTTCCTTCGCCAGATCTACAGATATTTTCCTTGCATCGCGGCTTTTTTCGGAAGTGAGGTCCAGAACCCTTTTCTCTTTTCTGTCCCCTATTATTCCCGAATGGGGCTCATTCACATAGCTATTTATTCCGTAAATCCAGTGGTACCTTCGAGCATATTTCTTCTGGGGATTCATCCCCTGCTGAATCACCACCCAATTTCCGGACTCGGAGACCATAATCACATGATGATAGAGGTTATAGCCATCTTGGAGAACAGTGTTGTCCACCTTGGCCGTGATTTTGCTCGTGTACTTTAATCTCTCTACCTTGGAAGAAGAAAGGTTGAAAGCATCGCCGATTTTTTCAATTTCCTCCGGCGTTTTTTTAGATGCTTTTCCCTTGCCTCCGGCCAGCAGGATTCCGTGTTCTTCCCCTAAGCTTTGTTTGAGTGAGCCGAGGGTCACCGTTGTCGTTCCTGAGGAATGCCAGTCAAACCCGATTACGCATGAGAACGCCTGAAACCAGAAAGGGTCTGCGAATCTTCTCAATACTTCGTCAGGTCCGAATTCTAAAGCGATTACCTTCACAATCTCTCCCGAGAGCTTAACCATTCTATCGAACAACCATCTGGGTGCATGACCCGGATGCAGCGGAAGGTTTGCAACTCCGTATCTCTCCATCTTACCCCACGATTTTCAAACCTTTTTCGTAAATCTGGTACTTGAATATTCCCGCTTTCTCTGGATGATTTCTGACCTTCTTGATTATTATGTGGTTCACGAATCCTTTGGGAGTTCGAAGCATATCCATCTCTAAAATTATATCCGCCAGCTGCTCCACGCCGCTCTGGGTGTGAGTATCATACACATCTTTCATCATAGTAACGAGGACGACACCGCCGTAGTACTGCGCATGAGCTTTTATGGTTCTCAGGGCGGAAATCACCTTCGGGCCGTCGTAATTGTTTAGGAAGAAATCGAGGGAGTCGATGATTATCCTGAACGGAGGTTTGAGCTTCGAAATCTCGTAGGTGATCATGGTTAGAAAGTTTATTTCCTTCTCCTTTTTCTTGCGTGCCGGAGCGAATATCTCGTTTACCGGTATTCCTTCTTCCCTGTACTTGCTTATTATCAATTCCTTCTCGAGAACCTTGTGGTAATATTCGGCTCCGACGTTCACTATCTGAATATTCGGCTCCCAGCCAAAGTTCTTCATGGTCGTTATGATATCCTCATCCCTCTCCGTTGTGGTGATATACATCACGTTCTCCTCTTTTGAACCCGCTGCCGCGAATTGCTTTGCAAAAAGCTCGGTGCCGGAGCCCGGCGAGCCTGAGAGAAGAATGGTGTAACCCTCGGGAACTCCGTCCATTAGCGCCTTATCTAATAGGGGTAATCCAATTGATACGGTTTTGAACGCCATTTACTCCACCTCCTCCACATCGTATATGTCGTCGCATACCATGTTCAGCATCGCATCTATTTCGCTTGTGTTCTGTTCTTTCATCGAGAGGATGATCATGTAAGCGTCCCAGCTTCTAAGGGAGGTCACGAGAATGTGGAGAAATTCGGACATGATTTTTGAACCATTGTATATGGACATGGAGTTCACGGAATCGAGAATGACTACTGCCTTTTTGTCCGTATATTTTCTCACGAGGTACTCTATTTTTAGCATTATGTACTCTAGCATCGTGGGACTCTCGATGTAGAGGAATCTATCGGAAAATTCGGTGCTTTCCTTCATGAGGTGGGATATTGTGTCCACGAAAAACACACGATTGGATTCGATTCCCAGAAGATTGAATAGGTTCTCTATATTTTTCGAAGGAATTGTGGAAGATACGTAGAACACGTATAAATCGTGCCTCGCTGGAAAAACATCCACTATTGCTCTAAGAACGTCGAAGTACGAATTCACCCCCGTTTTTATTGCTATGGATGAAGCGGAGGGTAATTCCTCCAATTTTCCAACAACATTGGCTGTAACTCCCATCTCATGTCACCTCCGAGCTACCGCCCTTGAGCAAAGGAGCCAATAGAACTCCTATGGGTGTTAAATCAAGAACATACTTTGCTCTGGAATGCGTGGTTCCTCTCATTTTTATCACTTGTATCGTTCTCAGCAGATCCCCCCTGCGCTCCAAGTTCCCCATGAATATGATCCCATCAGCTATTGCCTCTTCCACCCCGTATTGAGAATAGCCTTCGGAAGAGTGCAAAAGCTCGGAGATGAGGATTGTGGTGCATCCCAAATCGGATAGCTCTTTTCCAAGATGTAGAATGAATTCCCTTATTTCTTCTTTAGAAGTCAGACGATAGCAAATTGAAGTTATTGAATCTATCACCAGCCTTTTTATTCCTAACTCTTTAACGATTTTCACAATTTGACTCACCAATATATTCACATCTTCCAGCGTGAATTCCAGTTTCTCCAAGCCTAATTTCACGTATATTTCTTGCAAATCCACAAGTATCAACTTTTTCTCGTTTATCAATTTTTTATCGAAGAAATCGTAGGTAATCATGTTATCCACTAATTTTTCCGGAGCTTCCGTGACGGAGATGTACATGGACCTCTCGCCCATGAGGGCTCCGTGAACCAAAAATTCGAGACTTAATGTAGTTTTGCCGGTACCGCATGAACCGGTGATCAGAATGGTATTCCCCCGGGGAATGCCGCCGTTGAGTATGCTATCCAGGCCCGCAATGCCTGTTTTACATCTATCCCGTCCGCTATCTGCCATCTATAATGCTAATGTTCAAATGGTATTTCTATTTTTCTACAGATGAAAGAGAAAAAAATATTATGTATGAATTACATTTTCCAACGTGAAAATAAGCGTTGTGATAACGGTTAGAAACGAGGAGAAGTACATCTCGTATCTCTTAGATTCTCTCGTCATACAGGAGCAGCCCTTCGAGATTATAATAGTGGATGCTCACAGCACAGATAGGACGCGGGATATTGTTAAGGAGTATCAGGATAGATACGAGTTCATTCATCTCTACGTGAAGGGAGGATCCAGAGGCGCGGGAAGAAATTACGGCGTTAGCAAGGCGACCGCTGATTATGTTGCTTTCACCGACGGAGATGACCTTGTCAATCCATTCTGGCTGAAGGCTATAAGGAAATCTTTTGAGAAAGGCGCCGATGTGGTTGCCGGTAGAACTCTTTACATAGGCTACGGACCCTGGGAAAAATTGGAGCGCGTGGAATTGTTTTACAAGGGCTTCGACGTTACATTTCCCAGTTGCAATTTAGCTTATCGCAAATCACTTTTTGAGGAGATTGGCGGGTTCGACACATGGTTCATGACTGCCGAGGACATTGATTTGAACATAAGGGCCGTATCGCACGGGGCCTGTATTGAGTACAATCCCGATGCAATTGTTTATCACCGCACCCGCGACTCTTTCTTCTCTTTTGCAAAGCAAGCGTTCTGGAACGGGTACGGGAGGAAACAGTTAACTTTAAAACACGGAAAACTATGGGGGAAGTACAAGCCCCAAAACATGTTTAACCCATCCCAGATGTCATTCTGGGGTACCATACGCCTCGGATTCGCGTTCATGGGTTACATGGCTTGTAAGCTCTACGGTGAGAGACTATGAAAGTTAGCATTGTGATTCCGACTTTAAACGAGGAAGATTCCATAGGACACGTACTTGATAAGATTCCACGCACCGATAAGTACAATTGGGAAATAATAGTGGTTGACGGGGATTCCAAGGACAGAACTCGAGAAATTGCGGAGGAGAAAGGCGCGAAGGTCATAGTTGAAAAGAGGAAAGGGTACGGAAGAGCGTATAAAACGGGATTTCAGCACGCCACAGGCGATATCATTGTCACATTGGACGGAGATGACACCTATCCCGCGGAAAAAATACCCGAACTGGTGGATTATTTGCTAGAGAATGATTACGATTTCATATCCTGCGAGAGATTTTCAAAGATGAAGGAAGGGGCAATGGGGATAACTCACAAAGTAGGGAACATGATTCTTACCTTTGTAACCCGCTTGCTTTTTGGAGTAAAGATAAAAGATTCTCAGAGTGGAATGTGGATATTCAAACGCACCATACTCAATGATTTGGATGTGAAATCCGATGGGATGCCCTTCAGCGAGGAAATCAAGGTGGAGGCATGGAGAAAATTCAAGTGCGCAGAAATTCCAATTGAGTATCGCGAAAGAAAAGGAGAGGTGAAATTGAACACATGGGAAGACGGGCTGAAAAATCTGATTTACCTTTTCAAAAAGAAGTTGGGGAAGGTTTGATTACTCTCCTTCTATTCTGGGTGCTAGGAGATAAGTTACCTTTCCTTTTCCCTTCACTATGTCGAACACTATTTTCACAGGGTAATCTTTGCCAAGGTGTATTGTGATGTACTCCGTTGAATCCATGGCCTTCGCAAGCTTGAGAAGATAATCCACTGGATAGGTGCTCTTCACGGGCTCGTCGCAGTCTATTTCTTTCACCATGTCTTTCTGGAGATTTAATCTCGATGAATCTTCGTCCCCGCTGGCGAACATCTCGAATTCTGTGGGGGTGACCTGAAGGGTTATGCTATCCGATATCGATTCAGCTGCCTTTATCCCATTTACGAAATCGCTCTTGGAAATTACAACCTTGGCCGGCAATCCTATGTTGGGAACTTTTGGAACTGATAATGCGCTTGCGTCTATGAGTGGCATGCTTCTCGATAAATTTCCTATCAAAAACGTTAGCTTGTTTCCCTCTTTAGTGATTTCCACAACGTCGTTGGAGGAGGTAAGCTTGAGTATGTCCTTCACTTTATCCAAATCAACTCCGAGCTCTTCATCTTCCGCTTCGAACTCGATGAAGCCATCCTTGGAAACTTCAAGCACTATCATTGCAATATGAGCCGCATCCACAGCCTTAACTTCCATCTTCTCGGAGTTGAGCTCGAATTTTGCTTCGCTCACCAAAGTCAGCAGAAGATTCGTAATCTCCTTGAGGTCTTTCACATCAATTTTCACTCTCATGGCCATCCCTGCGCTTGGTATTTCATGGTATGTTATAAATTTTTCCATCTTTGCATTGCAATTTTTTAAATACTATGGCCCGATTTTCGAGGTATGGGAGATGACGACGTAGAAAATCTTATGAGGGAGAGGAAGAAAAAGAGCATGAGGAATTTCATAATCTTCGTTGTCGTCATGCTCATTTTGGGTGTTTTAACTCCTTTCATTATTCTGCTTTTAGGCATAATTCTAATGCTCGCAGGAGTATCCGCCATGTACGATTTGGGCACGGTAATCGAAAGCCTGTGGAAAAATTTACCGCGTGAGAAAAAGACCCTCGAGGAAAAAGCTGTTTTCGACAGGAGCTTCTATGAGGGGATAATACTCAGCGGTTCAGGATTTCTCCTATTCCTCCTCGCGCTCTATCTCATGGGCATGGGCTGGCGTGGGCTTTTGGGAATTTAATTACTCACAAGTGTGCCACAAAGGTTTTAATACGAGACAATTATCCCAACGAAAGGTGATTTAAATGGGATACATAGGCGATAAAGATAAGGAATATTTGAAGGGAGAATTTGACAAGTACCTCAAGGAGAACGTGAAGATTCTCGTGTTCACTGGCGACAACTGCCAGTACTGCAATGTGGCCACCGCGCTTGGTCAAGAGGTCGCGGAGCTACACGACGCAATAGAATTTCACGAGTACCCGGTGAACGGCGAGGAAGCGAAGAAGTATGGCGTGGAGCACGCTCCCACCGTGGTGATAACAGACGGTGACAAATACGGAGGAAGGATAAGGTACGTTGGTCTTCCCTCCGGCTACGAGTTCTCTTCCATGATCGAAGATATAATCGATGTCTCGAGAAGGGATGCTGAAGTGAGCGACGAGGTGAAGATGCAGCTTCAGATGATTGATAAGCCCGTCAGGATTCAGGTGTTCGTAACTCCAACTTGTCCCTATTGCCCTAGGGCCGTGAGGACAGCGCACCGCTTTGCCATACTCAACGAGAATATAACCGGCGAGATGGTGGAAGCAATGGAGTTTCCGGAGTGGGCAAACAAGTGGAATGTGATGAGCGTGCCACACATATTGATAAACGAGGATGTGCAGTTCATAGGGGCATATCCCGATGAGCAGTACATAAAGTACGTGGTGGAAGCCTGGAAGAAGATGAAGTGAGGTGATTTCATGAGCATCGGTTTTGTTCTTCCTTCAGCATCGAAGGAGAACAAGGAAGTGGACGTAGCCATAATCGGTGCGGGCCCCGCGGGGTTAAGTGCGGGAATATACGCAATACGCGCGGGAATGAGCGCCATAATAATCGACAAGGGCAATGCTGGAGGTCTCGCGGAAGAAGCGCCCTTCGTGGAGAATTACCTTGGATTCGAGGGAATAGAGGGGGAGAAGCTCGCGAAGCTTTTCAAGGAGCATGCGATGAAGTACGTAGAGATTTCCGAGAGAAATGAAGTGCGAGATATAATCATGGAAAACGGAAAATTCGTTCTTAAAGCGGAGAAGGGAGAATACACCGCGAAAGCAATAATCTTTGCCACTGGAACCACGCACAAGACTATTGGAGTGCCGGGTGAGAAGGAATTGTTCGGCAGAGGTGTTTCTTATTGTGTCACATGCGACGGCTATTTCTATCGAGGAAAAAGAGTTGCAGTGATAGGTGGTGGCAACTCCGGAGCAATTGCGGCGATATATCTGAAAGATATAGGTGTGGAGCCCGTGGTTTTAGAGTACATGCCCACTTACATGTGCGAGAAGGCGTATCAGGACATAATCAACGAGAAAGGGATAAGGTACATTACCAATGCCATGGTCACGGAAATCGCCGGCGAGAATAAAGTGGAGAAGGTGGTGTACAAAGATAGAACGAGCGGAGAAATAAAAGAGGAGAAAGTTGATGGGGTGTTCATCTACGTTGGCCTCATTCCAATAAGTGAGCTGGCGAAGAAAATAGGCGTGGAGACGGATAATCGGGGATATATCAAGGTGTCTTCTAAGATGCGGACCAACGTTCCAATGGTTTACGCCGCGGGGGATGTGACGGGAATTGCAGGGCAAATCATAATTGCCGCGGGCCAGGGGGCTATGGCCGCACTAGCAGCTTACGAAGATTTGATGTTAAAATAAATGTTGTATTTTTTATTTTTATATTTTTTGTTCAAATGCAACTTTTAAATATGAAAAAATACATGGGTTCAGTATGCTTATAAAAGCATAGGAGTTGATAGATGTGACGAAAAAAATTATTTTGTTTTTATCGGTAGTTTTGCTGATTGTGCTTTCTCTGCAAGGAATTGCGATGCAGCATGAGGAACAGGTGAAAGAATACCATGCGACAAGATATGCGGGCACTATTTCCGTCGATTTAGATGCACATGTTGCGTATTCTACAAATAACACTATAGTGGATCTATCCATGGCTGGAAAATCAACGAATGATTACATGGTGGCATGGGATGAAAGTATTAAGATGAGTGAAACAAGTTGGGATTATGATGTCTTCACCTATTCATATCCTGATGGAAGCGTGAAGCACTACGGTAAAACGGAGGAGCTAGATATGAGCCCTAAAATATCTTTGACAAACGGAGGATATAGAGTAATATGGGAGCAGAACGGGAGTATAATTAGCAGTTCTGGAGATATTCTATCCGGAGATAATTTGAATGTCTACAAGAATCCTTCGGTGTGGGGAAATAAACTGGCGTTTGAATATTACAAAAACGACAAAGATGGAGGGAATCAGGATGAATGGATAGGGTACACAACCCTCGATAATCCCCCTGGAAACATTAAAAAAGTAGATTTCCCAAGTTCAGGTGAACTCAGCATTCCTGTGATTTCTGACAAATACCTCGCTTCAGGACAATACATTTACTCGTTCGCCAATGGGACGTTCTGGAAAGCCGTTTCTAATGGTAATATAATGGCAATATATGGGGATTGGGTAATCACTGCTGGAAGATGGAACTTTGGCAAAAGTATATTCATAGATGCAATTAACATAATGAGTGGAGAGTACAAAAGAATTGCCTCTTTTGACACAAGTTATGATTTCTTCGATTCTCTATCCTTCGATAATTATCTTGTGGCCTTTAGCTATGACTACAATGGGTACATATACAATGTTCTCTCACATAAGCTTTACAAAATTAACAACTACGCAGGAGACATATGGCACATTGCAATTGGAGGGGGAAAAATAGCTTGGAGCGATTATTACGGCCACAACCTTCGAGTTGCGGATGCCCCCGATGTTGGCACCTATGTGGAAATAACTCTCAAAGATAAATCCACTCAGCAGGGTGAGACATACGACTCGCTTTTAATCATAGACTCGCAGGGAAGAAAATACGGCTACGACAGGGATATGAAAGAATATAAAGAGATCAGCGGAGTAATCGAGATAAACGTTGCAAATCCCATTACTTACAGAATTCCCACGGGTGCGGGGATTTCATTTAAGTATCAGGTTATTGGGATGCATGACGGAAGTTACGATTTACAGATAAAGAAAATTGGCTCTGCCACGAGGGCGTCCCTATCCGAGTTGGTAGTTAACGCGAAGGGGATTTCCATCGCGAAAGGCGAAATAGATCAGTACGTTGTTGACTGGCAGAAAGTTGCCTCTAATGCCGCGGACGCGGTAAAATTGAGCATCGATGCCAATGGAGACGGTACATTCGAGAAAGAAATCACCACATCGAGTGAGATAACAAACGATGCAAAAGGTGGCTCTGGCGAGAATAATGTGCTCGATGTGAACATCGGGGGCATGATGTGCCTCGTGGGCATTGCAGTGGTGGTGATAGTTATAGTGTTAATCGTGTTGCTCGTTGCGAAAAAGAAAAAATAAATTTTTTTCTATTTTTACGGAATCAGCCTTGTCCTGTCCCTCGGGAAGAGCACGCATTCTCTTATATTTTTCACGCCAGTTATGATCATCACCAAACGCTCCAGCCCGAGGCCCCAGCCTGCGTGGGGGGGCATGCCATATCTGAAAGCCCGTAGGTAGAATTCAAAGCTTTCTGGATTTAGTCCTTTGCTCTTCATCACTTCAATCAAGGAATCGTAAACATGGTTTCTCTGCGCTCCCGAGCTCAGTTCTTTGTCTCGGTACATGAGGTCGAATGCCTTTGAGTATTTCTTCTCGTGTGGAAGAACGTAGAACGGCTTAATTTCGAGGGGCCATTTGGTTATGAAGTAAAAATCATCCATCTCCTCGCCCAAAATTTTAAGCGCCTCCGTGGAGAAATCCTCGCCCCATTCCATGTCAAACCCGCGGGAATTTATTATGTCGAGGGCTTCATCGTATGTGAGCCTCTTGAATGGAATCTTTGGAATCTCCAAATTCTGATTCAGCATTTCGAAGGATTCGTCTTCCACTGCGTACTTTATTGCATTTTGTATCCCTTTTTCCAAAACGCGCATGGCATCTTCATCGTCTGCAAAGCTCATTTCTGCGTCAATTGATATAAATTCATTGAGATGCCTCGTTGTGTTGTGCTCCTCGGCCCTGAAGGCAGGGGCTATTTCGAATACCCTGTCGAATCCAGAGCCCATTAGAATTTGCTTGTAAAGCTGGGGGCTCTGATTCAAAAAAGCATCCTTCTCAAAGTACTTCACCGGAAATAATTCGGTACCACCCTCAGTGGCGGTGGCCACTATTTTTGGAGTGTGAACCTCTATGAAATTCTCTTCGGTCAGGATTTCTCTTATTCCTCTAAGGATATTGCTCCTGGCGATGAACACCGAGAGAACTTCCGGTTTTCTAAGATCTAAAAATCTGTTCTCTATTCTCGTCTCCATGTCCGCAGAAACCTTATCGGCGACGCCCAACGGAAGCGGGGATTCCGATTCATTCAGCACTTCTATTTCCTCTGGGAGAATTTCAAAACCCAACTTTGCCTGCTCCGTTTTCTGCACTTTTCCACGAGCGCAAATAACACTTTCCCTCGTTAGCTTAGTGTATTTCTTAAAATTCTCCTTGCCTATTATGCTCTTAATCAATGTGAGCTGCGCAAAGCCATAGCGGTCCCGGAGAATAATGAAGGAGATTCTTCCCAAAACTCGGATATCGTGGATCCAGCCGCAAACTTTGACTTCCTCTCCGTCTAAGTTAGAAGCTTCCATGGTGGTGTGAGTTCTGAACATAGCACCCAAAAAGGGAGGGATATATTAAAGTTTTACTTGAAGAACTTCTCAACGCGTCTCTTTATTTCCAGCTGCTTAGTTGGTGTGCCGCTCATTATGCCCTCCATCTCTTCTACTTTTCCAACGATGACTATTCCCCTCTTTCCTAACCTGTATTCTATCAGGCCAGTTTCGTGGGTGGGCGAGTGACTCTTTATTATAGCCAACACTTTCTTTAGCTCCCCGTTAATTTCAGCGAAGAACAACTTTATTATATTATCTGCTAAGTTTACCACATGCTCATCGCCAAGGACGTTTGTGGCCATAATATCGCTTGTGGTATATGTGATCATAGTGCTTATCCCCATGTTGTGCACGTATTTGATTAAAGAATGAACAAATTCCCTGTATTCCTCATTATCCGCCAAAATGTTCATTTTGTGAATAACCAGCCTGTTTGCGCTTTGGGTGAGAGCTCTCAATTTCCACAGAATTTTGAAGATATCGGTGTTAAGAGCATCGATGTAAACAATCTTGCACAATTTGGAAGCATCCTTGATTTCTTTGAGTCCTTCCACTATTTTTTTATCCTCGGACTCGAAGGACACATACACTCCTTTTTTACCCTGAGCGCAGCCGCTTTTCAGAAATTTCAATCCGAATAGGTGTTTTCCCGAGCCGGGGGGTCCGGTGATTAGTGTCACATCGCCGGTATATGTCTCACCTAGCATGTTGTCCAGTTTTTGAATTCCCAAAATGTCGTTTTTGCCCGAGTTCTTTTTCTCGGAGAATAGAACGCGAGGATATACTTCTAGACCATCTTTCCTTATTTCGAGGCCATGTGTTCCACCTATGAAACTTGATCCCCGAGTTTTGAAAATCTGCAACCTTCTCCTTTTTCCGTCGAAGGTGAGCTTGATTACTGAATCCGCCACATACTCTTCGGAGCCGTACCTGCTCATCCCGTTTACCTCTTCGCTGGTGAATACCGTTGTCACGCCGTAACTTTTTAAATTCTGCGAGAGGTCGAATATTGCACTTCTCACTCTCTTCTCATCATCGTAGTACATGGACAGCGGTGCTATTCCATCCAATCCCACAAGTTCTATGTTATGCACCACTATGCTGCTAGTAATCGCTTCGGTAAGAACGTCACCTTTGAGTATTTCCTTACCGAGAATGGGTCTCAAGCTTCCGAAGTCCAGATAATTGAACTTATCTTTAACTTTCTCGAGCCGCTCCGCCAATCCCTGAGGCAATTTTCTGGTTATGTCTTCCCATGTTTCTTCCAGTGATATGTAAAGGACATTCTTTCCCTCCTCAGCTCCGTTTATAAGATAGTTTATCGTGAAGAGGGTTTTGCCAGTGCCCCCGCCACCGTAAACTAAATTGAAGCTCTTCTCAATGAAGCCCCCTTCGATTAGCCCGTCCAGATTTTTAATACCTGTGCTCACCCTCATTTTCCCTCTCCTCCACAATTCTTCTTGCTATTAGCTCCGCTAATTTTTCTCCCACGTAGTCGCTCAGTATATTCACCACCTTCCTTATGTATTCCTCTGGTTCTTTCTCCTGAATGCCAATTATTTTCTCGTACGCCTCTTCGGCCTCGGCGGGGCCCATGAATTTTGAAAGAATCGCTTTAACGCGATTTGGCATGATTTTAACGGCTTTTTCTAATAGGATTTCCCTCCTTTTCAATTCTTCCACGTATCTCCTTATGGCATCCCTGACGAATTCGGATGGCCCTTTCCATCCATACTGCGGATATTTCTTTATAATGTCACCTATTGCATCGTACATGTCCTTTGGAACGCGGACCATTTTATCCTCGCTGTTTCCCACAAAAATAATTAAGATGTTTATTGTATTTAATTTTTTCCAACGATTTACTTCATCTCTTTCCTCTGGAAGATCAAAGTGCCTATTATAGCCGATATTACAAAGTACCCGAGCATTATGGCCACGCCTTCCCACAGGTATGGATTGTATGCTGTTATCGTTAATCCTTTCCCTGCGTGTATCACTTGAGAATGGGGATAATCTCCCATGTAACTCCCTTGAAACACTAACGTTATTATTCCTGAGGCGTAGGTTATTGAGAACCACGGCTCCACGCTGGCAATCTGCGATACTCCGTCAATTATGTTGAACACGAAGAAATAGAGAATTGCCACGATGGTGAGGGCAACCGCACCGTTCTTGAAGAAGGTGGAGAATAAATACGTGAATGCCAGCAGACTCACGAGGAACACGAAGGAATAAAGCATGGAGTAAAGATATTCTGAGGGAATTGTGCCGTGGAAGTAGAAGGTGTAGAGCATGCCTGAAATGAGATAGAATAGGAGGACAATAAGACTTGCCAGCAGGGAAGCCAAATATTTTCCCCAGTATATCACGTACCTCCTAATTGGATTCGGCAAAAGGAAATAGCCGGTTTTGTTCTGATACTCCCCCGCGATAGCATCTCCTCCGAAGAAAAGTGCTGTGAGTACCACTAGAATCTCAGAGAAATTCGCAAAGCTCGATGCAGTGCTCTTAATATCCTCCTCAGATGGATTTCCGAAATAAACATTAACGCTCACAATTAATGCGATTACTAAGCTCGTGATTAGGAGGAGTATGTAGAGCCTCTTCGCTCTCATATAATTTTTGAACTGGTATTTTGTCATAATCCACATCTGCTTCAGGTCACTCATTGGTTTCACCTCCAATCATCTGCAGGTACGCTTTTTCCAGAGCCATTCCAGATGCGCGGTAATCCACCACCTTTATTCCCATGGTGATCAGTTCCGAGAGAATTCTGTACTGCATCTCCGCGCCGTCTTCAAAATCTATTTTTATCTTCGTATCCGAAAGCTTTTCAACGGATTTCACGCCTTCGAGATTCATTATTTTCTGCTCGTCTATTTCGTTCATTGAAGTTACCACCACGGAGTTCCCTCTGAATTTCTCGCTGAGCTTGTCGATGCTTTCGTAGAGAAGAAGTTTCCCGCGGTTAATCATAGCCACTTCATCGCACACCTCCGTAACTTCCGGTAGAAGATGGGATGACATCAGAATCATCCTCTTCTCCTTTTTCAAGTTTTTTATCACCTGCCTTATCTCCGCCATTCCCCGCGGGTCCATGCCCGTGGTTGGCTCGTCGAGAATCAGAATTTCAGGGTTGGTTACTAAGGCTGCAGCTATGGCGATTCTCTGCTTCATCCCCTTTGAGAACTTTCCAACTTTTTTGTCCTTCCATTCGTACATGCCCACTTCTTCGAGGGCGTTCTTCACGTCGCATTTATTTGCCATCCTGATTTCGCAGAGCATGTTCAGGAGTTCAACGGGAGTCAAGTATGAGTAGAATCCCGGGGTTTCTATGAGGGTACCCACATCTTTCAAAGCTTTCTTTAATTCTTTTTTCACGTTGTATCCGTTTATTATCGCTTCCCCGCTTGTTGGATTCAAGAGATTCGTGAAAAGCTTCAGCGTCGTGGTCTTTCCGGCGCCGTTGGGGCCGAGGTACCCTATGCACTTTGCCCCTTCAAATTTCACGTTCAAATCCCTGAGTGCGTAGAAGTTTCCGTATTTTTTAGTCAGACTTACAGCTTCCATATACATTTTTTATCGCCTCCATTTATACACCAAGTATCCAATTGGAACTAGAATTAAAATGATGGTAACTATTAAGAACCAAGTCCACGGCACCACGATTTTCTCCACGGCGTAGATGTATATGGAATAATAAACGGAGATGAGGATGATGGTCATTATATCCATCGAGAGAATGGTCATCTTGAGAAAAGCATCTCGGGGAAAGCGCATTTTGCCGGGGTGAATGTACATGGGGTATTTCTTTCCAAGGTAGATGAACAGATACGAGAAAGCGGGAGCGAAGAGGGCGAAGAGAGAATATGATATGAGAAAAGAACCTTTTGAGCTCCACCCATTGGGATTGCCCGCGGCATCGAAGTGCACTGCTATCACATCTGGTAAAGATGGGTAGGTGATGAATTCTAATGCAATTAACAAAAGGTATAATAAGAAGGGGGAAAGAGACCAAAACTTTCCGACGGTTATTCCCTCCATTTTTATCTGGGATACATTTTCAGATTTTGCCCCCTTCATTTCTAATTGTATGGCGGCGTACCTTATCCCGAAGGGGATGAACGCTATAAGGGGAACCATGAATAGGATTAGGTAATAGAGCAAAAAGTTGGGAATTAGGGCCGTGGGAAAGAGGATGAGTGAATGAATAATAATGAACTTGCCCATGAGTCTGTTCGCTTTATTCCACACTTCTCTGTCTGCAAACGTATATCCTATCTTGAATCCCAAGTATGGGTTGGGGCCAATTTTCGGAGCGATGAAGTACTCCAAAATTCCTGTCAGGAGATATATTATGTTTATTAACAGAATTAACAAATCCACCATTTCATGCACCTCCTATTATTTTGTCCACATCGCTTATCAATTTTTTGTAGTCATCAATCAATTTTTCAAGCAGTTTTTTACCTTCATCGGTGAGAGAATAGTACTTTCGGGGCATTCCAGCGCTGGGCTCGGTCCAGTACGCTTTCAGAATTTTTTTCTTAACTAAATATCTCAACACAGGGTAAATTGTCGCGTCTTTCAGCTCGATTCCCGTTTTCTCGTGAACGTATTTTTGAATCTCATAGCCGTACGTCTCGCCCAGATCCTCTATTACTTTCAGAATGATCAGGGTGTAAATGCCGGAGCGCATCTCCCGATTTATTTTCTCCTTCACTCTTTCCATACATAACACCGTTATGTATGTATCGATATTACATATATCGTATTTAAGGGTTTCCAATCGAATTCTTTATAAATGTTTCCCACTTTCCCTTCCAATGGGGCGCGTGGCCTAGCCAGGATATGGCGGCAGCCTCCTAAGCTGCAAGTCGCGGGTTCGAATCCCGCCGCGCCCGCTGGGGTGATTATGGATGCCTGAAAGTGAGGACGTGGAGCACGAAGAAATAGAGAAGTTGAAAAATAAGTTCCACACAGAAGATATACACAAAATCCTTTCGAAACACACGCATCTGTTTAGGGGAAATATATATCCGATAGATGACATAACCAAGCCGCTGATTAATGTGTATTTCTATTTCAGCAAGAACAAGGTTTACTGCTACCACAGTGGCTATGTCTGGGTTGCCCCCGAGGATAGGGTCTACGTGAAGATAATGTCAGTGTTTACCCAAACTAAGAGCGGGAAAATAAAGGTAGAAGACGGAAGAGAGTACTATTTCGGGGTGAAAAAATAAGTTATATATCCACCCCGAAGAATGTTCTTATAATTACACCAATCATGAATGAAATGCCAGCTATCCCAAAGCTCAAAAGCGCCATCTCTAAAAATAGTCTTTTGAACGACATTTCCTTCACAACGGAGACGAAAAATGTGAAGAGCAGAATGGCGAACAGGCCGAATATTAGCGTTCCAGCGAGGGCGAAATAATAGGTATTTAATATGAAATACGGGAGAATCAGGAGTATTACCGTGAGGAGATACGCGAGTCCCGTGTAACCGGCGGCCTTTCCCGGCCTGTCAAATTTTTCCGATTTCTTCGAAAGATACTCAGAAGAAGCCATGGACATTGCAGCCGCCAGACCCGTTATTAACCCAACTACCCCTATTAGCCTCGTGTTTTGAAGCGCAAATGACAATCCCGCGAGGGCGCCTGTGAGTTCAACCAAAGCATCATTCAAACCTAAAACCATTGAGCCAACGTACTCTATTTTCTCTTCTTTTATCATTTCTATGAGTGCTTTTTCGTGCTTTATCTCATCGTCGATTATTGATTCTATTCCCTCTATTTTCCCTTTGAACTTGGAGTATGCCTCTTGAGCTGCCCATTCACCATTTTCCATCATCTTTATTGCGAAGGTTATTCCGAAAATTTTCGAGATAAACAGGTATTTTCTTATTTTTCTCTCATCGGGATTTACATCTTTTCCGCTCAGGTTCTTCCAGAAGAGGTAATGTTTATACTCGTCTCCTGCAATTCTATTCAGAACCTCTCCGTTCTTCTTGTCTTTTTCAGCCAATTTTTTGTACACAAAATGCTCGGTGATTTCGTTTTTCTGAAAATCCAAAATATCGTTGATGAGCTCTTGATCCATACTTGGAAGATATTGGGAAAGTATAAAAAATTTTCAACTTTACGATTTCAGCTCTATTTCTATATGGATTCCGTCCGGAATCTGTATTCTCATGAGCTGCCTCAGAGCGCGTTCGTCGGCGTCTATATCTATGAGCCTCTTGTGAATTCTCATCTCCCAGCGCTCCCATGTCTCGCTTCCCTCACCGTCCGGAGCCTTGCGTATTGGCACTACGAGCCTTTTAGTTGGTAGTGGAATTGGACCATGCATCTCCACGCCGGTTCTATCGGCGATAGTCTTAATCTGGCCGCAAACTTCGTCTACTTTCTTATGGTCGGTGCCGCTTAGTTTTATCCTCGCTCTGTAAACAGCCATATTTATCACCAAAATAAAAAAGGGGGTTTAGAATTGTTTCTTCTCGACCTCAATGCACTGGCCCGCGGCCACGGTCTGGCCCATATCGCGTATTGCGAAGCGACCTAACTGCGGAATCTCCTTCACGGGCTCTATCACCATGGGCCTTGTGGGCCTGATCTTCACTATGGCGATATCGCCGGTTTTGATGAAATCGGGATGCTCCTGCTTGGTTGCACCGGTTCTCGGGTCGAGAGTCTTTATGATTTCTTCGAATGTGCAGGCTATCTGAGCCGTGTGCGCATGGAACACGGGGGTGTATCCAGGTGCAATGACGCTCGGATGGTTCAACACGACAATCTGCGCTGTGAATGTCTTGGCCACGGTTGGCGGATTGTCGGTATGGCCCGCAACATCTCCTCTTCTTATATCCTTCTTACCAACGCCTCTCACGTTGAACCCTATGTTATCGCCGGGCTCAGCCTTTTGCATAGGCTGATGATGCATTTCTATGCTCTTAACTTCGCCACTCACATTGGCTGGCATAAATGTAACTTTATCTCCAACCTTCACTACTCCTGTTTCAACGCGACCCACGGGCACAGTTCCTATACCTGTGATGCTGTAAACGTCCTGCACGGGTATTCTGAGTGGCTTGTCTGTGGGCTTCGGCGGGAGCTTGAGGTTGTTGAGAGCCTCCAGCAGAGTTGGGCCGTTCCACCAGGGCATGTTCTCACTCTTCTTCATTATGTTGTCTCCCTTGTAACCGCTGATAGGTATTATCGGGACGTCCTTCCAACCGATCATTGCGAGGAGCTTCTCGACCTCTGCTTTCACTTCCTTGAATCTCTGCTCGCTGTACGGGGGCTTTGTAGCGTCCATTTTGTTTATTGCTACGATCATCTGGGGCACGCCGAGGGTTCTTGCCAGGAAGAGGTGCTCCTTGGTCTGCTCCATCACACCCTCTGGAGCAGCCACTATCAATATTGCGGCGTCTGCCTGGGATGTACCAGTGATCATGTTCTTAACGAAGTCCCTGTGGCCTGGGGCGTCTATTATTGTGAAGTAATATTTATCGGTGACGAACTTTCTGTGGGCCACATCGATGGTAACTCCCCTCTCTCTCTCCTCCTTGAGTTTGTCCATAACCCAGGCAAATTCGAATGTGGCTTTTCCCTTCTCCTCTGCTTCCTTCCTGAAGTTGTCTATGATTCTCTGGTCTATCTCGCCATGCTCGTAGAGCAATCTGCCCACTGTGGTCGATTTACCGTGGTCCACATGTCCTATGAACACGATATTCATGTGTGGTTTTTCTGCCATTTTTAATACCTCCTATTCGGTTTTCTTTTCCCCATATACTCATGGTATATAAATGCTTTTGCTCGCAATCCTCGGAGCACAGGGGATAAATCATGTTTTCCTGTGCATAGGTTCGAAAATAATATGGATTGATTTTGATGATGGCGAAAGTAAAGAAAAAATCCTAAAAATAGAAAGAAAAATCAGAGCCCTGCGTAATAATTCTCGTCGTAGGGCTCGGGCTTTAAGCCTTTTCTCTCTCGTATCTGCCTTACTATCTGGGGTTGTAACTCTCTCGGAACCCTCTCGTACCCTGCGTTTTCAGTGCTCCAGAGAACTCTTCCGCCCGTTGCACTTCTTATAGCGGAAGCGAATCCGAACATCTCCGCAACGGGTGCCTTAGCATGTATTATCGTCTGGTAATCTTCCTGCTCCATATCCACGATTACTCCGCGCCTCTGCTGTATCTCCCGCGTTACAGCACCCACTAACTCTGTGGGCACGTTCACGTAAACCTTCTGAATTGGTTCGAGAAGCACACGGGTTGCCTGGCACATCGCTCCGTAAATTGCGTTGCGGACAGCAGGTATGATTTGAGCGGGACCGCGATGAATCGAGTCTTCGTGGAGCTTTGCATCCATCAATTTGACCTTCACTCCGTAGAGCTTCTCGTTGGCCAGTGGACCTTTTTCAACGGCTTCGAAGAACGCCTGCTTTACCAATTCCATAGTCTCGTTGAGGTACTGAACGCCCCATGTCATATCCAAGAGAACGTTGGGGCCGCGAACAGCTTCTAACTTCTTTGCCTCATCTCTGGGCATTCCAGCTTCCTCAAGTATTTTTGCCACAGCTTTTTTATCCTTAATTCTGTCCATCTCAGGAATGTCACCGCTTTGAATCGCTTCTATTACTCCCTCTTCTAAGGGTTCTACTACGATGTAGAACTTGTTGTGCTTGTTAGGCGACTTACCTTCGAATGGCCCTGCTCTGTGGTCCACGGTCTCGCGGTAAACCACGATGGGCTTAGATGTGATTACTTCTACCTTGTATTCGTTGACGATTCTGTAAACGGTGACCTCTAAATGCAATTCTCCCATACCGCTCAAAAGGTGCTCTCCTGTTTCCTGATTGATTTCCACCCTCAAGCTCGGGTCCGCCTTGGAAACGGTTCTTAGCACTTCTATCAACCTCGGCAGGTCTTTGGTGTGCTTCGCTTCGATTGCCACTGTAACCACAGGCTCGCTGTAGTGCTTCATGGGCTCGAATGGCTCAATATCCGGCTCGGAGGATACGGTGGAACCTGCAATGGCATCTTTCAATCCGATTATCGCAGGGATATTTCCAGCGTCCAACTCATCCACTGGAATTCTATCAGGACCAACCATCATGGAGAGTTGCTGGATGCGGTACTTGCGGTTGCCCATTCCCACTATGTACAATTCTTGGCCTTTGCGAAGTGTGCCGCTGAAAAGGCGACCAACGGCCACTTCCCCCGCGTGGGGATCCATAACTATCTTGGTTACCATCATTGCCACAGGGCCATGAGGATCGCAGGAGAGCATGGATTTACCTATCGGACTATCTAAATCTCCGTGCCATATTTTTGGAATTCTATACTTCTGAGCCACCTTCGGATTGGGCAGGTGCTTAACCACCATGTCCAAAACCACTTGATGCAAGGGCGCTTTCTTTGCCAACTCTCTCTGTTTCTCCTGCTGGAGATACTCGAAAACATCTTTGAAAGATATGCCCGATTTCTTCATGAATGGCACGCTTATGGCCCAGTTGTGGTATGCGCTTCCGAATGCCACGCTTCCGTCCTCAACGCGAACCATCCATTTATCGCGATACTCTTCTTCTGCATATCTCCTTATGAGCTTGTTTACTTCTTTTATTATCTTCTCGAAGCGAGCCATCATCTGCTGCCCATCTAACTTGAGCTCGTTTATCAATCGATCAACTTTATTGATGAAAAGAACAGGTCTTACTCTCTCCCTGAGGGCCTGCCTCAAAACCGTCTCGGTTTGGGGCATTATGCCTTCCACGGCACAAACCACGACCACAGCACCGTCCACGGCCCTCATTGCTCGAGTCACATCGCCTCCGAAGTCCACGTGACCCGGAGTGTCCAGCAGATTGATCAAGTACTCCTTTCCCTCGTACTCGTGAACCATGCTTGCGGAAGCGGTGTTTATTGTGATTCCTCTCGCCTGTTCCTGCTCATCGAAATCAAGAACCAGTTGCTTTCCAGCCAGCTCTTCACTCATCATTCCCGCGCCGGCGATCAGGTTATCGCTCAGGGTGGTTTTCCCGTGGTCTATGTGAGCTACGATACCTATGTTTCTTATGTACTCTATGTTGCTCATTATTTTCATGGCTTTTTTAATGTTATCTTCTTTCCTTCCCATCTAAATCACCTTATCTCGCAGATGCAGCCACGCGCTCCACTTCTTCCTTCTTGGAAACTGCGTAGCTGGATACATCGTTCTTAGACGCTTTTATAATCTCATCAGCCAAGCATTCGGCTGCGGATTTTGTATTGCGGAACGTGCTGTTCACGGCCCCAATCGCTATGTTTCTGAGGGCTATATCAACCCTTCTCGAAGGGGCCACGTCCACAGCCTTCGGAACAGCGATTCCGGCCATCTTCAACCTCGTTACCTCTTCCCTAGGGGCAGAGTTGATTATGGCATTAACCAATACCTGAAGGGGATTCTGCTTGGTTCTCTTCTCAATGATTTCGAAAGCCTCTTTAACCACGTTGTAGGCGCTCATCTTCTTTCCCGTGTATTTCTCGGTGCGCATCATGTTGTTTATCAGCCTCTCAACTATGTTCACATTCGCTTTACCCATATGCTTCTTCACATGTCTCCCATGGGTGTGGAGAACCATGCGTGCATCTAAATTGATGTACCTCACTAGACCGGGGTCTTTAACAACCACATCGTCGGTGGAGTATTTTCCAAATATTTGAAAATCTGCCATTTGATCACCTCACCGGTTTCTCCTTTCTTCCGCGGACCAGTTCGTTAAGGGAAATGCCGTTGACTTTGATTACCTTGTAACGAACTCCCGGAATATCTCCCTTCGACCTTCCCAATCTTCCTCCTATTCCCTCAATCACAACCTCGTCGTGCTCATCTATGAAATTTATTGCTCCGTTTCCGGGGGCGAAAGCTGTCACCACGCGTCCATTCTTTATGAGTTGAACCTTGACGCATTTTCTTATGGCGGAGTTGGGCTGCTTTGCCTCTATACCAACCTTCTCGATAACGATCCCTCTAGCCTGCGGGCTACCTTCTAAGGGATCGCTCTTCTCTTTCAAACGGAGCACTCTTCTCTTATAGTATCTGTCGCTCCACCTGAATTCCTTACGATCGTTTTGCAATTTTCTCGCGTTATAAAGTCCATTTCCCATGGGAATCACCTTATTCAGCCACATGAAGAGGGTTCAATATAAAAATTTTATTACCTCATTCCCTTATCCTCTTATGGAGGCAATCGCTCTGTTTTCGGGAGGCAAAGACTCCACGTATTCAATATATCTCGCCATGCAGCAGGGATTCGAGATAACTCGCCTCGTTACCATTTACCCGAAGAACGAAGAGTCGTACATGTACCACATCCCCCAGATTGAGAGAACCGAATATCAAGCTCAGGCAATGGAAATTCCGAGAGATGTGTATCGTATAGGAGACGAGATGGAAGAACTGAAAAAAATACTGGAGAATTACGATGTGGACGCGGTAGTGAGCGGGGCAATTGCGTCAAATTATCAAAAGACGAAAATCGAAGAAGTTTGCACGGACTTGGGTCTTCTCTCTTATGCGCCACTCTGGGGTAAAAATCAGGAGATGCTCCTCAGAGACATGCTCTCCGCCGGGCTCGAAATAATGATAATTGGAGTTTACGCGTACGGCTTGGACGAGTGGTATCTTGGAAAAATAATCGATTTTGAAGTATTGGAAAAATTGAAGGAAGTGGAGAAAAAGTACAAAATAAATATAGCGGGTGAGGGGGGCGAGTATGAGAGCTTTGTGCTCGACGCCCCATTTTTCAAAAAGAGGGTGATTGTGAAAAACATGCGCAAGAAATGGAACGGAATCCGCGGCGAGCTGGAGATAAGGGAAATGGAATTAGAAGAGAAGCAAAAATGAAATATTCCATGTGTGCATATCCTCACCCATGGAAGAAGGGGAGAAATACGTGAAAGATTTGAAAGATAACGAGTACGTGCACCTTCAGCTTGTAATCAGGAGAAAGTATGGGATTCGCGACTACCGAAAAAAATTCGGAAAATTCTTCGTTTTGGAAGCGGGAGACAAAACGGGGAGCGTGATTGTGAAGTACTGGGGCAGAGATGTGGAAAACACGGAAAAATTGTACGAAGAGCTGAACGAGGGAGACGTGATAGAAGTGGAAGGCACCTATGAGAAAGATGACTCTCCTTACATATCCGTGGACGGAGAGTACGACTCCCTAAAGAAAATAGAGAATTTCGACCGCTCTCGGTTCATCGAATCCAGTAATAAATTGGAAGAGATAATGAAGAAAATAATGGGCTACGTGGAATCTGTGAAAGAGGTGCATCTCGCAAAACTTTTGGATCTCTTTTTCTCCTCAGGAAGATTCGTGGAAGAATTCAAAACTTCCCCCGCTGCGATTTCCGGGCCTTACGGGTATTTGGGGGGATTAGCGGAGCACACCCTCAATGTAACGATGGCATGCGAAGCCCTTGCGAATATTTATTCTTTGGACAGAGATTTCTTGGTGACCGCCGCGCTTCTGCACGATGTTGGCAGAATAGATTCTTACGAAGTTGATACCGCAATTAAGATGAAGCCCCGGGCCAAACTCCTCGGCCATACTGTTATTTCCTACAACATGGTTGAGGAGAAAATAAGGGAAATAATCGATTTTCCCTCGGATATGCGCGATAAACTTCTGCATGCGATAATAGCGCATCATTCACCCATCGTGGACAACGTGCCCCAGAGGATAAGAACGAGGGAAGCGTATATTTTGTTCTACGCCGACATGCTGGATCTATCGCTCAAAGAATTTGAGATGGAAGGTGATGAAGAGTGGATGTACTCGCGGAGAATGGGAAGGGAAATCTATCTGGGATAAGCTCAAAGCTCATTCTTGAGTATGAAAGCGAGGAACTGGCGGACAGAATACTTCGAGCCATAGATGTGGATAACTATTCCTACATCACATGTGAAAGGGAGGGAAAAAGAATAATATGCGTTTCCAAAGCGGATGAAATCTCCACAATGCTTAGAACCTTAGATGATTTCTTATCGTGTGTGATCACGGCCGAGAGCGTTTATCGAAGTATCTGATTTTCCCGCGGATGTATTTGAACGCCGAAATTCCGTAGACCACGGCGATTAGCAGTGGAACCAGATAAATTAATGGGTTGTTTTCCCCCGCGAGAATTATCGGAATGGAAGCGATTATGTTGAAAGAAGAGTGCATGGCCACCGCCACTCCGTATCCATGGAGCATGCTTCCTTTTCCAGCTATGTGCTTGTATGAATAGCCGAAGCCCGTCATGGCGGTTGCGCTTCCATGGAGTAAAGCGGACGCAATTGATCTTATGAACGCAACCATGGCCCACGCGATTATCCCGCCGGAGAGAAGAGCTGAGATTTCGTAGAGAAGATTCTCGGTTGCGGCGAATCCGAAGCCCGAGGAGGAACCGTATATGAAACCATCCTCAACTTCGTCAATGTATCTTTTCGATGTTATCACTCCGTATGCCTTCGCTCCCTCCTCCACGAATGGCGCTATGATCCCTGCCAAAATTATCGCGTCTATGCTATCCTTGTGCCTCGCTATGAACTCATATCCCCTTAAAAGATCGATGGATTGGGAGTAAAAATAGGTGAGGGCTATTTCTATTATAAGAGAAATAATAATTGCGAAGGTGGCGCCCCAGAAGAAGGATTTCATCACCGCCCGCCATGGTTCCCTTCGATATCTCTCCGTGTTGCGGACCATTACCACGTATATCAACGAGGGAATGAACGCCACGAGAATAATAATGGTGAGGAACAGGAGGGAAATCATAAGTGTACATGGGAATAATAGTATAAAATATTCATCTTTTCGCAAATTTTCCTGAACGATAATTTTTAATATTTCCCCTCGAGTATAGGATTGTGAAGGTGTTGGAAGAGAAAATAATAGACACAAGAGAAATTCGAGTTACACCCCGTCCAGTGTGGAAATGCAGAACATGCGAGTTTTACGGAAAGAGGCCATCTTGCCCTCCGTATGTACCACCATGGAAGGAAGCTCGAGAACTCGTATCAAACTACACTCGCGCATTGCTTTTGAAATTTGAAATAGATATGGAGCACTTTGAGGAAGAAAAGAGGAAGGTTTTATTGTATTTACTTGAAAAAGAAAAGAAAATGTTTAGAGAGTATCCTTATGTGCTATCACTCTTCCCAGGAGTGTGCAATCTCTGCGAAGAATGCACATACGAAACCGAAGGTGTGTGTAAAATGCCTACAAAAGTTAGGCCATCTATAGATGCCATCGGGATAGAAATTAGCTCCATTGTGAAATTGAATTACCACGAGCCCGTTCTCTACGGATTGATTCTGTTGGATTAATTATTTCAGCACTTCCCCCGTTTTCATGTACCACAGGTAAAGGTCCAGCTCCGCTAAATTCATGCCTATGCGGTTAGAGATTTCTCTCTCTTTTTCTTCGATTTCCAGATATCTCTTTTTTGTCAATGTCTTTGGCTCTTCTATTAATCCCTCGTCTCTTAAGACGCGTATTATGTGCCTATCCACGATGGCAAGATTCTTAGCTCCCGTGTTGCGCAGGAAATGCGAAGCCTCCTTCATTCCGAGACCTTTTACGTTCTTTACCAAATACTCTCTCGCTTCCTCCTCGGGCATATCGAAAAGCCTCTTTATCTCGGGAATGAGCCACCTCGCACCCACAATGTATCCCGCCCGCACGCGCCAGAATCGATAGCCTATTCTCTTCAACTCTTCCCTGAGTTTCTCCTCGGGATAGGTTACGAACCCTTCTCCTATTTCCCTCTGAGCCTTCAGCCCCATCCTCGCGGAGGAGTTGGCGGTGAGAATGCAGAACGCCAGCTCTTGAAATATCCTCTCCTCTTTTTCCTTTCTCACATCTTCGAATTCTTTGATTCTTTTCCCCACTATTTCTCCTATTTCCCCTTCCAATTTTTTTATTTTTTCTTCAATCATACGCGCTCCCTCAGAAAATCTACGAACTCACCTAAATCTTTGAAAACATAATCTTCCATGCCCGCGGGCTCCCGCGCCACGCCAGTTAATAAGAGAACGTTCTTCGCGCCTATCTTTTTTCCTAAAATCATATCCGTGTCCGCTCTATCGCCCACGACCCAGTACTCTCCCTCACCCAATTTGTCCCTTATTATTTCGATGTACGGCTCGTTTGGCTTGCCAATCACCAGCGCTTTTTTCCCCGTGGCCGCCTCCAAAGCGGCAACCATGCTCCCCGCGCCGGGAATTAAGCCCTCCTCCGATGGGTAATTTACATCTCCGTTAGTCGCGATGAATTTCGCTCCGTTGTTTATGGCCAAGCATCCCGCCTTCAATTTATCGTACGTGAGCGTGCGATCCATGCCCACTAAAACATGCGTCGCGCGTTTCCAATCATCGAGTGAGAGAACTTCCCAGCCTATTCTTTTTGTCTCCTCCTCAATTCCTTTCTCTCCCACTATTATAGCCCTTCCATATTTTTCTCTCTTTTTGAGGTACTCCGCCGTGGCGTACGATGAGCTTATTATTCTTTCGGGAGATACAATTATTCCCATTCTCGCCAACTTCTCGGAGAACATCTCCCGGGTTTTGGTGGAATTGTTCGTCGCAAACACGAATTCCACACCATTCTCCTGCAAAAATTCGATGAACTCCTTCGCATGTGGCAGCGGGGTTGAACCGCGGTAAATCACGCCGTCCATGTCGATAATCAACTTCATGGCCATAGCGGAGTATGGCGGGAAGATGTTAAATAATTTACCCAGCCCCGCGCGGGAAAGTTTTTATGAACAACACACATATGGATTTTAAGCCGACAATATAAATTAGTGAAGGAAATGGGGCTACTAAACAAAAATCTGAAAATAATTACGACGATGAATACCATCTTCGTGTCTTCAAACGCACTCTGGATTATGTATGTGCCTTATTTTTTCAAAAGTGCCCATTTAACTGGTATTGCGATTGGTATAATTTTCGGACTTGCAGGGGTAGCGAATGCTGTAGGTAGATATTTTGGAGGAATTCTTTCAGAGTGGGTTGGCAAAAAATATGATATGGTTATAGGGTATCTCATATTTTCCCTTTCTCCACTCACGTTCTTAACTCCCTATTATCTGTTTGGATTTGTTATAGGTTCATTTGGAAGTGGGCTAGTTGTACCTGCAAAATCGATGTTTGTAGTTGAACAAACAAATAAAAGGAGAGGTTTAACGTATATGTTTGTTCAGAGGTTTTTACCATCTCTATTTCCGGCTGCGGCATTACCCATAGGCGCATATTTGTATTATGCCAATTTATTTTATCTCTCCTTAGTTTTTGGATTTGTTGGCGTTGTATCCGTTATCCCATTGGTTTTTAAATTGAGCACTCAAAAAGATTCAAAGAAGAACGCACAGCTAACATTTTTTAATATGGGGCGCTCCATTTTTATGTTACCTTTTGTACTTTTGCTTATTGCCTATTCTTTAGATGCCTTTTCTTCAGCGGCATTTAACTGGTACATTCCTTTATTTTTAGAAACTAAGGGTTTCGGAGTGTTATTTTATGGCATATTCTCTTCACTCGCAACGATCGCCATAGCAGTTGGCTCCCTTTTTTCCGGTTATTTAGTTGATAAAATCAATCCATACAGGGCCCTAATAATCTCGTGGATAACCCTTTCTACTATGGTTTTTGTTTTTGCAGAAGCAAATAGCTTAATGATTCTCCTTTTAACTTATCTTGTGTGGAATACAATTGATATGGTAGATACCGTTGCAGCGCCCGTTCTAATTAATGACTGGTTTTCTAAGAAGAGTAGAACAAAGGCGTATGGATATTTCTCGGGAACGATTAAAGCAGTAAGCATTTTGGGTTTGTTTATGAGCGGATATTTGGTTAAAATATCCTGCAAGCTACCATTTTTCCTAAAATTTTTATTGAATATTTGTGGTGCCGCAATTATTTTTATCATACTACGGTCGGCTACCCGGAAGATGCACTCAAAATAGAAACGCGAGATTAAAACTCCGGAAATTTATTTATACCCCGCCCCTCTTATGAAATCCATGGCTGATGAAGAGAGGGGAAAGTGGGGCGTCCTCTACATGATGAGCTTCGCGATGTTCATCATGACAATCGATATGACCATGATGAATGTCTCCATCTCCGCACTGGTGCGCGATTTGGGCACAACGGTGAGCGGAATCCAGCTCGCAATCGCCCTTTACACGCTCGTGATGGCCGCATTCATGATTGTAGGGGCTAAGATGGCGGATATCTGGGGCACCAAGAAGGTTTTCATGGTTGGGCTGGCCATTTACGGCGTTGGAACTGCCCTCGCCACAATATCACCCAATTTGATTATACTCATAATTGGCTGGTCGATTTTGGAGGGTATAGGCGGGGCCATGATGATGCCGGTAACGGTTACTTACATAACAAAGGATTATGAGGGGAAAGATAGAGCGTTCGCATTCGCGGTCTGGGGTGCAATCGCCGGCGCCGCTGCTGCGTTCGGGCCGATAATTGGCGGAGCGTTCACAACGTACCTCACATGGCGCCTGGGGTTCGGGATGGAAGCGATAATCGTAGTGGGTATGTTTGCGAAGATGTCCATTCTCAAAGATTACCAGCCGGAGAAGAAAATAAAATTGGATGTCCTCGGCGCATTGCTTGTGGGAACAGGATTATTCCTCATTACACTCTCAGTTCTCATGATTGATCCATTAGGAGATGCGCCCGTAATCGGCGTATTAATATTGGGCGTTCTAGCTCTCTTTGGCTTCGCGTACCACGAGAGGAGCATGGTGCAAAAAGGCAGAGATCCTTTGGTCAATTTGAAATTATTCAAATCCAAAACATTCGTCGTCGGAAATTTAGTGAGCATATTCTTTCAGATAACCCTCGCCGGACTTATGTTCACTCTCCCCGTGTTCTTGCAGAACGTCGTTGGATATGATGCCATGAGCACCGGATTAACTCTGATTCCCCTATCCATTATGATGTTCCTCTTTTCCATATACGGCCAGAAATTCTTGAAGTACATGAGCGCTAAGAGAACGATACAAATAGGAATTGCACTTGCCTTCATTGGTTTGCTCTTGTTATTCTTCGCATTCTCTCCAACCGCCACTGGCTGGGACCTCGCCCTCGGGCTTGCCATTTACGGAATGGGTCTAGGATTGATTTTCTCGCAGATAACCAATTTAGCAATGGCCGGTGCATCGGCGGATGAGGAGGCGGAAGCATCGGGGGTCTTCAACTCCCAGAAGCAGCTTGGCATGAGTTTGGGAACCGCGTTCATTGGCGCAGTTTTGGTGCTTGGAATGATAAACGACGTCACCCGAAAGATATATGAATCCAATTATTTTCCGGATGCGAGCAAAGCGGAGATAAAGCAAAAAGTGATTGATTGGTTAATCCACATGAAGCAGGGTGAGATTTCAATCCCCCCCAATTATTTGCCGCAGGTTGAGGAAATAACCCGAGTGGCTTTGGCTAATGCGATGCAGTCGGCGATGATCTTCATGATGATATCCCTCGTGATAGGCGCCGTGCTTTCCATATGGCTTCCCAGCGGTCCGGAAAGTTAGGGATGTGGGAAAAACAATTTATATTATTCTGCGCATACTCCGGGCAGGTGTGCAGATGGGCTCCGGCGGAAAGTGGGGCGTTCTTTATCTAATGAACGCTGCGATATTCATCATAACCCTCGATACTACCATGATGAGCGTGTCTCTGAGCGCTCTGGTGAGAGATTTGGGTACGACGGTGGAGGGGCTTCAGGGAGCCATAACCCTCTATTCCCTCGTCATGGCCGCCTTCATGATACCCGGAGCCAAGCTGGCGGATATTTGGGGTACAAAGAAGGTCTTTGTTGTTGGGCTGGCAATTTACACCGTGGGCACGTTGATGGCCACCTTCGCCACGAACCTCTGGGTGCTCATACTCGGGTGGTCCGTGCTGGAGGGTATCGGAGGCGCGATGGTCCTCCCGGTAACGGTGACCTACATTACCAAATCTTACGAGGGAAAAGCTCGCGCCTACGCATTTTCGTCGTGGGGTGCCATCAACGGAGTAGCCGCATCTCTCGGGCCCATAATCGGGGGTGCGCTGACCACATACATAACGTGGCGTCTGGGATTTTTCATGGAGGCGTTCATAGCTGGTGGCATTTTCGCCTATATGAAAATTCTGCCCGATTTCAGGCCTGAGCGGAGGATAAAGCTGGACGTGGTGGGCTCGGTCCTCATAGGCATCGGGCTATTCCTCATAACCCTTTCAGTACTTCTATTGGATCCGCTTGGCGATGAACCCGTTATAACACTTTTCCTCGTGGGCATCCTTTTCGTTATTCTCTTCGCAATATACGAAATGAGACTGACCCGCAGGGGTGGGGATTTGCTGTTCGACATCAACATCTTCAGGTCAAAGACCTTCGTCTCAGTGAACATCATCAGCCTCACGTATCAGATGGGCATAGCAGGATTGCTCTTCATAATCCCCGTTTTTCTCCAGACCTACCTGATGTACGATGCAATTTCAACGGGGCTCGTTCTCCTTCCCATGTCCCTGATGCTCTTCGTATTTTCCATGGCAACCGGGTACATAGAGAAGTACCTCTCGCCCAAGAGGATCATTCAACTCGGAATAATTCTCTCCTTCGCGGGATTTTACCTCATGTACTCGGAGTTTCAGGAGGGAATAACCGGGCTCGCCCTGGCTCCAGGGCTCGCCATTTACGGAATGGGCATTGGCATGGTTGCGCCCGAGCTCACGAACATGGCCATGTCCTCCGCCGAGAGATCGCAGCAGGCAGATGCTTCGGGCATGTTCAGCAGCCTTCGCAACCTTGGTTACTCCCTGGGAACCGCAGTAATGGGGGCTATTATGATAACGGGTATCATCGAGAGCATAACGAACCAGATATTCACGTCCGGCGTTTTCGAGGGGGCGAGCAGGGAGGAGATCAGAGATGCTGTGGTTGAGTGGCTCCTCAAAATGAAGCAGGGCACGGTAATTATTCCTCCGGAGTACCACGACATAATCGTGAGGGTGGTGAACACCGCGATCATTGACAGCATGCGACTCACTTTGCTGTTTCTAATGGCCATACTGCTGCTTGGCGCCGCAGTCTCGTTCTTCCTGCCCATGGGAAACGAGAAGTGATAAAAATTACTCGCTCATAATTTTTCTCTGCATATCCTCGAACAGCACCCCTATCAGAATTTCCGCCAGCTTTATTATTCTGTAAGCATCTTTTTTGTATTTCCCACCGGGTTTATTGTGCGCGTACCGCGAGCGAGTGTCTGCGACGACATCGACTATTTTATCTGCCATTTTCTTCTCATTCAAGAGAGATTTTTCCTTCTCAATTTGCTTGATTTCCATGTCTCCCAACTCGCTCCATTTCCTGCCCAGCATGGCATTCTTTTTGTAGAAATTCCACAAAGCGTTAAGGGAGGCGATGGTCTTCTCGCCGTTCCAGGAGTATAATTTCACATCCTTCTCGTTGTTTCCCACTTTCTTAGCGATGCTTTCGTTCCACTTCTCGCGGTAATCTGGAATCGTTGGGATGAGGTGCACCTTAAACGCCCTCTCTAAGAGATTGTAAATTTCCAGTATTGCCTTCTCGTAGTTTCCTTCGCGGTAAAGGATATTCGCCCGAATAAGCATCAGGGATATGTCCCAGGGCACCAGCGATGCAAAAGTTATGGGTGGCAATTCCATGGCATCTAAGCCCTTTGGGGTGATTGTTATCTTCATTCCCTTTTCCTCTGGAATACGCAGGTATCCCAGTAAAGAGAGCTTAGCGATGCTCTTTACCCCGTCCCCAATTGAGAAGGGAGAATCTATGAGCTGCTGCCTTAAAACAGGTACGTACCCGCCGGAATCTTTTATTATTTTCAAGATTTCCATATCTCTATTGTTTGGCCCGAACTCCGAACTATTATCGAAGCTTTTTGTTATTCCTTTCTTTATTTTTTCCTCCTCGCTTTGTACATCTTCCAAGAATTTCAGCGAATTCCTTTGGAGAGAGAAGAGGGAAAAATAGATGAAAATCGCCGCTAAAGAGAGGAATATGAGGGGATAGACCCAGCTCTGCCACTGGTAAACAAGGGATGGTTTGTAGGCGATGAGGAGGCCGTATAGGAAAATGCCCGCCGCGCCGAGAGTGAGAAATCCAGCGCCCAAAATACCCATGGGCGAGAGGAGCACGAGGCGGAGCATCTTAGCGTAGGGATTCTCCATGAAGATTGATATCATTCTTTGCATTTATATTTTCCGAGCATAGTTTTAAATACCATGCGCCGTATGGCATCGCATGGGGCAGATGATTCCTAGGGCTACTAGTGAGTTCAGCTGTCCATGTGTTTAGAAGGTGATAGTATGAATTTCGAAGAAATGGACATAGATAAGAGAACAAAGAAAGCCCTTAAAATAAGAGGTTTTTCTGAGGCAACGGATGTGCAGGAGAAGGCCATTCCTTTCGCAATGAAGGGAGACGTCATAGTTCAGTCCAAGACTGGTTCTGGCAAGACTCTGGCTTTTCTCATACCAATATTTGAAGGGATAAACGGCAAGGGAAACGAAGCTCTTATACTCGTACCGACTCGCGAGCTAGCTCAGCAAGTGGAGAAGGAGGCAAGGAGCATCGCAAAAAATTACGGAGTTAGAACCGTCGCAATATACGGTGGAGTGAGCATGGATAATCAGCTCAGAAATCTTCCTGCCAGCATAATCGTGGGAACTCCCGGAAGAGTGATGGATTTAATGCGCCGCGGGTATTTGGATTTGTCAAAGCTCAAATTTTTAGTGTTAGATGAGGCTGATCGCATGCTGGACATGGGGTTCATAGACGATATTCGATGGATAATATCCAAAGCGAACCCAAATAGAAGAATGTTTCTCTTCTCGGCCACCATGCCAGATGAGGTGGTAAAACTGGCGAGGAGATATATGAAAGAGGCCAAGAAGATAATTCTGTCAACGGATAGCATATCCCCGGAGAAGATAAAGCAGTACTACGTCGAAGTGAATCCGAAGGAGAAGATAAGCAAATTAGCGACATTATTGCGGGAAGAGAAAGGAAAATACCTAATTTTCTGCAACACGAAATTGATGGTTCAGAACTTGGCGAGAAGATTGAGGGACATGGGCTTTCCGGCCCGGGAGATTCATGGTGACATGCGGCAAGGTTCGAGAACTCGCGTTATGGATGATTACAAGAGCGGAAAGGTGAAGATTCTTATAGCTACGGACGTCGCCTCCAGAGGCATAGATGTTCGCGGCATAACTCACGTCGTTAATTATGATGTTCCGCGGTTTCCTAAAGATTACGTGCATCGCATCGGGAGAACTGGCAGGTTGGACAAAGATGGAAAATCCATAACATTCGTAACTCCCGACGACGAGGAGTTCTTTTTGAGAATAGAAGAATACACGCACAAGCATATGAAGAGGATGGAGATAGAAAACTCGGTAATGGAGAAAAGCGTCGATTACAGGCATTACGCGGACGTGTACGGAATGCTCAACGTTCACTTCACCATGGCAAAGAAGGCTGGAGAGTGGGACATAATCAGAGAAGCTGAAAAAATCGGGATAAGCGAGGATGCAATCGGGATGATTAACATAAATGGCAACAAGGGAAGCATGAAGATTCACTACAGGTACGCGGATAAAATAAGAAAGATAAGGATTTTCAAGGACGTGAAAATAGCCACTGGGTCTTAGAAAACTATTTTAACAACGGCTCTTTTTTCCTCGTAATGCTCCTCATCAAGTTCGGCGGCAGTGTCATATCGGACAAGACGACGTACAAGGGCTTCAGGGAAGACGTGGTTAGGAGAATAGCGAAGGTTCTTCCGAAGAAAGACCTGATTTTAGTTCACGGGGCCGGTTCTTTTGGGCACATTCTAGCGGAGCAGTACCGCATAACAGGTGGCTTTGAGGAGTGGAAGAGGATTGGTTTTGCGAAGATAGAGCGCGATATGCTGGAATTGAACACGACTCTCGTGAATATATTGGTCGAAGAAGAGATTCCCGTCGTATCCGTGCCGCCCCACGCGTTCATGATCATGGGCGAAAAGCAGGATCTGGAGGTTTTCGATTATCTCATTAACTATGGGTTCGTTCCAATGAGTTACGGGGACGCTGTTTTCGATAAAAATAAGGGAATAAACATATACTCCGGCGACCTTCTGATGTTGGAACTGGCGAAGAGATACAGGCCGGAGAAAACTATATTTTTGACGGATGTGGACGGCATCTACAATAAACCTCCGGGGGAGAAGGGAGCTAGAGTAATAAAAAAATTCAGCAGGAACAGAAACGCCCGCACTGAGATAAGCGTCACCGACGTGACCGGAGGAATGGACTTGAAGATAGATGTGATGAAAAAGATTGCAGAGTACAGCAAGGTCTTCGTGGTGAACGGCTTTTATCCCGAGAGAATTGTTGACGTGATTAACGATAGGGACTTTATTGGGACGGTGGTCGAATGATAGAAGACCGCAAGTTAGAGCACATAAAAATCTGTCTGGATAAGGATGTTGACGCATCTCACAATTACTGGGACGATGTGATTCTAAAGCATGTGACCATACCGAAGGTTGATTTGGAGGACATAGACCTTCGAGTGGAATTTTTAGGCCGGGAACTTCAGGCTCCGATAATAATCGACGCCATGACCGGCGGGCATCCCGTGGCCAAGAAGATAAACGAAAATATCGCGCGTGCGGCTGAGGAACTCGGGATAGGAATGGCTGTCGGCTCCCAGAGGAGTGCTATAGAGAATCCGAATTTAGAAGACACGTATGCGGTTATCAGAGAGTACGAAGTCCCACTTCGCATGGGGAATTTGGGGGCACCGCAGTTCTCATTGGGATACGGGGAAGAGGAAGTTCAAAGGGCCATAGAGATGGTTGACGCCCATGCTTTGGAGCTTCATTTCAATTACCTTCAAGAGTCGGTGCAGCCCGAGGGAGATCGGGTTGTGGGAGGTTTGATGGATAAATTGGGCCAAATTGCGAAGAAATTCACCCTTGTTGCAAAGGAAACTGGCGCCGGCTTCGATAGGAGCTCGGCGGAGAAGCTCAAAGAAATGGGATTTAAAGCAATCGATGTGAGTGGTGTGAGCGGCACGAGCTTCTCGGCTGTGGAATTTTATCGTGGTGGAAAGATGGGAAAACTCTTCTGGAACTGGGGATTACCAAGTCCGTATTCTCTCATAACTCTCAGGGATTTGAACATTCCTCTTGTGGGTTCCGGCGGAATAAGGAATGGGTTGGACGTGGCGAAGGCTCTGGCGCTTGGAGCAAATGTGGCCGGAATCGCTAAGGAAATTTTGAGGTTTGCAACAAAATCACACGTGGCTGTGGTCGAAAGGATGGAGGAAATAATTCAAGAGCTCAGGGTTGCAATGTTTCTAAGTGGAGTTTCGAATGTGGAAGAGATGAGAAAAGTTGATCACGTTATCAAAGGAGAGTTGAGGTATTGGCTATGAACAACGAAGAAGTTGAGATGCCCCTACCCACGCCGTGCCCGGTTTGCGGGAAGAAAACTCTGGTCTACAGGGCCATGGAGTTAGATATCCCTAATTTCGGCAAGTGCTTGGAGAGCACAATAATATGCAAGTCCTGTGGCTACAAGCACAGCGACATAATGATGCTCGAGACCCGCGAACCCACGAGATACCAGATTGATTTGGAATCCGAAGATGATTTGAACGCTAGGGTGATAAGGTCAACATCGGGAACCATAACAATTCCCGAGATAGGGGCGAAGATGGAGCCCGGCCCTTATTCAGAGGCGTTCATAACCAACGTAGAAGGCGTTTTGAATCGATTTGTTGATGTCCTTGTGCAGCTGCTCCACACTTACCCTTCAAAGAGAGAGGATATATTGGATGTTCTCAGAAAAATCGGGTATATACGCCACGGGAGAATGAAAGCCACCATGATTTTAGATGACCCATTCGGAAACAGTGCGATTCTCTCGAATAAGGTGAAAAAGAGAAAATTAACAAAGGAAGAGGTTAATAATCTCAAGACCGGCGAGGTCACTTTTAGGCCCGAAGATATTGAGAAATTAAAGGGTGCAAACAGGTAAATCTCGGAGATAAGAGATATCCCTTCCGTCGTATTTCAAGAGCATGGGCCTTACTTTTACTCCCATTTTTACAGCTTTCCAGAACAGCGAAGAGAATTTTTCATCGGTCTGCGTGTTTGGGAGAAAGCAGCGAGAATCTTCACGAAACACGAGAATGAGGAGCATGGCATGGTTTCCCTGCTCGATAAATTCCATTAGTTCTTGTAGATGCCTCGCGCCCCTCTCGGTGGGGGCATC
Source organism: DHVE2 group archaeon (assembly GCA_015523125.1). GTDB lineage: Archaea > Thermoplasmatota > Thermoplasmata > Thermoplasmatales > Aciduliprofundaceae > JAADDK01. The sequence continues at coordinate 23,499 of WAKX01000040.1, read as the reverse complement.
GGGAAAGAGGGCTATACTATCTCGAGCCAGAGTGCATCCCTTCACCTCGATTGCGATTTTTTCCTTTCCCTCGGCGATGAAGTCTATTCTACTTCTTCCTATTTTCACTTCCGCTCGGAGTGAATACTCTCTCAGGGAATTCTTCAAAATGATTTCCGCTATCTTCCTGTGATAAGAAGAATTCACGAAAACCCACATGTTTTCGTATTTTGCAGCTATCAAGTCCCACGAGGTTTTCCTGTTTTTTCCGTGCGCTTTTTTCAGGAGAACTTTATTGCCCTCGTATAGCAACTCTTGGAGCCTACCGGGATCGTGTATGTGTACTCTCACCTCTTCATCGCCTATTTTCACTTTCCCTAAAAATCTGTTCTCACGGGAGATGAACACCGCTTCTACGTCAGGAATTACCGAGATTATCTTCATTTTTTCCACTTCCGCAGAGGTGATATATTAACAGGTAAGACCAAAGAAGAATTATCCCGCTGAACACAAGCTCGATGGGGGTGAGGCTTGGAGGCCCGAATAGAAGAACTACGGTGGGCGATGTGAATCCAACCACGAGAAGAGTGATACCCTCTTTCCTCCATTCTTTGTTCCATGTCCAGTATAGTGCGTAGAGAAGTATGAAAAGGGAAACTATTAGGGAGCCGGTAAGAGTGAAAAACAGGTGAAATGTGAGCTTGTTCGGAATTAAGTAGAATTTTGCGTTATCTGGAAATATGCCTACAAATATGTAAAATATCGCCCCAGTGAGCATTCCATAGCCGAATGTATCCATGGGTGTTGGGAGTTTAATTAGAATTCTCGTGGCAAATATTATTCCGAATACTCCGGTTAGAATCAATCCCAGGTTGAAAATCCATGCCTGATTTGCTCCTATTGCTCCAAGATCGCTCAGTGCGTGGATTCTGTAATCAAACCATGGATTTAAAAGTAGGGAAATGGGGAGAGTCACGAAGAAGACCAGTTCGAACATAATCCCTGCACAAATGCCTATTTTATCATAATTGCACGAGGAAATACACACATGCGCGTTATATTTGAAGAAGTATTTTTAGTTTTCCACGCTTCACGAAGAAGTATTTATATATCTTTCCCTTACCCTATTTAAAGGTGATGTATATGAATGAAGAGGAGAAGGTACATATTGAAAACATAGTGGCATCCACCGCGCTTGCGGACAAACTTGATCTTGGAAAAATTGCTTTGACACTTGACGGGGCAGAATATGAGCCTGAGCAGTTTCCGGGTTTGATTTATCGCTTGAAGGAACCGAAGACTGCGGTTTTGATATTCAGAAGCGGAAAGGTAAATTGCACAGGAGCCAAGGATATTGAGAGCGTTAAGAAAACAATAGATACATTGGTTGAGAGACTGAAGCAGGCGGGGATAGACGTCTACGATAATCCGAAAATTGTGGTTCAAAACATCGTGGCCGTGTACGACTTGGAGACCGAATTGAATTTAACGAATATTGCGCTTTCTCTTGGCTTAGAGAATGTTGAGTACGAGCCCGAGCAGTTCCCCGGGTTAGTTTATCGCGTAGAAGAACCTAAGGTTGTTCTCCTACTCTTCGGCTCCGGAAAGGTGGTCTGCACCGGCGCTAAGAAGAAAGAGGAGATTGTGGAAGCGATAAAGAAGCTCAAAGCGGACCTGAGAAGCGTTGGATTGATTTAAATTCTTATTTTTCTTTTTGCCATTCTTAATCGAAAAATTTTTAATAGGTATTTTATTCACCCAATCTATGAAGGGTAATTGGTATATGTATTTGTTAATCTTGGCAATCATTAGTGTGCCATTTGCCTCAGCTACTGAGATACACGGAAATTTCAAGGAAACAGGGACAATAAGCTCTGATTGGTTTGAAACATTCCACCTGAACATGACAGAATCAGGAAAAGTATTAGATGTAAAGATTACAACTGATAAAAACGTTGATTTCTATCTTCTTACAAAGACGCAGTATTACGACGAATTTCTCAATGTCACAAGTATAAGCTTCTCCTACGAAGATGCAAGGGAAAACGCAAGGGACTATGAATGGCGTGGGAATGGCGACTACTACCTTGTGGTGGATAATATGAATTACTCCTCTACTGGTGCCAAGTGCCAGGGTCCAGTGAACTACACCATAGTGGTAAAACTGGAAAACAAAGGCATATATGATGATATTGTGGATAACATAGGGTATGTTTTGTGTGGTTCGGTGATTATTGTGGCTATAGCTACAGGTTCTTGGCTATACAAAAAACCGAAATTAGAGGAGGTGCTTAAAAAATGATTATATTATTCGGTGTAAAAAAGAAAAACTTTACTTACAACGCCTATGCAAGTAGATACTGTGAAAAATGCGGCCGAGATACAAAGCATTATTTGTTCCTTCAGAAGAGAGCATTCAGTATATTTTTTATTCCGCTCATTCCCCTTGGTACTAAGAAGTACATGGTTTGTGCCGAGTGTAAAAATGTAGTTCCCGTTAAGGAATTTCCAAGAAAGGAGGATATAGAAGTAGTGAAAACTCCGGAGCGAAAGAATTAAATATGCAACTTCAATACAGGGAACGGGTGACGGTCATAGCGGCGGGGAAACACCCGGTCCCATTCCGAACCCGGAAGTTAAGCCCGCCCGCGTACCGTGTGCGTACTGGGATGCGAGAGCTCCCGGGAAGCACGGTTCGCTGTCACCCACTCATCAAATTAACTTTTTAAAACCAAGCATCTAAGTTTCTCTGCTCTCTGAATTTCTTGAATTCGTTAATTCTTTCAATTGCGCTTTTTACTCTCTCTTGGGAGAAATCGTGCTCTCCGCACATGAAATCCAACAGCTTTTCCTCGTTCACCTCTTTCCATGCCAGCTTGTAATCATCGGTTGTAGGAGGATTCAGAAAAATTTCTCGGATTTCTTCGTAATGCGGAATATCGATGCTCTTTTCTTCCATAACATTCTCTATCTTGCCGTATTTCTTTATTAGTTTCAGCGCGGTCTTTGGTCCTATGCCCTTCACCCCGGGATTGAAATCGGTTCCCACCAAAATTCCTATGTCCACGAGCTGCTCCCTTGTGATTTCCATTCTCTTGAGATTTTCATCTAAATTTATCAACTCCGGTTTAACTTCCACGTAAATCCTCTTCCTCGGAAGCTTCCTACGGCCGGTAATTGCCATGTTTCTAACTAAATTCACCGCTCCGAATAACAAGGAATCGTAGTCCTGAGAAGCGGATGCGTACGCGTCGCCTTTTCTTGTCATGTAAGCGGCCTGGGCCTCTCCCTCGCTTGGCGCCTGAACCCACGGCACGCCCATGAGATCGAGAAGTTTTTTTGCCTCTTCAACCATTTCCTTAGTTAGAAAACTCGCTTGTTGAGCTTTCATTCTCGCAATTTCTTCATTTCCCTCTTCAACGGCCTTTTCCCATTCCTCTCTCGCTTTTTTTCTGATTTCAATTCTCTCTGCGATTGTTTTCCTTTTGAGCTCCGGGGGCCTTCCGTCGAACACGTAAACGGGCTTGATTCCCTCGGACATGTAATTGGAAGTTCTGTAAAGCAATCCGGAGAGATGCGAAGTTATTCGGCCTTTCGAGTCCATAAGAGGAGTTCCGTCTGGCTGTCTGATTATGCTCAGAAACTGATAGAGAGAGTTGTAAGCGTCAATTGCAATAACCCTTCCCTTTAACTCGGAAAATTTCAACTCCTTTCGGATTACTATGTCCCCTATGTCTACACCCATGCTTCACACCAGCCCCTTAATTCCCCGCAAAGATTTATCTTTTTCCATATCAAAAATTAAAGAATGTTTTCCACTATGTCTTCTGAGTCCATCTCGCGGCCGCAATAGCGACACTTTATTATGATTTTATCCTTAGACACCACTTTGAACTCCGGCTCGATGGGCTCGTTTTGATTGGTTATGCAGCGTGGATTCATGCACTTCACTATCCCTTTCACCACATCAGGTACCTTTACCCTATGCTTCGTCACCACCTTGTAATCCTTCACAATGTTCACAGTGGCGGTGGGAGCTATTAGCGCGATTTTGTCGAGTTCCCTCTCATCTAAGTACCTATCTTCGATTTTTACCACGTCCTTCCACCCGTTTTTGCTTTTCACGTGCATCGCCAAGGTTACAGTTGATCCAATATCTCCCTCTATGCCCAAAATCTTCAGGACTTTCAGGGCCATGCCGCACGGGATGTGGTCAATCACTATTCCGTTTTTTATCTTCTGGACCTTCAAAACTTGGTCGGTCATTCAATCACCCCCAGCACGAGGGCGAGGATTGCCATTCTTATTGGCACGCCGTAAAATGCTTGCTTGAAGTATCTGGCGTGGGGAGTGTAATCCACCTCAGGATCAATTTCATTAACCCGCGGGAGCGGATGCATGATTATTGCCCTATCCTTCATCTTTTTCACGTGCTCCTTCGTGATGGAATACGATCCCGCGACCTTCATGTATTCCGTTGGATCCGGAAATCTCTCTTTCTGAATTCTGGTCACGTAAAAAACATCCGTATCCTCGATAACATCTTCCAGCCTTTCGTGGATTTCCGGCTCTCTTTTCATCTCCCTGATTATGTGCTTTGGCATCTTGAGGGTCCTCGGAGAGAGAAGGTGAACATCCGCGTCTAAATAACTGAGTGCTATGGCCAGCGAATGCACTGTTCTTCCGTATCTCAAATCCCCCATAAGTGTGATTTTAAGGCCATCCACGTGCCCGAATTCCTGAACTATGGTGAATATGTCCAGGAGGGTCTGGGTGGGGTGCTGTCCCGCGCCGTCCCCAGCGTTTATGACGGGATGCTCGGCGAAATCCGCCGCGAGACGAGCGGCCCCTTCCAGAGGATGTCTTATTACTATTACATCGCTGTAGGCGTCGAACATTCTTATTGTATCCGCCAGGGTCTCTCCCTTGCTAATAGAAGTGGCTGAGGGATTGCTGAACCCTAAAACCTTTCCACCTAGGCGGTCCATGGCAGCTTCGAAGGACATTCTTGTTCTCGTGGAAGGCTCGAAAAACAGGTTCGCTAAAACATATCCTCTTAGATATTCTTCCCTTTTCTCTCCCTTTGCAATGGGAATCATGTCCCGAGCGATTTCAAAAATCTTCTCCATCTCTTCTTCCCGAAGGTCCCTTATCGATACAATATCTTTGCCTTTGAACATCAAATGGATATGGAAGAAAGGTATAAAAAATTACCTTCTCCTGAAGATTGCGATGAGCGCGGGCACCGCCAGAAGAGCAGGAATCCAAAGCTCTGGAACCGCGTTGCCTATATTCACCTCATATTCCTCAGTTTTATCGCTCTTCTGAAGTCCGTCGTCAGCGTAGACGTAGAAGTAAAGCTTTCCCGTATGGTTCCCCGTGATAATCTTCCCCGTCCAATTGCCGTTGTACACGCTTCCGTTCTTGAAGGTCATTGTTGTGACATTGTAAGCAGTTTCGTTCTCGAATCGATAATATAAAAGTACATTCTGCACCGCAGTGTAGGAAGTGACCCTCGCTGTAACGTTTAGCTCTTTTCCGTATTCCAAGGTTCCGTTATCGCTGGAATTGTCCACGCTCTCTATTTTCAGGGGCAGGGGCATTGTGGCGAACATGGCGTTATCGTCGGGATTTTCCGTGGTGTATCCTATTGAAACGTTTCCGAATCTATCGGCCACTATCGTGGAATAATCTCCTATGAATGAATGGGAGTTGGTCCACGAATCAACCACCACTTCTTGAGAGAATCTTCCAGTTTCGTAGGTGTAGTTGCGGTAAATCACATCTATTTCTTTGTTGGAATTGAGCATTCTGTAATACGAGAGATGAACCATGCCGTTGGGGGACACAGAAACAGAAGGATACATATATCTGTAATTCGAACCTGTTAAATCCCCGACTTCCTTGGTGCTCCACGTGTTTCCTCCGTCGTGGCTCTCTGCGAGGTACACCTGGGAATATGAATCGTTGCTAACCCAAACCACATAAATATTCGATCCCTGCGCCGCTGCCTGTGGTATCGGACCTGATCTTGGATTATCCTCCCATGAATTTGAGCCCACGGAACCAACTATTTTCTGCGAGAAGGACGAGCCACCATCGGTGGAGATGCTCACTGCCATCTGGTCCCATGCCGAATCGGCAAAATTGTAATGTACCGCCGCGATGAATATTGCTCCAGTTTCGTTTATGGCTAACCCGGGATAGTTGTTGTAACCCGGGAGTTCTATCTTTGGGCTCCAGCTGTGTATCGTTCCATCGGTTGTTCTTGTGAATTCGATTTTTGAGGTTGACACGTTGTCCCATGCTGCATATAGATTTCCGTTCCAGTATGCAGCCCATGGCTTGTCCACATCGTAGGGCCATATGAGGGCCTCGTCGGTCCACGTCTCTCCGTGGTCAGTGCTCTTTTTAACCACGAGTTGACTGTGCGCCAAGCTGTTTTGCTTTGCCTCGGAGGTGTTGAACTCCATAAGAAAGTAATAAACATCATTTCCCTCACCGGGGACCACAACCGGATCTCCGGCTGCGTCGTGAAAATCGTTATCGCTGTCGTTGCCAAGAACTTGATTTGTAGCCCATGTTTTACCTCCGTCAGTGGAATAGGAGAAACCTAAGTGAACGTAGCCATTGGACCAGGAAACCGAGCGATAATCGTTCCACCCCATGTAGAAAATACCAGAATCGCTTCTCGATAGAAATATTTCATTAGCTTCTGGGGAATTCTGGCTCACCTGCACGTTGGTGAAACCCGCTCTTACCTCGTTGGTTTGGTTCTGTTGTGGAGTTCCTTTTATAACAAAAGCTGTACTGAGAAGCATGGCAGAAACTATCACTAACACTAAAACCCCCGCAAATCTCATAACAAGATATATGGGACTAAGATATAAAAAATTTTTTAAATTTCCCTGCTTTTGCCGGAGCAGAGATCCCTGAAGTGCTTCACTCCCTCTATTGGACCCTTGGCGATCAGTATGTCGTTGGCCATTATTTTTGTGTTTTCGGTAGGCCCAAATACCCATTTCTTCCCGCGCTTTATGGCGATTACCCACATTCCCGTCTCGCTCGCTAAATTTAATTCTCCTAAGGTTTTGTTTGCCAAAACGCTGTTTTCCGAAACCTTTGCCAAAGTGATAGTGATATCGCTTTCCTTTATGCTCTCTTTAATGATGGGGTGAGGCTCGATGTCTCGAAGGACCACCTCTGCAATTTGCACCGCGGAATCGGATATGGCCTCTATGCTGGTTGCGAGGCGAATTGTTATCAACGCTTTCGATGAGTTTCCATCCTTTATGGCCTGCTCCACGGCCTCTTCCTGAATCCGATAGTACGTTTCGTCGATTTTCTCCTCTAAGTAGATGACCTCCTCCGCAATTTCTTTGTTGTTGTAAATCAGCGCGGAATAGGCTAAGTCGATCATGAGTTCCGATATATTTTTCATTTCGATTAAGCTCTCACCTAGTCCCAACTTTCTTCACCCCTTGCAACCTTCTCCAAGAATTCGTATCCGTCCTCTGTGCCGCGGATTATGAGGGCATCTCCCGCTTTGATTCTTACATCTCCATCGGGATCGTAAATCCAGTGCTTTCCCCTCTTTATGGCGATGATGCGAACTCCAGTCTCGGCCTCCACGTTCAGCTCTCCTATTGTCCTGTTGATTATGCTTGAATTGTTAGATATCATCACCACGTGCAGTTTCTCGTCGGCCTTGCTGAACAGGCTCGGAAGGAACGGGCGCATGGTTATATCCATATCCAGAAGATAAACTATGTCCGTGGCGGCGTTTGCGATGTTGTTGGCCGCATCCGCCACCTGCAAAATGCCCGAAAGCTGCTCCGCTTCTTCGAAATTGTTGGCCGCCAGCATTGTTTTAATCCTTATTTTGTACACCAAATCGTCCATTTCCTCCTCTAAATTTTTCACCTCGTTGGCCATGTCCTCGCTGTCGAAAATCAGCGCCGAGTACGCTAAGTCCACGATTAACTCCGATTTTTCCTTGATTTCCACTAGCAGGTCTTTAACGGATTCCATCGAGACCCTTACCTGAAATAAAGATATAATGTTTTCGATGCGGGGATGAAAATATCCGAATGTTTTTACTCATACTTGGTTATATGGAAACTTTCACAGGAGCAAAGAAAAATCAAGAAGAAAAAGTGTATAGAGAGTAGTGCTCTTCCGCTCCAGAATTGTAGATAACCCAAAGTTCTATGTGGTGTTCTCCAGACTCAAAGGAAATTACTGGTTTCTCACCGGGTAAGTAATAGCCATCCACGAACCATATGATGCTTGAGATCCCACTGTAATTCTCCAGAAGTGGCAAAAGAACATAGTTTCCCTCGCTATGAGTGGAATTGGTCAGTGGAGCTTCTGCAATGTTAGTGACATTTTCCCTTACAATGCCTATCCCTTTGCCTATCTTATCTTTGTTGAAATAAAACCCATATACCTTTAGTAGGTACATGCCATTGCCACGACCTCTAAAGTGCAGCGTGATGAAATCATTCGGGTTTATTCTAAGGTGCTGGCCGTCTACCTTTGCAATATCATCGTACCTGTGGTTGCTGTTTAATAATTTAACTCTATGAAGATGCACCTTTTTGTAATGGTGGGATATTCCTATAAAGTCTAAACCATTCCTGTCCTTCATAAGAAATCTTAGTTCCACTTTTCCTCTATGCTGATGTATGTAGTGGCTGAGATCCATAACATTAGTGTGTAGATTGTGCCTTACCTTGATCTCTGCTATTTTACTCCATTTTCCACTTTTGTTAGCGTATATCCATATAGTAGAGAGTGTTACGGGTGGTCGGAATAACACATTATTTTTCTCCACAGGGGGGTTATCTATTCCTCTGATCAAAAGCAAATTCCTTTTGCTCAAGTTTAAAGTCACATCTACATAGCTCCCTTTATCTCCAATCCAATAATGATTATCCTCTTTTCCAATCAAAGAAGTTACATTTTTTCCAGTATTATCTTTCATTATTCCTGTTTCTACATCCCTGTATGCATAAACTTTCCCTCTGTAGCTCTCTGCAACTTCATATCCCTGCGGGACATTCACCTTATAAAGCTTTACACTGTCGAAGTAATCAACATCATTTCCTGACTCGCCAATACCAATTGTTATTCTCCCATCATTTTCATTTCCGTTGAATAAATAATAATCTTTGGTTTCTAAATTGCGGCGCGTTGCGTTTTCTGACCAAACTAATATGTTGTTTTGCGCTTCCCATTTACCGTTGTATGTATATAGGAATGGGCAGGCACCACCGCCGCCTCCACCCCCTCCTGAAGGTGGTTTTTCATAAACAGTCACTTTAGCAGACGGAGACCATGGGGATATTATGGTTTGTTGGATGGCCCTTACTTTTATAGTATATGTTCCTGATGAACTATAAGAGTGGCTTAGAGGTAGGGGATCTCCTGATTTTTTGTATCCATGGGTATATTTGCCATCCCCCAGCTAATTTCATATTCCAAGGTATTGTGCCCATATGATCCGTTATATATGTTATCTCCAACTTCCCAATCTATGGTTTTTACTTCTGCATGCACCTCATCGCCAGTGTATGTACTTGAAACATCTAACACTGGTTTAAGTGGCATAGCTATGTTTCCAAGGTGGTTTGTTCGATAACCTTCTGCGGGGGTAATCATATATAGGTAGACCGAAGGGGTGGTAACTTCCTTATCCACGTAGTCCCATCCCGTAGCCGTGCGTTTGTGATCCACATAGTGAAATGTCGCGTAAATTTTCAGACCCATTGATTGAGGATATCCATTATCCACATTATCATTTATGCCCCAAACAACGTGATTTATGGAGGTTGCAAAGAGAGGATATCCCTCAGGATTCCATTTGAACCATGCTTCTTCGTTTTTATTCATTTCAGAATTCTGATAAAATGATGGGGGTGGATTAAGATATTCATAAGTACTATGTGCCATGTCATAAAATGTCATTGCTGTGCCTACCCTAGGAATGAAAGATGCTGCATCTTCTATCATATCAACGGCCCACTCTTCTGTGGGATTTTGATTTATTTTATATCCATTGTAGGTAAGATTATTACCATAGGTCTTTTATGTTGATGAATCTACAGGGAACCTTACAAAGCTGTATCTGTTTGTGGTATTTGCCGAATCACCGTTTATTCTCAATTTATCTACGTGTATTTCAACTGCTGGGGCAGTATGATCAGAGGAGCCTAACCAGTTATCATACGGATCACTAGGATAATTGCCCTCATGGTAATTATCGCTGAACATAGTCTCTACGCGGAAGTACAAAGCTCTCAAGTTATTGCCGTTGTAATTGACATACTTGTTTATCTGTACTAACAACTCACCGGTTACCCCCGAACCATCATATGTAGACCCTTCTGCGGTTGAATAAAGTTCAAAGTAATCCCTGTCATCAAAGTCATAATATGCATTCTTTCCGTCATGGTCAATGTCATCTGTTAAATAATCTGGATTAAGATAGCGGCCAGCTATAGGACCTGTTTCAAAACCCGGCGTCATTAAGGTATACCAATGTCGATCATCTATTTTTACGCCGTAGAAATCACGTCCATTTCCCAATTCCTCAAAGTTCACTTGGTGTGTAAACGCCGAAACCATTGGCACGAACATTGCTGTTATCATCAACGCACCAAAAATTATTCCTACTTTTCTCATTTCTCTTTCACCTCCTTTTTATCTCTCTTTTTTCATGTTTCTCAAGGAATTCAACTTACCCCTCACCGTGAAATATGTAGCAGGTATGGCTATTATCACTACAACTGCCGTTATAAAAATCGGATTCTCTAAAAATGCAAAGGGATTGTTGTCGAAGATATATAGATAAACAGCGGTATAATCTTCATTGTAATATATGCAGTATATTTCTCCATTAGAACCTATGTAAATACGCGAGCCTATGACTGATGTAGGAGAAGTTGTTTTATAAAGTATCTTTGCTTTGCCATCTGGGGATACTAAATATATGTATTGGGGTTTATATCTTTCTCTTGCATCAAACACATTCTTTGCAGTAGAGAAATAAATGTAGCTATTTCTATCCGTAACTATGAAATACACACCCGGAATTTTCAGTTTCCAGTTCAAGGTTCCGTTGGGAGAGATTGAATATATCCATGTTCCATTAGTCAAATAAATAGCCCCGTTCGGTGCTATCGTGGGAGTGTAAATTCCTGGATCGTAAAAGAGTTTATCTAAGTCATCAGTTTTATAAGCCCACAAAAACTTTCCATCAGTATTGTATGCGAACAATTTCCACTGTGTGGAGTTTGAAACTAATCCAACAAAATATATTCTATTTCTGTAAATTGCAGCACCGCTATATTCCTTCAAATTTATCCTAACTTTCCATCTCAATGTGCCATTGGGTGATACTGAATAAAGATATGCCGGAGATTGGATATAATATTCTGTTCCACCGGTCAATCTGTAAATATTACCTTGCTCATCGAGGGTTAGTTCCTGAGAGCCTATGCTACCATTTTCCAGCGGAAAAATCCATTTGGTTGTGCCATTGGGATTTACAGCTATTATTGCATTGTATGTTGTATTATTATGCTTCCCTGCTACGGATAGATATATTGTTCCATCCTTCGCCACGACAGGTAAATTGCCCCAATCACCAGCGTATGTTAGTGACTTATGATAATGCATCCCAAGCACTTTTATTGCATTATATTTCCAAAGAACTTTTCCATCCTTTGTGGAAACTGCCCAGAGTGTTTGAGTGCAACCCTCAAGATCATTTACACTTCCTGTGTAGGTGTAGTCTCCAACATCGGAAATGTAAAAATACAGAGTTTTATTCCACAAAATAAGAGATGGCCCATGGGTACATGCAAATCTAAAGGATTTAAGTGTGTCCCAGACAATATTTCCGGTTTTTATATCATACTTGACTAACCACTTATGTGTGGAGATGCCCCCAGCCACGAGATATACATATCTCCCCACAATCAGTGGCCCGCCATACTGATCAAAATGATATTCCACCTTTTTAGAAAGGTAGCCATCATTGTCCTTCGCGCTAAACTCACTTTGAAAATTGTGCTGCTCGTTGATTCCGTACATTGGATATATGTTGTTTTCGTTGCTTTCGCTAACTCCAAAAACGGAAAAGTTGGAAATTAAAAACAAAGAAAGTAAGAGTGTCGTAAATATTATCTTTTTTACCATTTTATCTCCTCCTTAGAATCTATATTGGGTCTCTTCTTAAATATATCCAACTGATTATGCCTCATTGGCGTGTATTGTACTTTGTGATTTTGTACCAATATGTATAGTACATTTGACAATCCAAACCCTCCTTTTTTTACTAATATTGTCATCTATGTTATCTGTATGACTAATATATACTTAAGTTTTACGATGAAAATACCATAAATTTTATATGTCAAAATAAGCTTAATCACCTTATTTCCTTTTTTCTCTGTTAATTATTGCTCTAATCTCCGCAAATCATTTAATTCTCCATTTTCATACACTGCCAATGGCCATGATTAAAAACACGCCCACGCTCCTCGCCCACGGCGATGTGTCCATTCGAGAAAAACTTATCGAGGTTGCGGAAAAATTGCTGTGGGAAATAAGGGGAGATCGGATTATCGAGGAAAATGTCAGAATCGCAGGGGTAAAGATGTGGATTAAAGGACACCCTGTGGATTTGGATTTCGAGAACATATACATTGTGGGCTTCGGTAAAGCCTCCGGGGAAATGGCGCAGGCGCTGGAAGGGATGATTGGGGAAATAAAGAAAGGAGTGGTGAATACGAATCACAGCGTGAACACGGAGAGAATAAAATTGAACATATGTCCTCACCCGCTTCCAGATGAGAGCACCGTGGCGTATTCCGGGGAAATTCTCAAAATTGTGAAAGAAGCAGGCGAGAATGCCCTTATCATTTTTCTCGTATCCGGCGGGGGCTCGGCGCTTTTCGAGATACCGCACGATGGAATAACAATAGAGGAGGAGAGAGAAATTGTGGAAAAATTGCTCGCTATGGGTGAAGATATCGAGAAGATAAACGAGACGAGGATTCTGTTGTCCAAAGTGAAGGGCGGCAAATTGCTTCAATATGTGAAGCCCGCATCCTGCATTTCCCTCATCATTTCCGATGTGATCTCCCACCCGAAGTACGTGGCATCGGGCCCCACATGGGGAGACTACGAGAGATGCGAAAATTTTATGATTGCGGATAATCAATACGGAAAAGAGAAGGCGAAAAAAATCGCTGAAGGGATGGGAATTCGTGCCGAGATTTCTCCCACGATTCTCCGGGGCGAACCCAGCGAGATTGCTTCTCGTCTGGTGGAAGAATTGAAAAAAGGGGAAGAGATGGTAATATGGGGCGGTGAAACGACGGTGAACGTTGCCAATGCCCGCGGAATCGGAGGAAGAAATCAGGAGCTGGCGCTGAGAATTGCAGAGAGAATAAGCGGGGAAAACATGGCATTTCTCTGTATTGGCACCGACGGAATAGACGGGCCCACGGATGCAGCCGGGGGCATCGTGGACGGAGAAACCATGAGAAGAATAAAGAGATACGATGAAGAAATGAAGGAGCACAACTCTTACGGCATTTTGAAAAATTTGGGAGATGCGATAATCACCGGACATACAGGTGCGAATATCGCCGATATTTGCTTGGGAATCAAATCACTCGATTAAGTCCATCATATTGCTCCTCTTATCCGAAGCTTTTAGGTAATAATCCCAGCTTCCGTGGTATAGGATTTGGAATCCGTATCCTCTAGCTACGTTCTCATCGAAATTTCCTCTCATAACAGCTAAAACTCCCATGGTCTTAAGGGTGTTCGAGGCTAAGTGAAACACGTACCCTTCGCTCAATCCGATTTTCTCTGCGTTCACTATCCACACATGGAACCTGTCCAGCGGGAGAAAAGGGAGCTCCGGGTTGAGCACGAGGCAATTCTCTTTTTTTTCGCATGATTTCGAGGTGCACGTTATCTTTCCCTTCGATTTCATAATCTCGATTAGCTCGGATTCTTCGCACGTGGATATCAATATCTCGGGCTCGCTTTCAACCACGAACCCCATGAGCATCTTGATTTCATCATCCATGCGCGTGCATGTGATTATGTGATTAATTTTTTCCGTTTGCATGTTCGTGCAAAATTTAAAATATAGGAATCCGATAAACACATGTGGCACTTCGTCTCAGTAGGGAAGAGATACTCAATGGCGGCGTAATTCGTACCATGTTCCTTTTGGGCTGGCCCATGATGGTAAGTAGTTTACTCCAGACCCTCTACAATCTCACAGATATGTTCTGGCTCGGAAGACTGCCCACGGAGGAGGCCAAAATAGCGGTTGCGGCGATAAATTTCACGTGGCCAGTGGTTTTCTTCTTCATATCATTCGCAGGCGGTTTGGGGCGAGGGGGAATTCCAATAATTTCCCAGTACGTAGGAGCGAATCGCAGGGATAAAGCGAATCATTACACAGGTCAAATTTTTTCAATAGTCATAATTATCGCGGTTATCGTGGGGATAATCGGGGCGATTTTCTCTTACCCTATTTTCGAGTTAATAGGCGCGAAAGGTCCGCTTTTAGATACCGCGGCCACCTACGGCTCTATAATATTTTTGGGATTGCCGTTCATGTTCATAGTTATGGGGGGAAGCGGAGTTATTTCCGCGGAGGGCGATACAATAACCCCCCTTATAATAAGCGGCACCTCAGTGGGAATCAACATAATTCTGGACCCAATTCTTATTTTCGGTCTTTTAGGAATTCCGAGAATGGGCGTGTTCGGGGCAGCCACCGCAACGGTTATTGCGAGGATAATCGCGGCCGTGTGGCTTCTTCACCTTCTTCTTAAAGGAAAACTCAGGCTAAAACCCACTTTGAAAGATTTCAAGCCCAAATGGGAGAGTATGAAGTTCATTCTGAGAATAGGTATTCCCTCCAGTGCGGGAATGAGTGCGATGGCGTTGGGGTTCGTTATAATCCAGAGCATACTCGCGCATCTTCCAAATTATGAACTCGCAATCGCCACATACGGCGTTGCGAATAGAATAGTGAATATTATGTTTGTCGTGGTCAACGGCCTTGCATCTTCCGTTGGAATAATGTTGGGTCAGGCGTTGGGCGCGGATTTGATACAAAGAGCGAAAAAAATCGCTCAAACGGGCATATTTTTCATGTTTTACCTGCTTTTAGGAGCATCCGCAATAATTTACATTTTCCGCGAGCCAATAATCGCGTTTTTCGTTCCAAATAATCCAGATATAATCCAGAGCGGCGGGGTTTTCCTTTCAATAGTTCTTATCGGAATTCCGTATTTTGGCATATTCAGAATAATAAACTCATTGCTCAACGGCTCGGGGCACACAATTCAGAGTTTCTTATTCGGAGTTACTCGCCTCTGGCTCTTGAGGATTCCTCTAGCAGCTTATTTTGCCCTACCCTTCGGGTTGAATGCGGGGATGGTTGGAGTCTGGCTCGCAATGGCCATATCCAACATGGTGTCCGCTGGGGTTGGAGCGATATTTTATTTCAAAGGGGACTGGAAGAAGAAAATCATAAAGAGACCTAAATCAGAAATTCCAGCGAAGATTTCTTAACTATTACGTTTCTCTTAACCCTGATGAGCCCTTCTTTCAGGTAAATTGAGGGAATGATCGTCATTGCCATGTTCTCCTCAATAACGCAATCCCCGGGGGCATATGGCTTGTAGAACCCGCAACACGGAACTACGGAGTAATGGGGGAAATTGCCTAATTTCCTTATGTATGTATCCACATAATCACATTGAGAGCCGTCCTGCAGAAATTCTCCTAAGTGGGTGTACATTTTGTTTATTTTCTCCAACGATTCGATCCATCTTTCGTTCTGCTCGGTAAAAATGACGCGGGAGAAGCTCAGAGGATAGCCCTCGAATGTTGGAGACGAATCGATGTAAATGATCTGCCCCTCTTCTATTCTCTCATCCGCGGTTTTTGGGAGAGGAAATTTCGCTCTTTCTCCCATGGCCACTATGGTCTCGTACGAAAATCCATCTGCATGGCGCAGAAGATTGCAATCGATTATCCTCTTCAAATCTCTCGCACCCACTCCCATTTCGATTTCGCCCATTGCTTTCTGGAAATCTCTTTCTAATCCTTTGCTGAACTCCTCTATTATTGGAATTTCCTCGTCGAAGGGTTTTCTAAGCGCATTCTTCAACACCTCAGCTCCGTTTTTAAATCTAAAATCGATATGGCTTATTTTTGCGAACGGGCTGATAAAATACTCGCCTTCCAGTTTAGGCTCCCCGTAGACCACCTCGTAATCCTCTTCCAATTCTTCTTCGAGTTGCTCTTCCATCGCTTTTGGAGCGTAAACCACGATTTCCTCTCCTATGACAAGATGTGTGAACGCTCGGGTGCTTATGACCTTGGATACCTCGGGATCGTCGGGAAAGAACACGAAGTTTCCGTGGGTTGCTATGAGCTTAGCTCTCATCTCCCTGAAATTCATTCATCACACCCCTGCAAATTTCTAAATCTTTGGCGAATTCGGGCTCGAAGTTGTGAATCTTCACATTCTCTTGGAAATAGTCCTCGGAGCTCTTGCCGCGCCATTCACCCAAAATTATAGTGTCTCCGAGCTTTATCATTCCGAATATGACCGCCAAATCGTAAATCAAATACTCTAAGGTTTTCGCGTCTATTCTGTAATCGCCGTCTAATGAATGCGGGAGTTTGAAATAAATCGAGCTCAATTCTTTTGCCCTTGCGTGGAAAACCATGTCCTTGTCCGCCGTTAAAACCACCACTTCCGCTTTAATTTCGTCGGAGAACTGGCGGTATTCTCTTATTATCTCCCGGTCCCTTATTTCCTTGTCTCTCGTGCCGGTGGTTTTGCCTATGCGGAAAGCGTCCAGATGATTTGTGAGGTAGTATATTTCGTTCATTGCGTTTTTCGCCTTTCTCGAGTCCTTGGTGCTCCCGTTGGCAAATTCGGTTAGTATTCTGAAATATGGAAGAGATTCGAAGTTTCGCAGCATCTTTGAGCTGTACTTGCTGTGTATCCGCGCATCTATCTCCTCAACCACGATGTTGCTAAGGACGTACTTGAAATGGTTTCTGAAGCGCCTCGATATCACCCGATAGTATGCGATGTTCGTGTCGAGCCCTATGAACAGCGGCTTCACGTACACGCTGCTCTCCTTCACAGCCTCCCGCAAAAATTCAAAGTTCTCCTTTATTTCAGAATCGTTCTCAAATCCAATCACGCCCGAGGATAGAAATATGTCGATGAGGTCATGGAAATCAGGCAGCTCTTCGCGGAGAAACTCATTCTTTGCGAATTTTCTTCTCTCTTTTTCGAATTCTCCCCTTCGTATGACATCTTCCAATTTCCAACCGTGGAAATTTATTGTGAACAGCGGAAGCTCCAGAGGGGGATACGAGACACTTAATTCGTTGTTCCCTTTCATCATGTACTGATTCAAAAGAACGAAAATCTCGCCTTTGTTTATTATCATATATCCACCTCCATGAGCTTCTGGAGGTTGTACGGGCGCATCATGAATGGAAGAGAGGAGAAGCGCATGTCCTGCAAATAGAGGTAAATCACGCGCACGTTTTTCATCCCCAATAATGATAGAATGCTGAACTTTCTGGCGCCGGTGATATCTACGATGTCATTTTCTTCCACATGCTCCTGTATTATCTTTCTCATGTCATCCACGTCGTCGGGGATTTTTATCTTTTTCAACTCCAAATTTTTCCCATACCCGAAATAGAGAATTTTGAGCATGTTCTCCACTTTTCTCATGTTCTCTTCGTGGTTGTAGAATGCCAATAGCTGCGATGGAAAATCGCCCTTGGATTTCACGTACGCGTAGAGCGAGTTGAAAGATGCCCACGGCTCCCGGGATACGAAGAATATGTACTTCACAATCCCCCAATCTTTTTTAGATATTTAATCGTTAGTATTCCTGCATTACTTCGTCGTACACTCTCTTCATTGATTCATCGTCCACGTGCGTGTATATCTGCGTGGTGGCCACGCTGCTGTGCCCTAAAAACTGCTGAATATACCTTATATCAACGCCTCTTCTCAGCATGGTGGTTGCGAGGGTGTGCCTCAAAACATGCGGTGTCACATTTTTCTTTATTCCCGCCATTTTCGCGTACTTCTTCACGAGCCTGAACACCTGAACTCTGGTTATTTTCTCGCTCTTCTGCGAAGAGAAAAGGAATTCGAGCTCGTCTTCCCTGTCCATCAAATACGCCTCTATAGCCTCCGCAGCTTTCTCGCTTATTACCACGATTCTATCCTTATCTCCCTTTCCCGAACGCACGTAAACTACCCTTTCGCTCAAATCCACATCTTCCACGCGAAGATTGCAGAGCTCGCTCACCCTGAGCCCCGAGTAAGCTAAGAGGGAGAGAATCGCGTAATCTCTGTGATTATCCTTCGCCGCATCTAACAAACGGCGCACTTCCTCCTCAGTCAAATACTTAGGCATCTGCTTCGGCCTCTTGGGGGGCTTTATGTCCTTCACTATTTCCTCTCTTCCCTTGTACTTGAAATACGAGGTTATGGCCTTTATGGCCAGATAAATTGAGTTCTTCGAGTACTTCTTCTTTGTGGAAATGTAAATCTTGTATTTCCTCAGATCCCCTTGGGTGATTTCCTCGCACCTCTTCCCAGTGAATTCCAGCATCTGTTTAACGAAATGCACGTACTCGGATATCGTGTTCTCGCTCTTCTTCTCCCCTTCCAAATACATCCTGAAATTTTCGATTTCTTCTTCCACGTAATTCTTTTTGTCAGTCACATGTCAGATATTGATTTGACGATATTTAAACTTTTCCCAGTGTTTTACCATTCCATTGTTCGACAATTTTTCTGACGTGGGGTTTCACATCTTCACCCTTTGCGGCGCGAATTATGAGGTTTGCTATTTTCCGCATGTCTTTTTCACCGTATCCTTTCCATGTCAGCTCCGCGGTGCCTAATCTTCCGACCCGATCCACTATTATTCCATTTCTCTCCAGAATTTCCCCGAATTCCGCCGCGCTTATTGAGAAATTCTCCCTCAGGTTTTCTTCTTCGATCAGAATTTGGTGGCTCTCGCTGAACTCTGGGGGATATTTCACTCTTACGCCTCCTTGATGCAAACCCTCCGCTAATGATTTTGAATTCTTTGCCACCAATTTCCCGTATGTCTTAGAGACGGGCTTGAACTCCTCTAAGGATATTCCGAGGGATGCGATTCTGTGCATGTGGTAGTTGTCCTGCACCCTCCACGTTAGATTTTCGTCGAATTTTTTCATCACTTCTTCTTGATTGCTCATTGCGATTCCACCCTGCGGGCCCGGATAGGATTTGTGCGTGGACCCGTAAACCAGAGAGCAATCCTCTATGTTTTTCTGGAATCCAGCAGGGATTAGTCCTAAAACATGGGATGCGTCGTAAATCACCTCCGCGTTGATATCTTCCGCCATGTCCAAAATCTCTTTGAGATTATAGGGGAATAGGATGTAGCTTGCACCCAGAATAATTAAATTCGGCCGGAAATCTTCAATATCTTCCGTATCGATTTCCCTCATCTCCCTTATTTTTAGAGGGCGATATTTCAAACCCATTATGTTGGGAAGATAGCCTCGAGAATATCCATCGTACCCACCATGCTCTGGGGAAATTGCCATTATTTTATCTCTTTTCTTTGCCATTGTGAGCAGTGCGGCCATGGCCGCCGCGTGCCCCGAGATGGGCTTGATGTTCACATTCTCGAATCCGAAAACTTCCTTTCCTAATTCTTCGACTTCACTGAGAATCTCTTCCTGATATTTTGTTCCCCCGTACGCGTTGTGCACGAAAGAGCCATGCACCTTTGTGTCGAAAATCATGGAGTAGCGGGATGCTAAATCAGAGGAAAGCGGCTCGCGGACCCTTGGGGATAGGTAATTCTCGGAAGCTTGCATATTAAGCGTGTTTCGGCGGTATTCCTCATGTTTTCTCACCAGATCTTGGATTGACATGGTGGAATATCCCCTTTCTCCTATTTCTTTTTTCTCTTCAGGCCGAGATATACAAAGACCGCTTTTAGGGAATAAATGGAGTAAATGAACAGCCCGAATACTGGCGCGAAGAAGTAGATGTTCTTAGGATTCTTTATGTATCTCTTAGAAGCGAAGAATATTCCGATCCCCGCGAGGATGAAAAGAATGGTGTAAATGAGGAGAGGAATGTAAGAAATTGGGATTAAAAGACCGAAAATCAAGAAGAAAAGCACCGCAAAACCCCATGCCAAATTGTCCCACGGCTTCACTTCTATATCCTTAAGAACCTGAGCCACGCCCTTCGCCCTTGCTCTCTGCCATGCCCGGACCTCTTTGAAATTCTCCGGAAGCGAAACTTCCACTATGGCATCTTTCGCCACGTCCTGCTTGAAATTTATGCCCTTTTTTCTTGCAAGTATTGAGAAGCCATAATCTTCGGATCTAAGGGTTTCCGGATACTGCACCTTCTCATAAATTTCTACTCTTTCCGCCTTGTTGTTTCCCGGGATATGAACTTTGTACAATCCGGGGAAAACTAAGTGCAAAGCATGGTACCACGCGAAGGCGTGTGCGTAGAATTTCCCTCTAACGAGCGGCACTCCGCCAACCGCATCGTTATCTTTCAATTTCTCTAAGAGTCGAATTGCATACTCCTCGTGATACACGTTCTCAGAGTCACCCCAGATTATTGCCCAATAGCCATTATCTCGAGCGTAATCGCATGCTTCCCTCCTTGCGAAGCCCGTGCCACCCAATCTCTCCTGTACTTTGAATTTCACGCACGGATGCATTTTCTCAAATTTTTCCGAGATTTCCTTCGAATTGTCCTTGGATGCTCCGTCCAATATGAGAACATCGAAATTCTCGCAGAGCCCTTTCATCTTAGAAATTGAGTTGAGGCATTCTTTTAGAGGTCCTGCGTTGTCCTTGTTGAGAATGACCAAAAGAGCCTTCATCTCATCTCCCTCAATACCTCGTTCATCTCCTTTGCCCTCTTCCAAACAGCGTCCATGTTCAGGTACTCCCAGTTGCCGTGCCGGCCCAGCGTGAGAATTCTTTTTTCCTCCAATCTTTTGCGAATTTCGGGCAGTATCTTGAAATAATTCTTATCGGTCACAACGTAAGCGTAGTGGTTCACCCATTTCTTCGCTATTTCCACTTCCACGCGAATTCCAATTTTTTCTAATCCTTCGATTGTTCTCTCTATTACATCCTTTGGCTCTTCGCCGGGCCTGTGGGATATCTCCGCGATTATGTTCCCCCTATTCTCCGGAGCCATGTTTGGGCTGTAATTGCTCAGGAACGCAATGCGATGGAAAATGATATCCTCATCTGGTATGTATGCCCAGTGGTAATCGGGCAAATTGCCTCGAACTCCGAGACCTACGACGGTAACTGAGTTGTAATCCAATTCCTTCGAGAATCTCTCAAAATCTCCACCCAATATTTTCAACAGCGAGGGAAGGGGAATCGCGGAAATCATATAATCGTAAAACTCGCCGTTAACCTCGATTCCATCTTCTTCCGGTTTTATTCTCTTCACCGGATTTCCTACCTTTATATTTTCTTTCAATTCTTCTCCCAGACTTCGGGCGATGCTCTCAATTCCCCCGTTGAGGGGATAGAAGAATCGGAGCTGATGAACATAGCCTTCGGTCTCAATGCCCACCGCCGCTCTGAGAACATCTTCCACCGGCGGCTTCGGAAGGCGGTCATCGGACCATGCCATTGCTATATCCTCTATTTTTCTTTTCCATATTTTCTCGTTGTACGGCCCCAGGTATTTCTCCACGATTTTCTCTCCGAATAGCTGCACGAAGAAATCCTTGAGATTTTCCGGCTTTTTCTTCTCTTTTGCGAGATTATTCACAAAATCCAGAAGAATTTCGAATCTCTCCTGCGGGGAGAGCATAAATATGCCGTTCTCAAACGGATACTTGATGAATTTTCCGCGGTAATGAATAACGGTTCTGCGGCGATGCATGACCACATTGCCAACTAAATTCACCATTTCCCTGAGAATCGACTCGTCCTTGGAGAACATGATGTGCGAGCCGCCGGTATCGAATGTGTATCCTTGATGAGTTTCGCTCCTCAATAGACCTCCCACTCTCGAATCTTTCTCCAATATTTCAAAATCCACGCCTTCTTTTTTTATGTGATGCCCTAGCGCCAGACCGGCGAGGCCACCCCCAGCGATGGCGATTTTCATACCTCGTAATCTTTGTGATTTATTTTAACGTTGCGTTTTTTAGTAATTTATCATTTTTGATATTGCGGGGAAAAATTAATTTACGTAGTTAACAATATACCTTTATTATGGCCAAGCCGAGCGGCAGGGGGTTGGACGGCCATACAATTGCAGAGATTTTAGATTCTATAGAAGGAGCCGTCTTCATAGAAGATTTAAAGGGCAATGTTGTTTATGCCAATAAGAAGGTGGAAGACCTTTACGGGTACACTGTGGATGAACTTCTTGGAGGGGGGCTTGAGAAAATAATTCCAGAGGAGGAGAGGCAAAAAGTGGGTGGGGTTGTTGCCGAATTGCTAAAACATGGGAAAACAAGGTTTTTGGCTTACAATGTCACAAAGAAAAGAGAGAAAATACCCGTGGAGATTTACGCGAATCTATTAGAAGACAATAAGAAATACGCAGTTATAACAGTCCATGATCTCCGAACGAGGAAAAGCGAGGAAGCTATACTCCAGATGATTGGAGAGTACAGCGGAGAAGCTATTGTAGTAACCAGGGAAGATGGGGACGTGGTGTGGTGGAATCGGGCGGCGGAGAAACTATTTGGCTACTCCAAAGGTGAGATATTGGGCAAGAAATTTTACGACTACATTATGGCTGATGGGGAGAAGTACAAGCACCTGATTTTGAGGGCAAAAAACATGGAGAACATAGCTTTCGAAGGGCGAATTGTTGAGGATATGAAAAAGAAGAGCGGGGAGGTCTTTAAGGCTGAGATTTCGCATTCTGTGTTTAAAATAGGTGAGGAGAAATATGCATTAACTGTTGTTCGGGATATCACCTCGAGGCTCAATTTCGAAAAATTATTGATGGAAGAGCGGGAAAAATACAGGAATCTTTTGGAGAGCATGCTCAACATAGTTATAATTATTCAGGATGAGAAAATAGTGTATGTTAATAGGGCATTTGAGGAGTTGAGCGGATATCAACGAGATGAGATAATCGGGAAGCATTTTACAATATTGTTAGACGAAGGGGTAAAACCCCTAGTAATTGAGCGATACAGGAAAAGGATGTATGGAGAGCCCGCACCGGAGGAATATGTGATTCCCGTGCGCGTTAAGGGAAACGAGCTCATGTGGGTATATATTCGAGGGAAAAAGGTGGATTACGATGGAAAACCAGCCGATTTGATAAGCATGGTTGATATAACAACTCTAAAAGAAAGGGAAACTAAGTTGCTTGCGATAACTGAGATGATTAAAAAATTGAAATCT
>WAKX01000039.1 GCA_015523125.1 DHVE2 group archaeon | reverse complement strand
GGATCTCCTCGTAATCAAAGGTTGGGTAAATCACGTACTCCTCGCTGTAGCCCGCAGAATATGGGATTAATGCAACTCTAAATCTATTTTTCTTTGCCATCTCCAAAAGATTTAACACGGCCATCTGAACCTGAATAAATTTATCTTCCATCGAACCGCTGCAATCCAAAACCACTGCGACGCTATCAATCCCGGGCGCTTCCGGGCCACGGTCTTTGTTTGCCTCTCTTGATATTGTTGTTACCCCGGGAATGGGCAATCCCCCGTTTTCCACCGTTCGAAGAATATCCAACTTTCTCGGCTCGTCCCCAACGTACCACGTTCCATAATCGTACATTTCTTTCTCGCTTGAGACCTTTTCGTCCATTATCTTCTCTATTTCCATCTCCACCAAGGCCACGTACTTGGGATTTGAGCTCACTCGAAAGAGGGAACTAGATCCTGCTCCAAAAATTCCCGGTGTTCCTCGATCCCCCAAGGTGTCAACCCGTATTCCGTTGCGCTCCAGCTCGCGCCGGGCGATGGCCTCGTTTGGCTCTTTGACAGAAATTATGGACACAGAGTATTTGGGCATGTTGCTCGGAATATCCAGATACCAGCGGAGCAGTTCCATGGTCTTGTAAACCCGCATGTAGAGATTACCCGGGCCGTAGATAACCTTGTGAATCTTCTTCCCTATCGGGTCCTCGGGCAAATTCGTCTCCAAATTCAGGCTCTTGGCGTAGGCAGCGTAGAACGATGCCATGGCGATAAACACCGCGTTTTTGGGATTTTTTAGGTATTTCTCAATCGTTTTCAGGTATTCCCTTCCGTGAATTTTTATTAGGGTGGAATCCACCAGCATGTCGGAAATGACGTTCACTATAACCATGGGATTGTTGTACCTCAAAAGCTTGGCCAGATAAACCATGGTTTCGCTTGTGGCTAAATTTCTGGGGTTGATGAACAGGTGCCCGTACTCGTGGCGGAGTATGTTCTTCAGATCCCTTATGCTCATCTTATCGATTGTATCTTTCGGTATGTTCACCGAGTTCCAGTCGAAGTTGGGCGCTTCGCCCTCCACTACCTTCAGGGGAAGAACCTTTCCGTATTCCTCTCCAACCTCCCTGTTCAATTCCTCTATGTTCATTGCTCCACCCCGATGGCAGAGAGCGTTCTTCTGTCCTTCTCCATCTTTTTCTCATCGCCCTTTAGCGCGGGAATCCACACACTCTTAAGCAATCTCTTGGCGTTCTCCACCGATTCCTTAACCCATTTCTCCTTGGAAGGATACAAGCTCCTCAGCTTTTCCCTCGTTCTAACGCGATGCTGCAGCGCGTAGGGCATGGCGAAGAATATATCATCGATTTTCACGGAATCTCGAGATTCAAAGAATGCCTTTGCCTTTGCTATCCTAAGAGTGTCCTTCCACCATCTTTGACCCAAAGGCTCCTTGAGCATTGCGCATGGCTCGGTGCGGTAGGTGCATGATTCGCATAAACTTGCCACATGGCGAGAGTCCATGACCGCACGGTCGCCGTAAACACACGAGGAAAAATAGCTATGCACCAACGCCAATAGAAGCTTTCCGCTCTCTGGAATTTTTATCCCGTTTACCTTTTTCCACAGGGCCGCCATGTCCTTCTCGTTGAGATAATTCTTCACCTTGTCCAATTCTACGTCGTAATCGAGCATTTGCATCATCTCCTCGCCCTTCAAACTGCGCATGTTCACACTCGCAGTTATCCGATCTAACAGCGCCGCTGGTATCTCCCGGGAGCCAGAGTCCATGGGATTCGCATCCAGAACTGCAAAGTAATCCTGCGTTTCGAATTTCATATCTCTTATCGTTATGAATCCTTCGGAAAATAAACCTAAAAGAGCGTTGTAAACCCTGTAATTCCCCCTCTGGAATTCGTTTATGAATTTGAACGGTGCACTGACTATCTCCCGGGGCTCCATCTTCTCCTCACCCTTCATGAGCGAAGGTATATCGATGTTGAAGAGCACATCGTACACCGAGAGCTCGTCCATCAACTGCGCCACGGGCATGTTGTCCGCGCGGTAGTTGAAGAATATTCTTCCAACTAAATACGCGTAGAGGGATTTGCCGTAGCCGTAGGGACCCATAAGGAGCAACTTGCCATTGCGCACCAGAGGCATTATTTTCAGAATCTCCTCCGTTTCCTTGGAAAAGGTGTACCAGGACTCCATCTCTTCTATTCCTTTCAGATACTTTTTCAGGCTCATAGCATGTAATTTGAGAGGTGAATGATTTTTCTAACTGCGAAGTTTCGGCGGGGATTTTAAATATACTCGCTCTGGATAAGATTTAATAATGGTGCGCCATAGCCACAATATGAGCGATGACACATTTGAGATTGTCATGGGCGTGATAGGCGCCTTCTACCAGTGGGTGGAAAAGAACACGGGAAAGGACGTTCTCTCTGCTTTGGACAAAGAGGCAATAGGGATTTACAAAGATTTCGCTGAATCATTCCAAAGCGACGACCTCGAAGAATTTCTGCGGGGATTTTACGAGAAGTTAGAGGAGAAGTACAAAACGCCCCTTCAGAGAAAGGTGAATTACTACGCAATAATCATTCCGACCCTATTCGATTTGCACGAGGACAACGAGGAAATGATGAAAGAAATCGACCAGAAGGCTCTTTCGGATCCGGGCGTGGTGGCGGAGCTACTCACCAACGACGAAGACATCTCATTTGATGACAAAACATACATCGTTGAAATCTTCGGGTTCAAAAGAATGATTGAAAATCTTTTGGAAAAGGCGATGGAAGAGTAATCATATTTCTTTGAGCCTCTCCCATATTCCCTTGGCTTTCTCGTCCAGAATTTCGTTGAGGAGCAGCTCGAAAAGCTCCTCCTTGGTTTTCACCCTTTTCTTCTCTCTCTTGAACATCACTGCACACCCTTCATGGGTATTATGCATATGAACTGCCAGTCCTCGTCTCCCAAATTTTCGTACCAGTGCGGAACATCCGGCTCGATATAGAGAAAATTGCCCTCGCGGACTTCCACTTCCTCGTCCCCGGCTCCAACTTTACCGTGGCCCTTCAGAATGAAAATCTCGTGCTCCCACGGGTGCTGGTGCTTCGCAATCTTCCCGCCGGGCTTGACGGTGAACAGGCGCATAGCGTAGTTCTCCGCGCCCTGCCCCTTGGATATGAGCCACTGAATAAATGTGCCCGAGGTCCCTTCCATCTTCACCTCTTCTTTTTTAACATCATCAACATGGCCGAGATACATGGAATCACCGGGGTTTCTAAATTGAACAAAGTATTTAACGTTTGTGAGCAGCCCCCTTATTTCCCAACAAACTCCCTGAAAATGTAATAATGCACCAGCCCCCCGGCGAATTCCCGGAAATTTCTCTCCACGGATCTGCGATTTTGCCTAATTCGCTTGAATTCAAAATCGTATGTGACGTCCATTAGAATGAGGGGCTCTGGGGGCGCGAGGCCGAAATGCCTGCGTTCTTCGAAAACTTCCTCGCCAAATTTATTTCCGGATGCATATGATGTCATGGCCGCCACTATCCTCCGAATCAGATTCCACAGGTAATACCTGGCGCGGAAATCTATCACAAAGTACCCACCTTTTTTTTCCACCGATATTTCATCGATTCTAAGCATCGTGTTCTCCTTCGCGCGAGTGAAATTGCGGAAATTGTGCTCGCCTTCGAAAATCTCCGCTGCTTCCTTCAAATCTTCGAGAGAGTATCCGAAATCTGCCAGATGATATCTATACCAGCGCATCTTTGCAAATCGGGGATTCACGTTCTCGAGAGAATATGAGTGGAAAAAAATGTGATTCAAATTGGAGTTGAGTATTCCTATCACCTTGCGCGGATTTTCCTCTGTCTCGATGAAAATCACATTACCGAGAGCGCTCACCCCGCGGTCCGTGCGGGATGCACTTTTCAAGGAATATGCAATATCATACTCGCGGAGAACCCTGATTATTTCTCCCTCAACCGTCGGAACCGAGGGTTGTCTCTGGTACCCGTAGAACTTCGTGCCATCGTATCCAAATTTTAGAAGCAAAATTAGGCCTCCAAGCTCACCACGGTCAAGGTCTTCGTGGCATGAACACCCGGAATCTTCCTTATTTTAAGAACCACTCTGGGTATTTCTGAAGGGCTCAATGTGACTATTTTTGCCAGAATATCGTATTCACCATTCACGGCGTATATATCCTTCACCTCGGTGACTTTCTCTATCTCCTTGTACACTTTGTTTATGGCATCTTTTTCGCATTTCACCAGAATATACCCCATACCCATTGTCATAGTTAATCATCAGACATTATGGGATATAAATTTAACCCCAAAAATTTCAAATTATGAGAAATAAATATTTTTCAAATATAAATTTTTGATACTTCACAAAATATATGTAATTATACAAAAAATTTAAATAGGAGCTTTTGAATAGAGATTGTGGAGGAATAAAAATGAAAAAACTGGAGTATGTGCTGGTTGGAGCGATAGTCGTGCTTTTGCTCACGGCAATTCCCATATCTGCGAGCGGAGCGCCGGTGAAAGAGAACGGCGAAAATTTAAGAGCGTACGTTAGCCATGCGGTAATAAAAATAAACAGCGACTCGGAGCTGCAAAGCATGGCGAGTAGTGGTTCCGGTACGGTAAATGACCCATACATTATAGAGAATTACGAAATCGATGCAAACGGCGGCGGTTATGCCATTTACATAGGAAACACAACCAAGTACTTTATAATTAGAAATTTGCTACTTTACAATGCGTCTTACTCATCGATACCATACAATGTTGGGGCAGGTGTGCTCTTGTACAACGTGATTAACGGAAAGGTGGAGAATGTAGTGGCAAAAAACAACTCCAACGGAATATACATACGGGGCGGATCGGAAAACATAGTGAACGGAAACTCAGTGGAAAATAACAGTAACCAAGGAATTTGGGTAGTGTACTCCAATAACAACAATATCACTTACAATACATGCACCCACAACGGAAAATCGGGAATATTGGTCTACACCGCGCAGGATAATCTCTTAGAAGGGAATACTTGTGAGAATAACGACTGGGGAATTTCCCTGTGGGGAAACAGCAACAATACCCAGATAAAGTTCAATACTCTCTCATTCAACTCAGAAAACGGAATATACATTAGCGGCCCCTCCGATGGATATCTTAACAACACACTCCTATACAAGAATACATTATTTAACAACACCTACGGAATCCACACCATATACACCCAGAACATGAGCGCTAGGGAGAATGAGGGTTACAACAACACCAACTACGGGATATACTTAGACACTGGTTCCTCTTACAACACCTTGGAGAAAAACCACATGCACGATAATTTGAAGTCGGGAATTTACATATATGCCTATTCCACCTCTACCCCCTCGGACCACAACGTGATTATGTGGAACAACTTATCTTTCAACGGGGGGCAGGGTCTTTACTTGGATAAATCCAGTTACAACGACATACACAACAACATGTTCTACAACAACTCTGGGTACGGAATAACCATTTACTCCTCATCAAATTACAACCGAGTGTACGAGAACTCCTTCTATTTCAACCACGGCTCCACGGACACCTATTCTTCAGGGGCGGTGCAAGCGGCGGATTACGGCACAGGGAACGCATGGAACATCTCATACGAAGGCAATTACTGGTACGACTGGACAACTCCGGACAACAACAATAACGGGATAGTGGATAACCCATACTCAATCGACGGAAGCGCAAATAGCGAAGACGAACTGCCGCTCACAACATCCACAGCGGTGCCCGAGATCTCCCCGGGGATCGTCCTGGTTTTCGTTCTGCTGGCTGGAGCCATGATTGCCGTGAGGAGAAAACTCTAATTTTTTCTTTTTTATTTGCTTAAAATCGTCGCTTTTATCTGCTCTCCGTATTCTTCTGTGCGGTAAAAATCCCAGAACTCGAAATCGTAATCCCTCACAACCACTTCTATGTCCTCCCTATCCACATTTCCGCTGAAAAAAGCATACCGTGGATTGCCAACATGCCACGGGGAATCGAGGGCATCTTCCACCGCGAGGCGAATTCTCTCTTTGCCAGAACCGAAGCCCACGCCTAAACCCATTCTTCCCGAGAGAGATATGTTCAGAGAATTCTTCAAAATGATTCTCTCAAAATCCTGAATTACGTGCCGCATAACCACAGGGTGAATCATCATGGACTCCTCCATCTTCAAATTTGGGTAATAATCAACCAGCGCATCATTGGGAAGATAAAATACCGCCCTGTACGTTTCGTCGATTTTTTTCCTCGCCACTTCCTCCCGTGTTCTTCTGAATGAAGATTCCGAGCGGAAGGGCTCCGCAAAAATTCCGTATAAATTGTATTTTTTCCCGTAGACCTCACCCATGAGCTTGGCCAAATTGGTGCCAATTTCTCCGCCCAAACCCCCAATTATTATCATGTTTTCCCCGCCCAAATCTCTGAGCCACGGGTATACCTGAAAAAACATGGTGCCGTGAACGCTGTCAACTATGGTTATCTTCTCGCGACTAACTCTTATTTCTCCGGATGCGTCGTTTATCCCCACGCATCTGCTTCTAGTGAATTTTCTAATGTGATTTAAGAACCTCACACCCGCGCCTCCGCACCCGATAACCATCAACGAATCCACTATGCCTCTATGATTTTACAGTTATTAAATATTTTTCCAATAAAACGATGGAAATTACTCTCTCATCCCTCTGGCACAACGTAAATTTTAACATCCGCGCTAAGAGAGTGTACGTCTTGCCAGCCAAATATTGTATGATGCCCGTAATATAGCGTGGCGGTAAGGGTAATTGTGTGATTCATAAATGGCACATCGTCAAACATCAGAAAATCCATTTCAAATGTGAAGCCACATTCTTTTATGTCCTTCGCATCCTTATTTACTCCTCTAAGCTGATGAAGTTCCCTCCATTCGTACTCTATTTTATCCGAGTATCCATCAAAATTGCCTTCAGTCGACAAAAAGTAGAGATTCTTTGCATTTATATAATCCCCTGTCAAAGCCTCTATTTCATAATCATTGAACTTGTATTTGAATATCAGTTCCTTCACCTCATAATTATTATTGCCTATTTTCTCCACGTAGAGAAGCGGACTGCTGGCAATTTCATCAATCCGCTCCGGTCCTCCCCCAGGAACATATTCATAATTTGCAACATACTCTCTCAACTCAACCTTGAAATTACTGTCGCTTTTTTCTGACCCGATAGTTTTATTTATCGAGTAACCGCTTATATTTTCGTAAGTCACTCTTTTCACAATTAAGCTGTCATTCATCTGGCCCCAGTTCACATCCGGCTTGTTCAGCGTTCCTTCTGGCCGAAAATATGTGTCCTGAGATGCCTCATAGAAAGAATATGCGGCTATTAGTATTCCCACTATCACAATTGCAACCATAGCAATCGCAACTCTTTTCATTATCCTCCTTTTTCTTTCATATTTCAATCTTTTTATGGTTTCATCGTTTTCCTCTTCCAATTTCTTTTGAGGATTTTTATCACCCATGTTTTCTCCCACCTCATTAGTTTTCCATTTTTGCACGCATGTCCATATTATCCACTTCCCTCCGGCACAACATATATTTCTACGGAGCTGCTCAATTCATGCACATCCTGCCATCCAGAACCAAACCACCCGTTCACATACTTTCCGTAATAAAGGGTGGCCGTGAATGTGATTGTATGATTCGTCCAGTTCGGATATTCATCAAAGAAGAGAAGTTGCATGGGAAATGTGAAACCGCAATCTTTTATGTCCTCCCCATCTTTATTTACTCCCACAATCCTGTAATAATTCATCCAGTCCGAATCCAGCTTGTTGTCGTATGTGCCATATGGCCCGCTGTATTTCCCCGACGTGACATCAAAATAGAGATTCTTTGCACCTAACTTCCTCCAGTCCATACTCAAATAACTTACATTTCTGTCATCTCCATAACTGAAGTGAAATACCAACTCTTTTATTCTGTAGGATGTGTCCCCTATCCGCCCTGCATACAAGTAGGGCTGTATCCAGAGTTCTCCTGTTCCATCATTATGTGCATCATACCTCTTTAAATCCTCTTTTAAATATACAACAAATTTATCATTTTTTATGAAATTTCCAATCGTTTTATTAAGAGGATCTACATCACTATTCCCCCTCTCCAAAAGATAATTCTCCCTCACCTTGTTCCAGTCCTCGGTCGGCATTGTAAACTCATTCTGTGGCTTCCAGAACTTCTCCTGCGATACAGTAAGTGTTACTGCCAAATAAGCACCTATAAAGATACCTATCACAATAACCACACCGATTATCGCAATTTTTCCCCCTTTTCCCAGTTTCCTCTTTGGCTTTGCTCCCGATTCTTTTATTTTATCATTTATTTCCTCAATCTCTGTCATCTCGAACCCTCTGCGGTGGAGAAGATGTTCGCGGGTAAAAATATTGCCCTGAAAGGAGATAAAAAAAGAATGTTTGGAAAATTTTAATACCCATAAAACAATGACTGCCCGGTGGTGCAGGCGTGAGATACCCCCTGGAATTTAAAGGAAAGCTCGTATTTTTCACAACCACAGACAACATTAAAACCTCTGGATTTCTTATGGAATCTGGGGGCGATGAAATCGCGATTTTTGTGCATGGAATGGGCGGCAGCTTCGCCAAGGACGGTTTTCTGTTCGGCGCGGGAAAATTATTAGAACGAGGTATTTCTTTCTTTGCCTTCAACAACCGCGGCGCGGAAATTGTGAAGTCGTTCAAAAACACCCGCGGGGATAAGTATTACACATTCGGCACCGCCTTCGAAAAATTCGAAGATTCCGCGCGGGATATCAAAGGGGCGATAAATTATCTGGAATCCCTAGGTTATCAAAAATTCCACCTAATTGGGCACAGCACTGGCTGCCAAAAGATTCTCTACTACGCATGGAAAAGAAAAGATAAGAGGGTGAAAAGCCTCATTTTTCTCTCTCCCTCGGACGATTATCCCATTTGGGAAGAATATTTGGGCGATGAATTGGAAAAAGCAGTGGAGATTGCGCAGAACATGGAGGACCGCGGATACGGGAACACACTACATTATTTCATTTATCGGAGAACGGGAGCGATATGGTCCGCCTCGAGATTCCTCAGCTTTGCAGACCGTGAGAGAAATGAGGCGAGAATGTTCAATTACGATTCTTCTCTCCCCATTTTGGGAAAGGTGAAATCGCCTATGCTGTTCTTCTTCGGCACCTACGACGATACCCTTTATCATGAGTTCGAGTGGTACGAGGAGAAAATAAAAAACGCTAGAAAATTCGGCAAAACGGAAATAGTGAAAGTACCGCGCGGAGATCACAGCTTCCACGGAAAAGAAGAAGAGGTGTTCGAAAGGATTGCGGAGTTCATCTATTCACTCTAACTTTCCCTTCTCGATGTGGAAGTCAGTGAAGTCGCAGTGATTCACAAT
Source organism: DHVE2 group archaeon (assembly GCA_015523125.1). GTDB lineage: Archaea > Thermoplasmatota > Thermoplasmata > Thermoplasmatales > Aciduliprofundaceae > JAADDK01. The sequence continues at coordinate 41,718 of WAKX01000039.1, read as the reverse complement.
TACCGCTTCTGGCGTGCGCTTTATGAACTCGCCCTCTTTGGAGTGCGATGCGATTATGTGCGAGATTTCCCATGGTAAATCGAATTTCTCCGCTAACATTGCCCCGCTCACCGGATGCCTGATTCTCTTGCCATACTCGCTCTTCACAACTTTCCCATTCTCGAGTCTAAATTCCAGAAGCTTGCCCACGTCGTGCAAAATGGCGCCAGCAATCAGGTAATCCATGTTCACGTCCCCCCGCTCTTTACCGACGGCCATGGCCATGCGAGTCACCATACGGGTGTGCGTGATCAGGTCGCGCTCCGTGGGTATAAGAAGAGTGAAGGGTATCTTATCCAGCGGGTAGTCTTTCCACCCGCCCTTCTCTATTGCGTACTCCCAGACCTTTTTTACTTTCTCTCTCAGCTCCTCGTCGCGGATTTCATTTATTTCCGGTATGAGTTCCTCGATCATGATAGGTGATTGTGGAAACCATTTTTAATGTTTATGCTATCCTTCGCCCATGGACGGCTGGTTAATCGCGCTCATCTTAACGGTAATTTGGCTCATATTGGTGTATTTCCTCTACAAAAAGGGATACGTGAAGAAGGAGGGGAACATCGCCCTGTTCGGCCCGGCAATTATGCTCAAGACTGCACGGGGGAAAAAATACATTGAGAAGGTGGGGAGACACAGAATTTGGGAAGCATATGGGTACATGGGAATTGCCCTTTCTTTCCTTGTGATGATTTTAGTTTTCGCCATGCTGCTCTGGCAGGCGTACATGGTCACCACCATACCCGCAAGCAAGGCCCCCTCGCCCGTGGAAGCGCTTGGGATCCCGGGAATTAATCCCATAATTCCGATATGGTACGGAATATTGGGACTTGCGGTCGCGATTGTTTTCCACGAACTCTCGCACGGATTGCTAACAGCGTTTCACAGAATGAAAATCATTTCCCTCGGAATTCTGCTGTTCATCGTACCAATAGGCGCCTTTGTTGAGCCCGACGAGGATCAACTCATGGAGGCGGAGCGCATAAAGAGGATGCACGTGTTCGCTGCGGGGCCAACCACCAACATAGTTCTGGCGGTGATATTTCTCATACTTTTCTCGGTGACCATAGGGGCCGCTTCCCCCGCGCACCCTGGAGTTTACGTTGCGGGCGTCGGAGGAGTGAACGGAGAGAAAATAAAGATTGGCGATATAATCGCGGAAATAAATGGAACGGAGATAAAAAGCGTAGAAGATTTCGAGAAAATCAACGCTCCGCTTCCCGGAGAGAACACCATAGTGAAATATTATCGGGGGAGTTTGAAACAAGTAGAGCTAATAAGCGGAATTTTCGTGCTCTCGGTGATGAAAGGGTATCCTGCGTACGATGCGGGAATCCGGCCCGGCTGGATATTCTACTCAATAAACGGCACAATAATAAGAAATTACGCCGATTTCCTGAGTGCGTTGAACGAGACAAGAGCGGGGGAAAGAATACCGGTAGTGATGCTCAACACCACGCTTCAGAAGGTGTATTTGAACGTAACCCTCGCGGACAAATACGAGTACTACGAGAAATACCAGCCCCAGATAAACAGGGACTACTTCAAAGGCAAGGGATTTTTAGGCGTGGGCGCGTCCTTCATGGGAATGAACGTGGGCGATCCGAATCTATTAAAGCAGACGTTGGCGAATCCGTACGAGGGAAAATCCGGCTTTGAGGGATTCTTTCAGGGAAGCATGTACCTGATTGCCCTTCCTTTCATGGGTCTAATGCCGTTCCCGGCGGAGTACGAGAATATATTCTCCGTACCATTCGCAGGATTCTGGATTCTGGTTAACTCGTTTTACTGGATTTTCTGGCTCAATCTCATGCTTGGACTCACCAATTTATTGCCCGCGGTGCCCTTGGACGGTGGCTACTTGTTCAAAGATTTGCTCACGGGAATTGCAAAAAAAATGAAAGCGAAAAAACCGGAGGAATTGGCGTCGAATATCACAACGTTCATGAGCATACTAATCCTCGTTCTCATCGTGTGGCAGTTCGTAGGCCCCAGAATTTAAGCTCATCTGCATCTCGCTGCCGCTCTTGGGGAACATTGCCCTGTATCGAGAATCCTTCATTAGGAGATCGTAAAATGTAACCACGGGTTTATTTATTTTAAGCTCCCTCTTCAGTGCTGGGTCCGATGAGCAGAAATTGACGCACATGGTGCATGGCTTAGGGTCCGAGACGAGAAAATAGCACATTCCTCCGCGATTGTAAATGCACTTTGAGGCCATGGTGAATTTCATAATGAACCATATCCCCTCATGCGTTATATTTTTTCTCCCTGTCGTTCTTTGTGAATGGAACAAGGATGATAAGGCTTAATATCACGGGAATGGTTGCGATGAGCATCATTTCAGCGAGACCGAAGAGCACGATTGTGTAAGCGCCGATTAAGGGCCCTAAAACCCAGCCCATTGCAATCCCGCTGTTCATTAGCCCGAGGGCGGTTGCCCTCTCTTCCCGGGTGCTCATCCTTGAAACGTAGGTGTTTATGGAATTGAAGTATGCAGCCCATTTGGTTCCGGATATCAGGGCGGTTATTATCAAAAAAGGAATGGTTGTTGCCATGAAGTACATCCCGAAGGTTACCACGTAAAGAATTGAGCCGATCACGATGACCGTTTTGCTCCCGATTTTATCTGAGAGGTACCCGAAGGGATAGATGAAAAACGAAGAAAAAAGGCCGTCGATTCCGTAATAAAAACCCACGTACCCTTCACCGAACCGCGCATCTAAAAGAAGGGAGAGGTACGAGTAAACCATGCCCGAGGAAATCATCAAAACAAATGTGGCCAAGGAGAAAATCAGTATATTTCTGTTTTTTCTCATGAATTCCCTCGCGTTTTTCCACGACACCACAGTTCTCCCAGGGCGGTCGTAGCGAAAGAGAAGGCGGAAATCCATTGGATTGCGGGACTCTTCCTTGAACAGAGAAAACATGACGAATGATATGGCCACGGGAATCACGGAAAAAATAAACACATAATTGATTGGGAAATAGTGAACCACAACTCCCCCTAGAAAATTGCCTAACATGAATCCGATATTTGAGAACAAATTGAATATCCCGAACCCGCGTCCAATATTGGTGGATAACTCGGAAACCAGCGCACTTATTGCCGGAGTTTGCGAAGAAACAAAGAATCCCTGCAGAGTTCTAAAAGACAAAAGGGCGATTGCGTTCTGCACCAATCCCATGAGCGAAAAGAATAGCGCTGAGGAAAACAAACCTAAAAGAATGAAGGGCTTTCTCCTACCCACCGCATCGGATTTTCTTCCCCAGAACGCCTGTCCAAAAGCGGAAGTGATGTTGAAAAAAACGGACAGAAATGCGATGAAAAGAACACTACCACCCAGTAACCGCATGTAATTGGGCAAATATGGCCAAGCCATGCCCCAGCTCATGTTGGCGAACAGAAATCCGGTGGATATGTAGAGCAGCTTTCTATTCACGGCGCTGCATAGGTTGGTAGTATTAATTATTTACCAGTCGCATTTTAGCAGATTGAATTCCTTGAAAAACGGGGAAAATAGAGATAAAAAAAAGAGGGTACATTATTAAGAGCATAAGCGTTAATTTAAAACAATATAAACCAGTTGGAGATGTTCGCAAAATATAAAAATAAAAAATTATGGAGAATTCGGGGCCGTCACATCCCCCACATACTGCGGTGTCGGTGGTGCCGATGTAATGTGAATGCCGTGTCCTGGGCCGGGGATCCCTCCGCCACCGGATCCTCCTCCGCCGGAGCCGCCGCCATTGTTATCATTATATTCTAAGTACACAGTATAGGGAGATATTATATATGTAGGCTCTCCACTTCCGACTTTGCTGATAGTTATATATGCATGTGCTGTTGAATGCATAAGATTACTGATAAGGATAGATTGCCCCCCTTTGAGAGTGTAATATTGTATTTGCCCTGCAAAACGAATGTTTATGTGTATGCTTCCGGTCGAATATATCCATATATCACCATAATTTTCTAAGTATTCCGTATTATAGGTAAAGTCGACTTTATACACATCGTAACTATCTCCCGCTGGAAGGGCCCCTTTATAGTAATAGTAAGTATCCGCACTGCCTGCGAGTCCATAGTGCCCAGAATAAAGAAATATTGTTCTTCCTGTATCTCCGCTATCTGTCCTTGGAGTAGTGGGTTTTGCTTCTAAAGGCATTGAATATCCATATCTGGTTGGTGTGTCATCCCCTGTTATCTTCAAAAAATAACTATTATAATTTGCGGGGTCGCTTAGTTCCCTTTTCATATCAAAGGTACTTCCACCTCTTGTCTGAACTTCATGTGCCATATTTGTAGGAACCACCGAGATTGTTACGCTTGTGCTTATCTTGTGCTCATCGTACCAACCTCGCGCTATTATTGGAATACGTACGTGGGATATTGGATCCTCAATATAAGACCCATGGGGGCCATATTTAGCATAGCAAAGTGTGGCTTTTAATGTTAACGCATGAATACGATCATTAATTCCGTCAAAAAGGTTCCACTGAAGTGATCTTCCAATAAGTGTTTTATCTGGATTGCTATTTCCATCATTAACTCCTCGTAATGCGGCATATGTATATTCATTAGCTGTTGATTGCCATGGGTCTTTATCAGATCCAGCGTAGTTTTTACCTGCGTTGTTGATATTGAACATATGTGTTATAGCTTGATTCACTATATATCCAGCGCCATTGCCTGCCAGTCCACTAAGAGGCCCCGCCGCACCGCCTGTAGCTGCATCAATAGCAAGGGATGTTGCTGTGGACGCAACCTCGTCGGAGATGTTAGCAAACCATTTAATCTCAGGATGCTGAACAGAGCCTTTAAGTCCCACCAGAACATCTGGTACTCCAACCGGTTCAATAGATGAGACATAGTCTGTTGCGTAGGGTGTTACATCCGAGTTCCTTTCCTCAAATGAAAACTTCGTGCTATCTATTTCTAACCACTCTACCTTGTAATCTCCCGCATCACTTCCCTTCACACCAATCCCTGTGAGGTTTATAGATACTATGTCTGAGTTGTGCGGACGATAAGTGTAGTCCTGCACATGCACTATCACTTCCACTCCAAACTTATCGTCCTGGTACGCATTGCCTATGGTCTTATCTATTGTGTATCCACCTATCTCGCTACCATAACTCTTTCTAACCACAACCAGATAGCTCGGCACATGGTCCGTGTTACTGCTCGCCTTTGCATTCCCTGTCAGCAATGGCATCGCTGTCAAAACCATTGCCATTACTACCAACATTCCCAAAACTCTTTTTCCTCTCACTTTTATTCACCTCCTTCCGGCACAACATATATCACGACGGATGTGCTCAAAGAATGGACATCCTGCCATCCTAATAATGAGGGATGGCCGTAATAGAGTGTTGCACTCATCGTAATCGTGTGATTTGTCCAGTGCGGATAAGAGTCAAATAAATTAATCTGGAAATCGTTGCAGAATCCACCGTCTTTTATATCATTCGCATCCTTGTTTATTCCCCTCAACTCCTGCAGAACCCACCATTCATAGTTTATGCGGTATGCATAGCCGTGGTAATTTCCTTCATCTGCAGTGAAATACAGATTTTTGGTTGCAGCATAATAATAATCCAGTCCATTTGTGCTCAACTTATCATCTCCAAATTCATAGTGAAATACAAGTTCCTTTACTCTGTAATCCCCACTCATCTTCGTGAAAGAAAGGTAGAACATAGTACCAATTATATCAAAGTTTTTAGGTCTATATGTATAATCTTGGATATTCACCACCAGTTCAACCCTGAATTTTCCATCGCTTTTTTCCGACCCGATCGTCTGATTGATTACTGTTCCATTTATATCGTTATAGTGAGTTCTTTTTACCGTATAATTGTTTTTAACACTACTCCAGTCCACACTGGGCATAATAAACTCCTTATCAGGTTTCCAGTACTTTTCAGGCGGAGAGGTTAAAGTAACATAGAAAATAGCACCAATCAAAATTGCAATTACTGTTATACTGCTTATTACTATGATTCTTCCCCTCTTTCCCAGTTTCCTCTTTGGCTTTGCTCCGGATTCTTTTATTTTATCTTTTATTTCTTCTATCCCATTCATTTAACTCCCTCCGTAGTAGGGAGGATGGTTATTAGGTATAAAAACCTTATTTTCAGGTTCTGGCATCGCTGTCACTATCATTGCCATCACTACCAACATTCCCAAAACTCTTTTTCCTTCCATTTTCACACACCTCCTTCCGGCACAACATATATCACGACGGATGCGCTCAACTCGTGCACATCTTCCCAGGAATCTCCGAACCACCCATGCACATACTTTCCGTAGTAAAGGGTGGCTGTGAATGTGATTGTGTGAGCCGTCCAATTCGGATATTCGTCAAAAAGGTCCATCTGAAAACTGTTGGAAAATCCTCCTTCTTTGAGGTCTCTTTTATCTTTGTTTATCCCCCTTATCTGGTGCAGAGTCCATAATTCATAATCCATCCTATCGCTCACCGTTCCGTACGGCGTGGGATAATTGCCTGTATCCGCAGTGAAATAGAGATTTTTAGAGGCAAAGTAATGGCCATCAAAACTCGGCGTTCTTACATAGCTGTCGCTTGGTTTGTACTTAAGGATTATTTCTTTTGTTATGTAATCCCCCTTCAACTTCACAAAAGATATATAAAACATTATGTGTATCTCATCAGGATTTTCAGGAAGATAACCATAATCCTTAATCCTAACCACTAGCATAACTTTGAAACTCCCATCGCTTTTCTCCGAGCCGATTGTCTGATTTATTATGGGTCCTTGGGTACCATCTTGATCATACGTTGTTCTTTTTACCGTGTAGCTGTTTTTCACCACACCCCAGTCTACATTTGGCATGGTAAACTCCCTCTCCGGCTTCCAGTACTTTTCCGGCGGAGGCGCTGTTAAGGTTACATACAGCACGGCCCCTATAAGAATTGCAATTATCCCTACAGCACCAATTACCGTGATTTTCCTCTTCTTTCCCAGCTTTCTCTTCGGCTCTGCCCCCGATTCTTTTATTTTGTCATTTATTTTTTCAATCTCGTCCATCTTAAACCCTCAAATATGAGAAAAGAAATTAAGTATAAAAAGGTTACTTGTGTTCAAATACAAACAAAAACTAACTGCCCTTGCAATCACTCCCAATACCCCTAAAAAACTCTTTTCCCATTCATTTTTTTTAATTCACCTCCTTCCGATATCACATAAATTCTAACCTCCGCGTTAAGAGAGCAGACATCCTGACAGCCCAGTATTGTATGGTGCTCGTAATATAGCGTGGCAGCAAAGGGGACTAAAAAAGGGTAAACGAGCAACGAAAAACGGGTTGCACAACTTGCCCACAATTTCGAAAAAAATAAATTAATGGAGCGGCATGCCCCGATATGGGCAACATGCTTCACACATTGAAAGAAATTACTTCATTTATAACCACGTTCATTATCCTCGTCATACTGTTCACCAGCTTCGCCGTTATGTTTTACAGCCTTTATTATCTCGTTCCTTTCATAAATGAAAAATACTTCGTTATTCCATTTTTCTTAGTAATTCCATTCCCCGTTTTGCTGGGCTTTGCATACGGAATTTACGCTTATGTGTGGTACATATTCCTCGCTATAACCATCACAATCTCCGTGGGAATATTCACTATTTTCGGGCTAAGAAATTATATAAAGAACCTTATGACCTCTCCACTCTCTTACAAAACCAACTCGGTGAAAGAACTATCTGAAGTTTTCTCGGCGGTTATATTCTTGTCCCTCGTAATAACTATGATTATGCGCGTGGCCGGAGTGCAAACCCCCGGAATAGGAATAGAAAAAATGCCCCTTTACGCCCAGATGCTACAGCTTCTCCACGCGGCGTTTTACGAGGAATTCGTTGTGAGATTTCTTCTCCTCGGAGTCCCTGTTTTCATCTGGCGCGGAATTTCAATGTATCGTAGAGATGGGAAATTTCTATCGCCGCTCAGAGTATTCGGAGGTCACTATGAAATGGGCGTGCCCGAACTCACTTTTCTATTCATCTCCTCCGCAATATTCGGACTCGCGCACACTCCTGCATGGGGCTGGTGGAAATTTCTGCCCGCTTTCATCGCAGGGTTAGGCATGGGATATCTGTACCTCAAATACGGAATGCACCTCTCAATCCTTTTCCATTTTACAACCGACTACATGACCATACCCATGGCCATGAACTCTCAGGTTTATCTCACCTTCGGGTTGCTGTTTTTGATCATAGCCATGGCCGGCTTGGTTTTCACGGTATCTTATTCCATTCGCATTCTACAGCATTTTGGAATGATGAAAAAAGAGAAGAAAATAACTCAAAGATATATACCACCACCGCCGTGGATAAATATAAAATGCCCCAATTGCGGGGGGCAGAATTTCATATATCTGGAAAATGGAAAATTGAAATGCCTCAATTGCGGGACTGTTTTTGAACCCGAGTATCGGGAGCAATATGATCAATCAGCTCCGGAAGAGAATCCCCCGTAATCTCTATTTTTATATCCCCCAAGGGTACATCGCCCACGGAGAAGCTTATTTTTCCCACGGTAGCCACCTGCTTGCTCACGAAGAACACGATTCTATTCCCATGAAGATTTTTAATCAAAACCCCGCGGGCCGCGTCCCTTATTCTCTGTTCCTTCAAAAGCGTGGCAAAATTTTCGATGCTCTCAGTTTCACATCTCAATTTGTCTCCGGAGAATTCACAATTTGCATCTGGAAAAAGATTACGAATTGCATTTTTAACTTTTTCCACGTCTTCGGTGGGATTTACCTCTGTTTCGATTATTATCATCAGACCCATATGGCATGCCTCTTTCTCAAATCCTCCTCTTTCTGCTCGGTCTCGCTCATGAGCTCGGCCACCAAGGAGTCGAGGAAAACCACAGAGGAAATTTCAAATAGCGTACCGAGAGGAGCCAGTTCCCCGTTCCCATTCTCCGGCGATACATGAATCACCAAATCTGCGTACTTTGCCAAGGGCGAATGTTCTTTCGATGTAACCCCTATTATCTTCGCACCTATGCGCTTCACAACGCTGGCCACCAAAAGAGTGGATTTGGTCATTCCCGTATTCGAAATCAGAATGACAGAATCATTTTCAGTTACGATTGGAGTAATTGTCTCCCCTATGAAGTACGCAGTGAACCCCAATTGAACGAGGCGCATGGCGAAGAATTTTCCAACGAGCCCGGAGCGCCCGGAGCCGTAAACGAAAATCTGCCTGCTGTTCTTTATTATATCAACCGCCTTTTTCACCGCATCTTCCCCTATTTTATCAAGGGCATCGCGAGACTTGAAAATTATATGGCGATAAGATTCCCTGTACATCAAGATCCCTTCGATCCCATCTTGCGCAGAATTACCCTCTCGGTTATGGTGCGCATGTAAGCCGCATCGTGCTCCAAAAGGGGAGATGCTGAAATAACCGTTATATTGTATTCGTTCTCGTAAATCGCTGTGGCGAGGGTTTCAAATTTTAAGTCACCCTTCTTTATAGGAGTCAATCTCAACTCGTTTCCGTTCTCGTATTCAACACCGGAGAACTCTATGTAATACTCCCCATCCATGAATGGCTCCACCTTCTTGAAGGCCTCCTCAAAATCCTTCGCTTCCTTGTACTTCCCGTTGCTCCTCGCATGCAGATGCGCAAAATTCAGCACGGGTACCACACCTTTGACTTTCTTCGATAGGGAGATTATCTCTTTGAGATCCCCGAAGAGAGCCTGCTTTCCAGAGACTTCGAACCCCAGCTTGGGTTTCAGCTTCAACTCCTTATACCTCTTTTTCAGGTATTTCACATTCTCAACCACATTTTTCATCGCTTTTTGCTTTCCCAATTTTCCATACAATCCGACATGATTCACAACCAGATCAGCCTGAACCTCATTTGCCAATAAACCCCCCCATGTTATGTAATCCAGCGATTTTTCCGTGAGTTCACCATTACTCACCAAATCCATGTAATAAGGAGTGTGTAATGTGAGTTTTACATCCAACTCCTTGGCGAGTTCCCCGAGGGTTCTCAATTCCGAGTAACTTGTGGCGAGGTTCCAGAAAAGTTGTAAAACAATGTCGTCTTCTTCCAATGGGGTATCGATGCCCACCGGAACATAATTACCTTCGTCATCCAAACGGAGAACTTCCACAATTATAGCATCTTCCACTTCCCTCGGAAGTAACCCGACTTCATCTATGACCGTTCTCTCCTGCACATTCGCCCGGAGGAACTGAATTTCGATTGCATGCAATCCCATGCGGTTGGTATCCTCTATGGCGTCCTTCAATGTACGGCCCTTGCACGAAAGGGGTATGCCTGCTAAACCAAATCTGAACATCTATTGATGTTATGCAATTACAGGTAATAATATTTTCGCAACTCAAGCAATTAATTTTCCTCGGGTGTATATTTCTTCAGGTAATATCTCTTTGCGTCTATAAATCCAACGTACAAAGCCCATATGGAAATCACAATTCCCCCATAAAGCTCCGCCATTGGAAATCCAAATATCTCGTAAAAAGCGTATACCCCATAGGCGGATATCGTAAGGAGAATGAGAACTATTGCCATCGCATTTTCCCCATCCCGGATGGAGAAGGAGGACCATATGAGAATGGATATGGATGCTAACAAAAAGAATGTTTGCGCTAATGGGGTGTGATACGGGGTGCCGTAAGGGGACACGCTAAAACCAATGTACATAATAGATGCCACGAAGAATAGAACCATCGCATAATACTTCCCTGTCTTTCCGCGATACACGTAACCCATGCCTATTGAAAACAAAAGGAGAAAAACTCCAGTTATGAACATTCCCACATCGAACACCCAACCCACAGGGTCTCCCAGCTTACCCATTCTACTCAGTGATGAATTGGGGTCAAATAGTGAAAATTCCGGATGCAAGAGGATAGAGGCAAATATAGTTATGGAAAAGACAACTATGGCTGCAATCACATATATGAAAGTGTGCTTCTGGAACCTTTGCTTCAAATCCATTCTCATGTAATTCATGCGGGAGGAAGATATAAACTTTGCCTTCAAAGTCCAAAATAGATGGATATTCCATCCAATATATACTGAACCGAAAATGCCGTCACGAGAAGACCCATGACGCGGGTGAATGCGCGTGCACCTTTCTCACCCATGATTTTAGACATGAAATTCCCACCCACGAATAGAAGCGCCGTGAATAGAATAACTGCGATGATTGATAGAGAAATGACCAGCGCGTCCACCGGACCGGAGTTGTACTTACCCATCAAAATTATCACAAGCGATATGGCTCCCGGACCGGCGAGCATGGGGGTTCCGAGGGGAACTATCGCTATGTCACCAGTTTCTTCCCTTAGCTTGTCCTTTTTCCTCGTGCTGCGGGGCTTATCTCCCTCGCGGACCATCTCTATACCAACCAATAGCATGAGTATTCCGCCGGCAATCATCAATGCAGGGATGGATATTCCGAAAAAATCTAAAATATATACTCCCGTAAATTGAAAGAACAAAAGGAGAAAAATGGCGGTGAGGGTCGCTTCTTTAATTATTCTTTTTTTGTCCTCCTTGCTCAAACCTGTGGAAAATGAGAGATAAAGGGGGAGTGCTGCGAACGGGTCTATCACAGCAAAAAGAGGAACGAAAATGTGGAGAAAATCAGAGAAATTCATGGATATCAGGATTGCACCATGTTGGAAAGGGTCTCAAGCTTGCCCATAGCCATGTAAACCACTGTTCTGCCATGCACCGGTATATTCGGGTCGTTTGCAATCTCATCTAATTCGAATATGGCGCTTGCCACACGAACATCCAGCGATTTGCTCTCATCCGCAAGGGTTTCCTTCGCATGGGTTATGCTTCTCCTTATGTTGCGGGGAATTGACGTGTCTTCGATTATTTCATCTAGTATTGCGATTATTTCATTATACAACTTTTCTTTCTCGTCCATTCTAATCACCTCACTCGAATTTTATCCCTCTCTCCTTGTAGGTGCTTACAACAAGCATCGTTTCAGTCTTGTTCACCCCCTCAAGCTTTGAGAGGTCGTTGAGTATGAAATCCTTCAAACTGGAATACTCGGGAAATTTAACCTTTATTATTATATCGAAATTTCCGGTTGTGAGAAAAACATCTTCCACGTTGTTATAATCAACCAGTGCATTAGACACATCCTCTATTTTTGCAGTGTCGCAATTTATGCCAATCAGGGCGCTTACTATGTGCTTCTCATAATATTCACTCATAATCGTGTCTGTATCATCCATGGCAATCACCAATTGAGAATACTCCACCAACTATTTATATTTTTTATCTCCCTTTTTCACCGATAAAATTATATATCTCCCAGCCGTAATTATCCCGTGGACTACATCTCCGCAGGGGACATTGAAAAGTATTCGTACTGCCCGCTTAGCTGGTGGCTGAGCAAAAAAGAGAAAAATGTAGAAAATGAAGGAGTAAAAAAACATCAAGATATCAGCGAGAAGGCGAAGAAGGGTATGGAAGAGTACGAAGCGGCAAAGAACTCCGAAAGATCCGTTCTTTATCTCGCAATAGGTGGCACGATAGCTTCGCTGGTGGGTATTTCCATGTTCTACTCTTCCTACACCCTCGGAATAATCTTTGATGCCATTGCCATATTCTGGCTCTTGGCAGCCATTTACTTTCTGTGGAAATCCGAAAAATACATAACCATGTGGCACGACAACTTCAAGAGAATGATGCTCATTCTCCCATCAGCAGCCACTGTTTTCTCCATTTTTGCCGTGACATTCATAATGAACCCTAATTTTCTTCTGGGGTATGTGTTGGAAATAGCCTCTCTCCTATGGCTAATATTCGCCACGTTCTTCTTCTACTTAGCTTTGAGGAGCGAAATGCACTACTCAAAGATAAGAAGCGAGCTTCGCCTGCCGGATGGAGAAATCATATACATCGACGACCTGAAAAAATCCCCGATTCTAAAAAGTGAAAAATACAAGATTTGGGGCCGCCCGGACATGCTCCTTAAAGTGAAGGAGGGCTACGTGCCCGTGGAGGTGAAGACAGGAAGAATTCCAAAAGGACCGCTTTTTTCGCACATAATGCAGCTCACCGCTTACATGGTTTTAGTGGAAGAGAACTACGGAACACCCCCATACGGAATCCTGAAATACGGGCCTCAAATTTACAAGATAGATTATGAGGAAGATCTGAAGAAAATAATGCTGAAAAAGGTTGAAGAGATGCGTAAAGCCATGAAAACGGGCGAGGTGCATCGCAACCACAATCGCCCGGGAAAATGCAGGCACTGCTCCCGCCGGGACATTTGCCCGGAGAGATTAGCATGAGCCCACCAATTTTTTTCCCTTCTCCGTTAGAAAATAAACAGTGTAATTTCTCTCAGAGCAAACCTTCTGCAGGGGACAGGTAGAACAAATCTCGTTGTTCTCCTTTTTACCGCGAACCAAATAGCCCATCTTCACCATGTGCTCCAACATGGCAATTAAAGCGGAGTACTCCATATCCATCTCCTCGGCTATTTCCGCAAGGGTTTTTCCTTCGCATATCCCCCTAAGAACTTTCTTTATCATTCACATCTCTCCTGAATATGCTTCGCGCGAAGTAAGGATACAGCGCGGGAATTACCAATATAATCAAAGCAACAGAAGGAAACGCAGCAAACGAATATGGGGCGCATTTGTCCCCTAGGCAATTTATGTAGTAATCAAGCACGGCCGACAGGAAAATTATTATTTTTATCAAAGCAAAAGCAAAAAGCAGAAAAGCCCCTACAATGAAGAATGATAAGCCGCGGTAAAGCAGTTTGAATGTATCTTTTACTCCAGAAGCTATCAAGGATGCCACCAAAATGAGAATAAAAGCGTCCATAATGTCTCCGGGCACATGGATATCTTTGATTAGCATTGTTCCCAGTGCTATAAGAAATGAAAGAATGGCAATTAAAGAGTAAAAAATAATGTTTTTTTCACGGAAAAACAATGGAAATGATATTAGAGCAATGATGGATAGAGGGACCAGATATATTCCCGGGCTAACGGAAAAATACGCAAGTATGTTGTAAATCCCGTAGTACAGAGCTAAAGAAATAAGTGCAAAAGAGTAAATCACGGAGAGTTTTACTTTCACTTCCTTATTCAAGCTCCCACCCCCAAAAGAGTAAATATGGTGTAGAAAGTGAAGGAGAAAAGAGCGGCTAGGAAGAAGCCTTCGAGAATCACGAACAGGGTGAATTTTTTGCTCTTTGTCTCGTTGTAAACCGCAGCCAAAGTTGCAACGCATGGCGTATAGAATAGCATGAATAACATAAAGGAATATGCCTGAGCCCATGTCATGGATGCTAAAATTGCATCTTTGCTTCCAAACAGAACGTAGAGAACATCGATAACAACTTCCTTCGCGAAGAATCCGAAAATGAGGGATATTATCGCCTCAGGGGTTAGTCCGAACGCCGTACCTATGGGAGCAATCCACTGGGCGAACATGCCTATGTAACTATCGGGAGATCCATATTCCACGCCCCATGGGAGCGCGGCGAATATCCATATTATCGCTGCGGCACCAACTATTATGGTTCCCGCTTTCCTCAGAAATCCTTCGCTTTTCTCCCACATGTGAATGGAAATTCCCTTCATGGTGGGCATTCTATATGGTGGCAATTCGAGAACGAATGGCTCGCTCTTACCGCGAAATATGGTTTTGCTGTAAATGTATCCGAGAAAGAAGACAACTACCATTGAGAGAATGAGAAGGCTCCACAACACCAATGCGGGGTTTGAAGGGAAGAATATGCTGGAAAGGAATGCAAATACTTGAATCCTAGCTCCGCATGGAATTAGGGGGTTCAGCGCAATGCTTAATTTTCTCTCATTCTCGTCTTTGAGGGTGCGCGTGGCCATCACCGCGGGCACATTGCAGCCGAACCCGAGCATGAGGGGAATAATCCCGCGGCCTTCCAGCCCCATCTTCTTCATTACGCTATCCATTAGAAACGCGACTCTCGCAAGATAGCCGGAATCCTCTAAAAATGAGAGAATCAGGAATAGTAGCATGATGACGGGCGTGAAGGTGAGCACAGCTCCGAGGCCGCGGAGCATGCCGTGATTGATGAAAGATGAGAGCCAGTCTGGCATGAAGGTGAGCATCCAGTTGTATGAGAGATCCACCAACCCGGGGATGTGCCCCCCAGCTGCATCTTTTCCATTGAATAGCAGGTCTATTGCATCCTGAAAAGGTGCGGCCACGAGGAACACAAATTGAAACGAGAGGTACATTATAGCAAGAAAAATGGGAATTCCAAATATTTTGTGCGTAATCACGTGGTCCAACATATCAGTTATGGTCACTCCCCCAACGTTTATCGGCTCGGCAACCTCATGGAAAAGACCATGTGCGAATGAATATCGGAAAGAGGTCATCACGCTTTCAATGTCATCTCCATAAATGTCTTCGATTTCGTGCCTGAGGTGCTCCGCGAGGTGCAATATATCCCTCGCTCCCTTGTCCTTTATTTTTTTCACCACTTCCACATCGTTCTCGATGACCTTTATCGCGTACCATCTCGCTGGCTCAAGACCCAATTTCTTTATTTTCTCCTCTATTTTTTCTATTCTCTTTTCCACGTCCTCCGGATATTCAACCTTCTTGGGATTGAACTTTCCTCGTAGAATTTTCTCCTTCAGTTCGTCGATCCCCTTTCCCCGAATCCCCACGGCGGGAACAACGGGCAATCCTAGGATTTTTGACATGAGATCCACATCTATGTTGTATTTTTTCTGTGCCTCGTCGAACATGTTAAGAACAACGATGATTTTAGAATGCAATTCCAAGAGCTCGGTGAGGAGATACAAATTCCTCTCAAGATTTGAGGCGTCGATTATGTCCACGATTATATCGGGCTTCTCCTCGATTATGAAATTCCTCGTGATTATTTCTTCCAGCGAGTATGCAGTAAGGGAATATGTGCCCGGAAGATCCACAACCTTCACTCGTGTTCCATTTATCTCCATCTCACCTTCCTTTTTCTCCACGGTGACCCCGGGCCAGTTGCCCACGTGCTGCTTCATCCCCGTCAATGCGTTGAAAATTGTGGATTTTCCAGTGTTTGGATTGCCAGCAAGCGCAACAATCACGAAATCACCTCACAAACACGCGATATGCCATGCCGCGCCCCACTGTGAAAATTCCCCTATCCGTTTGAACCTGCATGGGACAGCATGGCTTTATCACTTTCAATATTTTGCCCACTGCGATGCCCATTGCACCCATGTTCTGCACGAATCCCACTCCGCCATCTATGAAAATCACCCTCACTTCCGAGTTCCCGGGAACTAAGGAGAGGGGAACAATTTTGTCAACTTCCACATTGGTCGCTTCCTGCTTTCTGAGAGAGATAAAAAACCCGCGTATTTCGTATTCTATTGGATCTCCTAAGGGAGAAATTCTTACCACTCTCACTATGGCGCCGGGAAGGAGACCCATGGACAATAAACGGCGGTGTATCGCACCACTCCCTCCTATCTTTTTGACTATTCCGTATTCTCCCGGCTTGAGCTCTGAAAGAAGCATCACGGGAAGATTGCAAATAAATATTTAAACTTATCTAAACATTTTTGGCCAACCTAAATTGAGGAAAATTTAAAATTCTTTTTGAACATGAAGCCTTGAGGCGCTGAAAATGGTCCCACCTATGCTTTTGGTACTGCTATTCTTCTTTATCGCTTTCCTCTCATTTCTCATTTCGCCCCGTATGTATCTGGCCATTCACTCTTGGACGAGGGAAACCAAACCAGAAAGAATATATGAGAGGATGCACGGAATCGCATATCTGACAAACTACAGACCGCTCATGGCCACGCTCAGCTTTAGAATGCGCCATTTTTACGGGAAATGGGCCCTGATAAGTGTTCTATGGAGCTCCATTTTCACATTCTGGTTTGCCTCAATTCTTTTAGCCCCAATAAAGTATAGAGAAGCGGTGTGCTTTTCAACGTTTTTAATATGTATTGCCTTACCTCCTTTTTTGATTTGGGGAACCGGCAAATACATGTTCAAAAAGTACAGGGAAGAGCTTAGAAGAGTGTGAAGGTGAATACTATGGTCGTTGAATTGTGGTGGTTTTTCCTGCTAATCTTCGTGTTATTTATATCTTTTTTAATTACCCCGGGTTTCTACGTTCTTCTCCATCCATGGATAAAAAAAGAAGAGCCAGAAAACATATACGCGGAAATGTACGGGCCATCTTTTATCACAAACTACTTCCCACTCATGGCTGCGTTAAGTCAGAACATGGATTTTTTTATAGGACATGGTGGTTTATTAGTCTACTCTGGGGGCTAATTTTTGCTGGGTGGATAGGAACCCTGTTTATGATAGATATTGGGAGAGGTGGATTTACCTGCGTCACTACTATGCTCGTATGATTTGGGATTTTTCCCCTTTTTATTTGGGGAAGCGCAAAATACATGTACGGCATGTATAAAAATCAGATAAGAGAAAATGACTGAGGAAAACGATATTAAGATGCTCAACATGCCTCCAACCATGAATCTCGAAAAGAAGATCAGCGAGGCTATAATCGACGAATACTTCAAAATTCTGAAGAATTCTCTGGAAGTGGATGCCGTTGTTGTGGGCGGCGGCCCCTCCGGGCTTTACGCCGCGTATCGACTTGCGAAGGACGGATATAAAACCGTGCTTATCGATCGTCGTTTATCCCTCGGGGGTGGAATTTGGGCAGGAGGAATGATGTTCAACGTAATCACATTCACTGAAGAATCAAAGGAAGTTTTCGATGAAATAGGGCTGAAATACGAAAAGAAAGGAGATCTGTACGTGGCCAGCGCCGTGGAGCTTGCAGGGGTACTCATATACAACCTCACAAAGAGCGGTGCAACAATACTCAACGGGATATTCGCAGAGGACGTAGTTGTTAAGGACAATAAGGTGAAGGGCATAGTTATTAACTGGTCCACTGTGCAAATCGCAAATCTCATGGTTGACCCCTTGGTGATTTCGGCAAAGGTAGTGATAGATGCAACCGGTCATCCCGCGGAAGTTGTGCATCACTTAGCGAAGAGAAAAAAAGAAATAATAATCCCTGGAGAAGGTCCGATGCATGTGGAAGTGGGAGATGTGGCAACGGTTACAAACACCAAGGAAATGTTCCCCGGATTGGTTGTATGTGGCATGGCCGCCAACGCCGTGAGCGGCGCTCCGCGCATGGGGCCAACCTTCGGGGGCATGCTCCTCAGCGGCAAAAAGGCGTACGAGATTGCGAAGGAGAGAATCGAATCTACCTGATATCTTCAATTAGCGGCGCAATGAGCGGCGACTCCTCAGCGCGGGGAGTATATTTCAGATATATTGTTCCTCCCCGAGGCAATAGGATATCCATGGCATCCTTCAGAAAATTCATAAACTTCTTCTCTCCCCCTATAGAAATTATGTAATCCGTGCAATCTATGTATAGATCCCACATCGTCGATAACTCTATTTTGTTTATTCCGTCAAATAGAAGAT
This sequence comes from DHVE2 group archaeon, assembly GCA_015523125.1. Lineage (GTDB taxonomy): Archaea > Thermoplasmatota > Thermoplasmata > Thermoplasmatales > Aciduliprofundaceae > JAADDK01. The sequence goes on along the minus strand of WAKX01000039.1, from coordinate 23,148 downwards.
GATCTACGCTGTATTCATCGCTCAACCTCAGGATCTCGATGTGACCTAAAAATTCCCTTTCTATGCTCTCCTTATCTCTGGTGGTTATAATGTAAAGTTCCTCTTTCTTTGTTAGTTCCCTCTCATCCTTTATCATGATTACGCGAGGATCGGCAATTCTGCAGTTCTTTCCTTTAACCACATCTGCAAACCCAGCAACCACTTTTTCGTTTTGGACCGCCAAAACAACGGTTACACGCCCATTTATCTCCTTTATCCCCTTAACAAATTCCAAAAAAGAGCCACGACCGAAATTCTCGATCAAGTATTCCACACCGTCTATCAACACTATTTCTCCGCCGTTGTCCACAAAATTTATCACAGAATACATGACTTCAAAATGCAGCCTGTCGGGAATAATCGTTTTATCATAGAGATATGGAAAATATGTGAGCCACAGAATCGGCGTTTTTTCCATTATATACCTATTTTTGATTAGCTCCGGCGGGCGAATGGTTACCACCATGCCCGGCACCTTGGAAATTTCCTTTCTAAACGATTTGTAAGCGGCGTTTATGTTGTATATCCCGTTTATTTCCTGATAAATTATGTCCAACTCACATACTATCGGCTTGTGGCTTTCTCGAATGGGTGAAACCACATACATTCCGTACTTTATCAGGGCAACGGTGAAAAAAATACCCATGAATGGTAGAACATGTACGGCGGTGAAGTATTCCATATCTTCCAAGAAATAGGGCACAATTTGAGCTATTCCGAGATAAACCAAAACAATGAGGGAGCCTATGGACATGTACAGGAATTGCATCCTTTCGACCTTCGTTTTTGATTTTAAGAGCAAGTAAACAGAAATGAACGACGAGACAAACAACAATTCATAAATCCAGAGTGAATACAATGTCCATAGTGGTCCTCGGGTGCCACCCAGCAGCGGGTCACAGTAAAGAAAATGCGGCGAAAAGAAAAGATAAACCACCAATAGAGAGGAAACTATGTAAAGAGAGGGTAGCGCTTTGTAAATTATGTTCTTCTTTGGAAACATGGAAAGAGAGGATATGAGCCCGAGGGCGGCAAGCATCACCCCGAACGCGGTAACCCGCCCGGCCATGCATTCAATACCAACATTGCTTACGAAAAGAAGGGAAACTATATCGGAGATTCCAACAATCATCATTCCCCCCGCCAGGAGGAAGAGCACATAGGTTAATTTGTCAAACCCCCTTTTTCTAACTACATAAACGATGAAAAACAAGAATATGATTACGGTCAATACATCGGAAATTATTTCATCAATCATTCATATAATCATGAACTTTAATGATATTTAATTCTTTTGTAAAAATTAACATGTCAAAAAATTGACGAAAGATATTTGAAAAAGCAAAATATAATGGGAGATATGTTCGTTTTAGATACCTCGGCGCTCATCGCCGGGCTGAAATTTCCGCCTGAGGAAATAATCATTCCCCCATCAGTAGTTTCGGAATTGAAGGAAAAACCTCCGGATCTCGACCTTTACAAAGTGATTTCTCCAGAGGAGGAGGCAATAGAAATCGTTAAAGAAGCAAGCAAAAAGACTGGTGATTTTGAGGTTCTCTCCGAAACGGATTTCGAAATTCTGGCGCTGGGGTATCAGGAAAAGGCCACCATCGTCACGGACGATTACGCAATACAGAACGTTGCCTCCTATTTGGGAATTAAATACGTTCCCGCGGGAATAAAGGGGATAAAAGAGAGAAGAAAATGGAAATGGCGCTGCACCGGCTGCGGAAGGTACTTCAGGAAATACTACAAAGAATGCCCCGTTTGCGGCGCTCCGCTGAGACGGGTGAAGGACAGATAATCTTTAATACGGGAATTTCTCTTTCAAAAATTATGAACGGGAAAATAATCAGGGTTAATTTGAGCACGGGAGAAATAAAAGAGGAAAAAGAATTGAAATACCCCGGCGGTAAAGCATTGGGTTATTACCTCATCGCCAAGAACGTCCCACCGGGAACCAAGCCGTTTTCCGAGAGAAATAAAATAGCATTCGTGCCGGGTGCGCTGAGCGGTTTGGCTCCGGGAGCAAGCAAGGTGGCGGTTGTTTCCATATCCCCTGAGACTTCTCTGGTGAGCGATAGTTACGCTGGAGACAGATTCGGGCCCTTCATAAAGAGATGGGGCTACGATGCAATTCTAATCGAAGGAAAAGCGGAGAGCATGGTCTATTTATATGTGGGAGAAGAGGTAAAGATAATCGAGGCTCCGGAGCTGAGAGGATTAGGAGTTTACGATACTACGGAGCAGCTCTGGATGAAGCACGGAGATGGAGCAATCGCTGCGATCGGTCCAGCGGGGGAGAATTTAGTGAGATTCGCAAACATCATGTTCGACACCGAGCGCGCCGCCGGGCGCGGAGGTCTCGGCGCGGTGATGGGTTCAAAAAATCTAAAGGCGGTGTTTGTGAAGCCCATATCTCTTGATAACGCCAAGGTAGAAATAAAAGATAGAAAGCGATGGAACGATTTGCGGGCGAAATTGTATCAGGAACTCGAAGAAAGGGCATCCCCTTCCCTGAAAACCTATGGGACCACAAATGCGTTAATAAACTCTGGAAGGAGCGGGATGAGTCCTGCTTTCAATTTCTCGAGACCGTACATACCTGAGGAACTATCAAAAAAATTGAGCGGCGAAGAGGTGAAAAAATACGAGATAGAGCCTGAGAGATTCATCCACGGGCACTCCTGTCCTGTGAAATGCGCCAGATATGTGGAAATAGAATTAGAAGGGGAGAAATTCAGGGTGAAGCCGGAGTACGAGAGCATCGGGATGCTAGGCGCGGCCACCGGCGTGTTCGATTTTCCCAAAGTTGCTCATCTGATTCACATTGCCAACGATTTGGGATTGGACGCCATCGCGGCCGGCAACGTGATTGGATGGCTCTTCGAAATGGTTGAGAATGGCGAGACAGGAATGGAAGAGATAGGTTTCGATGTTGAAGGATTTGGAGATTACAACGCAGAGAAAAAATTGCTTATCCACATTGCCCATCGCATGGGAATCGGCGCCGTTCTGGCTGAAGGAGTTAAAAGGGCTTCGGAGATATTGAATCGCGGAGGTAGATACGCGGTGCATGTTAAAGGCTTAGAAGCGCCGGCGTGGGACCCGAGAGGATTGAGAACATACGCATTAAGCTACGCCACCGCGGACGTGGGCGCATCCCATTTACGAGGATGGCCTTCTCCACATTCTCTCCCGAACGATGGCCCAGCCAAGGAGTTAGTTAAATCGATGATTGAAAACAGAGATAAAGATGCGCTCTTCGACACCATGGGGCTCTGCAAGTTCGTTCCGTACGAAAAAGAGGAGATAGATAAAATGTATAACGTGATATATGGCGAAGATGTGCCCGAGAACATCGGCTGGAAAATCGAAACTCTTGCGAGAATTTACGATATAATGGCTGGATTGAATCCCGTGGAAGAGGACGTGATTCCGGATAGATGGTGGGAAGAGGAGAAGGAGGGCGTTGCGAAGGGTAACAAAGCATTCAGGGATTTGCAGGATTTCGTAGAGGCAAGGAAAGAATTTTATCGAATTCGCGGTTGGAGCGGGTGCGGAATACCCTCGGAAGAAACCATCGAAATGTTGGGTTTGGAGGAATTTTTAAATTTGTTCCCACATTCCCTTTTCCAAGGTGATTCAAAATGCTAATCCTAGTTGGCTTCTCAGAGGAGGAAATGAATAAAATCGACGGCGATAAATATGCGGTATCGAAGGAATACGTTGACTGGGTTTTGGAAGAACTCATCGAGAAGAAACCAAAAGGTGAAAAATACGAACCCGTGGAGCGAGGAAAATTCGTAATAATGCATAACGTGCCTAATGAAAAAATAAGCGAAACAATGAGAAGCGTTAGAAATGCCGTGGAAGGAAGAGTGATATTCGCAACCACAACCCCAACTTCTCTTAAGTGGAAGATATCAGACTTAATGGAAGAATTGTTGGAAGAGGACGAGTACTTCAGAAAAAGATAATCATTCGATTTCTATTCTTTTTCCTATTTTCACGAGCATCCCGTCCTCGGCGGCTATCGTTCTTATGCCTGTTTCCTTCCATATCCAATCCGCCTGATACTCGGGATTCTCGTTGAGCATTTTCAATCCGAAATGGGTCAAAATGGCGATCTCCGGCTTTATCTCTTCCACGAGCTTTGCCGCCTCCCTAGTGCTCAAATGAAAAGGAATCTTTGCCCCTAAAGGTCGGGTGACAGGAAGAATCAAAACACGGGCATTTGAATGGATATCAATTAGGGAATCGTCGTAATCAGTATCAGCCATGTACGATATTATTCCGTCTGGGGTATGGAGCCTAAAACCAACCGTCGTTGGGTCATTGTGAAAAGATTTAGTGGCTTCGATTTTCAACCTTTTAAATTTAACCTCGTACCCCGGCTCCATTACCACGACCTTATCAACCAAGCCTCGATGATACTTTGATATTCCCGGTCCAATACCCTCTACCCCCTCAATAACACTTTTAGAACCCAACAACAATCCTTTTCTTTTGGTGCCCCCGTTGGTTATGCCCTCAATCAAAATTTCGCCATCTGTGTAATGATCCGTGTGGCAATGGGATATGGCAATAACATCAGTCTTTGTTGGATCCATATCCAAGCGGTGCATCTGCACCAGCGCGCCGGGCCCGGGGTCTATGTGAATCTTAGCTCCGCTCTCCACATACAGACCTCCAGTGGCCCGAATCTGATATATCGTGGTGAATCTCCCGCCGCCTGTGCCCAGAAATGTGATTTTTGTACTCACTTCTGCCGCTAATATCGTTATCGCATATAATTTTTGGTATGCTTAAATATCATGGGGAAAACTTATAAATTCACGCAGCCATTAACGGAGTTATGAGCATCCTGATTAAAGATTCATTAATAGTGACGCAAAACGAAAAAAGAGAGATAAAGAAAGGCGATGTATACGTGGAGGACAACCTCATTTCCGAAATAGGAAAGGTCAATGTGGAAGCGGAGTACAAATTTGAGGGAAAAAACATCGCGGTCATGCCCGGATTGATAAACACACACAACCATGTTCCAATGACTTTCATGCGGGGGATCGCCGACGACGTGGATCTCTTCGAATTCTTGGAGCGGGTTTGGAAGGTTGAAGAGGGAATGACCAAGGAAGATATCTATCGCGGCTCGATAATGGGCATTGAGGAGATGCTCCGCACGGGAACAACAACTTTCGTTGATATGTACTCCTACGAAGACGAAGTGGCTAAGGCGGTAAAAGAAAAAGGCATACGGGGATTCTTAGGCTGGGCGGTAGTGGATGAGGAATTAACGACGCAGGGCGGAACCCCCGTTGGAAATGCGGAAGAGTTCATAAAAGAATACCGCGGGGATGATCTCGTAACCCCACTAATAGCACCCCATGCCGTGTATACCTGCGGGGAAGAAACCCTGCTAAAAGCTAAGGAAGTGGCTGAGAAATACGATGCCCTTATGACCATCCACATCTCCGAGACGAGAAAAGAAGTCTATGATCACAGGAAGAAAACAGGAATGAGACCTGCGGAATGGCTGGACAAAATCGGGTTCTTGAGCAATCGCGTTATCGGAGCGCACATGGTCTGGCTCACACTCCGTGAGATAAAATTGCTATCGGAGAGAGGTGTTATCGCTTCCCACAATCCCACCAGCAACATGAAGTTGGGAAACGGAGGTTCTATGCCCTTAGTGGAGATGCTTCAAAACGGAATGAATGTTACGCTGGGCACAGACAGCGTGGTAAGCAATAACAATCTCGACATGTTCGAAGTGATGAAATTCGCCGCCCTCTTGCACAAGAATGAGAGATGGGACCCGAAGGCCACCAACGCGCAGATGATTTTGGATTTTGCAACGGTGAACGCGGCGAAAGCTCTTGGGTTGAACGCCGGAAGCGTGGAAGAGGGAAAATTGGCAGATTTGGTGATAATCGACGGAAACGAGCCTAACGCAAAGCCGTTCAAAAAGGAGAACTTGGTCTCGAACATCGTTTACTCCCTCAACGGTCTGAACGTGGCCGCCACAATCGTGGACGGAAAAATAAGGTACGGAGAGGAAAAATTCTCATGATTCTTGGTTTTTTATATGCACGTCCAGCTGCGGGAATGGTATCTCTACACCCTCTTCCTTGAATTTGTTGTAAAGCGCGACTCTTAACTCATGAGCGACGCGCCACTGGTCCATTATGTTTGGAATCCACGCGATTACGAGGAAATCAAGCGATGATTCTCCGAAATTCACCAGCCGCACCAACGGCTTTTTGTCTCCGCTCTTTATGATTTCCGGGTGCTCTTCCACAACCTTCTCGATTATTTCCATTACTCTATCCACATCCGTACCGTAAGCAACGCCAACATTGAACTTCACCTTGCCCAAGTTATCGGGCTTCATCATGTTGATAATTTTGTCCCCTGCGAGCATCTTGTTGGGTATCACCACTTCCTCGTGGTTGAACACATCGTAAGCTCGAGTGGAGCGAACACCCACCTTTTCTATCCTGTACACCGTGTTTATCCCCTCAAGCTTGATGTAATCCCCTATGGCAAATGGATGATCTAAAAGGATGTGCATTCCCGCAAAGAAATTGGCAAGGGCGTCCTGAGATGCGAGACCTATTATCAATCCGAGACCTCCGAGACCCGCAAGAAATATAGTTATGTTGATTCCCAAAGAATTCAGAAGCCACAGAGAACCCACAATAAGTATGAGCGCATCGCCTATTTTCTCAACAACGGGAATAAGAACATCGTCAAGCTCGCTCTCCGTCTTCTCCGCCAGCTTCTTTCCCTCGTAAATCATGAGGTCGTGGAATATCCTGTACGAAAGGTAAGTGATCACAGCAATTAATGTTATTTCGTAAGCTTTGTTTATTGCTGAGAGCGAAGATGCGCTTATGGGAAGAAGCTCCGCGGCGGCTACAAAGCCGTAGATGAAGAGCATGATGATGATTGGTGCCCGGATTATTTGCCAGATTATGTCATCTACCTTCGTTTTGGTTTTCTCCGTCGTTACCCTAATTATCGGAGCTATAACGAAGACCGTTAAAAAGCCAACTCCGAGCCAGAATAGAACGGTTATGATGAACTGCCAGACCCAGTTGTCTTCGAGACCCAAGGTGGATATGATGGGCTTGATAAACCATGAAGGATTGATAACTAAAATCACGAAGGACATTTCCTTCGTGTCTATGGGATTCACCGCCTCCATCTCGTAAATTTTAAACTTCACCTGAATATCTATTTCCTCCCTCTCCAACTTTTCACTGGGGGTTATTATGACGGATACGTTCCTCTCGGAAAGAGGCCCCAAGCGGAACGCATGCGAAGGAACATAAGAAACGGAATACAGCGAAGATTCTGTGACGGAAATCTCTATGTCGAGACTCCTGTTGAAAATATTACGGAGGGTGAAATTCAGCCAAACGGGAGTATGACCTCTCACTATTATCTCCTGCTCCCCGTGATAATTCAGTTCCACGGAGCGCGCGCTAACCGGTTGTAAGAACAGGGGGAAAAGCAAGATAACAACCATGGCCAGCAGCACCGCTCTTTTCATAGATTGAGTAAATATGATTGCGTATTTAATGATTTATTTCTATTCAGCACTTCTTCAAACGGACAGCCGCAACCTTTAATTCTGGAATCTTCGCCTCAGGATCCAGTGCGTCTATGGTAAGAACATTCGCCGCGCTCTCTGCAAAGTGGAAAGGGATGAAAACAACGCCCTTCTTTATCCCCGCAAGCTTCGCTTTCACCCTTATCTTTCCTCTACGAGATTCCACCTCTATGCAATCTCCATCTTCCACGCCTAATTTCTCCGCATCCTCTGGATGAATTTCAACGAATGCTTCTGGAATGAGCTCATTGAATCCATCGATTTTTCTCGTCAGTGTGCCAGTGTGGAAATGCTCGTAAGTGCGCCCGGTGGTGAGAACAAAGGGATATTCCTCGTCCGGCTCTTCCGCCGGCGGATTGTACTCGTAAGGGGAGAATTTGGCCAATCCGTTTGGAGTCGGAAACATATCTTCGTGGAGAATCTTGGTGCCATGGTGCCCCTCACTAGGACACGGCCACTGCAAGCCCATTTTCTCTATTCTCTCGTATGTTATCCCGCGATACTGCAGAACAACCTTCCTTATTTCTTCAAATATATCCTTCGGGCTTTCGTAATTCCACTCTGCGCCCATTCTTTTGGCAATTTCCTGAATTATCCACCAATCGGGCTTCGCATCCTCTACGGGTTCAAGAACGCGATGAAGCAATTGAACTCTTCTCTCTGTGTTGGTGAATGTGCCCTCTTTCTCGAGCGAAGACACCACGGGAAGAATTACATCCGCAAGTTGAGCGGTTTCGCTCATAAATAAATCCTGCACTACGAGGAACTCTAAATTCTTCAACGCCTGAATCACATGCTTCTGGTCCGGGTCGCTCACCGCCGGATTTTCGCCCATTATGTACATCCCCTTTATCACTCCTTTAGAAGCGGCGTGCATCATCTCAACAACGGTTAACCCATCTTTTTCAGGTATTTTCCTGCCCCATATTTTTTCTATTTCCCTCGCTCTTCTCGTTCCCAATTTCGCATATCCGGGAAGCACGTTTGGTAAAGCGCCCATGTCCCCGGCGCCCTGCACGTTGTTCTGGCCGCGAAGAGGATTCACTCCAGCGCCCCTCTTTCCCACATTGCCAGTGAGAAGCGCTAAATTCGCCAGCGAGGCCACATTTGCCGTGCCGGAAGTGTGCTGCGTAATTCCCATTGCGTAAATTATCGCTGATTTGTGGGTGGCATACAGAACCGCCGCCTTTATTATGTCCTCCTTAGGCACACCGGTTATCTTCTCCACATACTCCGGCGTGTATTTCTTAACGATTTCTTTCAATTTTTCAAAGCCCTCCGTTCTGTTCTCTATGAATTCTCTATCTTCTAACCCGTGAGAGATTATGACGTTCATCATCCCGTTGATCAAAGCGACATCTGTACCTGGACGCTGCCTTAAATGAAGATCGGAGTACTCCGCGAGCTCGATATCCCGCGGGTCAGCAACTATCAATTTCGCCCCCCGAGATTTTACGGCTCTTTTAATCATCGTGCCGATTACCGGATGCGCATGTGTGGTGTTTGAACCGATCACGAAATATAGCTCCGCATCTTTCTCCAAATCTTCCAAACTGTTTGTCATTGCTCCGCTGCCAAACACTTTGAATAATCCGACCACGGTGGAAGCATGACATAGCCTCGCGCAGTGGTCCACATTGTTGGTGCCCACCACAATGCGCATGAACTTCTGAAACAGGTAATTCTCCTCGTTGGTACATTTCGCAGACGAGAGACCGGCGATGCTGTCCGCGCCGTATTTCTCCTTTATTTCTTTCAGGCGCGAGGCAACATAGTTCAAAGCTTCATCCCATGTGACTTCCTCAAACTTTCCATTCTTCTTTATTAGCGGTTTTTTCAATCGCTCTTCGCTATGCACGAATTGCCAGCCGTAGCGACCTTTGATGCAGTCGTCCCCTTTGTTCACCCCGTCCGGAGAGCCCCTCGCGTAAATAATTTCATTGCCCAAAACGTAGTAATCTATGGCACACCCCACGCCGCAATACGGACATATACTCGTGATTTTCTTCCCTTCTTCCTCTTTTGGGGTCAAATCCATGAGCGCTCCGGTGGGGCACGCGTCCACGCACGCACCGCAGAAGGCGCAGCCAGCATCCTTGAGATTTTCGTTTATCCCTGCTACAATTCCTATATTTGATCCGCGATTCTCTCGCACCAAAACATGGTTCTCTTTTATGAGCGAGCAGGCCTGCACGCAGCGGAAACATGAGACGCAGGCATTGGGATTGAAAGAAATGAATGGATTGTCCACTAAATTCGGTGCTTCTCTCTTTTTATCGCTCTTTATTTCTATTCCGTACTTCAAAAACAATTCATTCGCCTCGCCCCCAATCTCCCCGTGCTCCTCCGCTAACATTTCCAAAATCGTTCTCCTCGCGTCTTCTACCTCCTGAGTGTGAGTCTCTATTTCCATTCCGTCTGCAACTTTCGTGGCGCATGCCCTCGCGTGATATTCTCTCCCACCATTTTTTATGCTTACCACGCACAGCCCGCAGGAGCCTATGGGCTTCCCATCAATGTAATTGCAAAGCGCAGGAATCTCGATACCATTTTCCCTCGCAGCCTGAAGAATGGTCTTTCCTTCCTCAACTTCAACCCTTTTCCCATCAATAGTTATAATCATTGAATCACCCCCATGAGCTCCTCGCGGAAGTTCTTCATGGCGGATTCGTAAGCTAACATCGCACTTGCGCCCAGAGGGCAGAGCGAGGCTATTTTCATCGCCCTCGCCGTGGCGTTGAGTTTTTCAATATCCTCTTTTCTCCCCTCGCCGCGAACAATTTTTTCAATTATTTCCCGCATTCTCTTGGTTCCGTAGCGGCAGGGGAAGCACTGCCCACAGGACTCGTGCTCGAAGAATTTAGCGATGTTGAGCAGAATATCCCAAATATTTACGGATTCGTTGAAAACTATTATATCTCCTGTGCCTAAAAATAAGCCGCGCTCTTTTGCATCTTTAAAGCAAAGAGGCATGTCTAAATACTCTTCGTTTAGTATGAACCCCGCGGCGCCGCCGCCTATCATGAGGCCTTTGAATTCGCCTTCCACTCCTCCGGTGAGCTCAATCATCTCACCTATAGTTTTCTCTCCCAAATTCGCCTCATAAACTCCGGGATTCTTCACGAATCCGCTCACGCTGAAAAGCTTCGGCCCACTGCAGCCCTCTTTTCCCAATCTGCTGTAGTTCGCTCCGCCCATGCTCATCACTACGGGTATATTCGCGAGGGTCTCCACATTGTTAATCAGCGTAGGCTTTCCCCAAAGCCCGTATTGCGCAGGATATGGCGGCTTTATTCTCGGAAATCCCCTCTTGCCCTCGATGCTCTCCATCAGCGCCGTTTCTTCCCCGCAAACATAAGCGCCCGCTCCTAAAACCACTTCGATGTCAAACGAGAATTTCGAGCCGTATATGCTCGGACCCAGTATTCCTAACCTTCGTAATTCCTCTATTTTTCTCTCTATGTCCTTTGCAATCTCCTTATATTCGTAGCGGATGTAGAAAAATCCCTTCTTGGCACCTATGGCATACGCGGAGATAATCATTCCCTCCAATATTTGGTACGGGTTTCTCTCCATGAGAACTCTATCCTTAAATGTTCCCGGTTCTCCCTCGTCCGCATTGGCCACAATGTACTTCGGCGTCTTTCTCTCCTTTCTTACGAATTTCATCTTCAGCCCCGTTGGGAACGCAGCACCCCCTCTTCCCAAAAGCCCAGAAGTTTCCACCTCTTTTATTATTTCATCTTGCCCGAATTCCAATGCTTTGCGGAGCGCTTTGAAACCGCCTTGCGCGAGGTAATCTTCCACATTGCGTGCATCTTTGAGAAGTAGCATCACTCGCACCCCCTCAAAATTTCCATCGCTTTCTCGGGAGTTAAATCCCCGTAAATTTTTCCATCGAGCATCATCACCGGCGAGGATTCGCAATGTCCGAGACCTTCAACAACTTTGAATGTGAATTTGCCATCCTTCGTGGTCTCGCCCATCTTCACCCCGAACTCTTTTTCGATTCTTTCAATAATTCTTTCCGAGCCTTTGATGTGGCAAACTATGCAGTCGCAAATCATCACTTCATGCTTCCCTTCGGGTTCGAACTTGAAAAATGAATAAAATGAAGCCGCATCATAAACTTCTCCCTTTTTCATTCCCAATTCTTTCGCAATCGTTTTTATCGCATCCTCGGGAATGTAGCCGAATTCATTCTGAACGTCGTGGAGAATTGCCAGAAGCTTTGAATCATCATTCCTGTGTTTTTCTATGATTTCGAGCACTTTCCCGTCCATGCCGAGGTATTATCACAAAGTTATTTAGGTTTTGCGAAAGTCGCAAAATCTATCGGAGAAAAATTTAATAACTTTTACCAACATAACTACTTATGGAACTAACCCACAGGGGGTTGAATGAAAAAATAGTGAATGATTGGATTATTGCCCTCATGGCGTTCATCTTCACTGCGGTTTTTTTAGTTTCCCTCGGAACCGACATTTTTTATTTCTTCCTATTTTTCAGCCTTCCCGGAATGCTTCTCTTTCTTCTGGCATTCTATCTTAAAAGGTACGTAGGCGCTGCTGCGATTTCATTCATATCTCTCGTGCTCAGCGCGCTGATGGCCAATAGCAGTTGGAGCTGGTATGAGGAGAACCAGGCAATCAAATACTACCCGATAATAGTGGCCATAGATTTTTTCATACTAACATTGATTTCTGCGAAGATGTCCTTATCCACTCATAGAAGTAAAGACGTTCTTCGAGAAAGGCTCTGGACAATAGTTTACAATGCGATTCTTTTACCTCTTCTTCTCATTTCTCTGCAATTCACCACCGAGGTTCCATGCGGAAGCGCTCCATCGGAATTTATCCAACTCTACCTGCCTTTATTGCTCGCCGTAATTATCGCATTAATAGCTGCTCTATTGGTTACCGCAACTCACAAATGTAATTTAATAAATAAGAATTCTACCACAAATTTGGCGCTTTCCCTTCTGTTCTGGGGCATATTCATAGCGTATCCTTCTTACATGTACATAAACCTCGCGGGCGTGGGCGCTTGTGCCCGCATCTCAGGCACGCAGCCCTGCACAACTTATATTTACATCGGACTCTTGATTTACTTCACCCTCACCACATCCGCCGGGCTCGCACTGCTCCTAGGGAAATTTTTCTGCGAGAAATCAGGAAAGAAGAATTCTTCTTAGATTCTCCAAATCCTCGGCGGTGTTCACATTGAAAAAAGTCTCCGTTAGCATTTCATCGGCGGGAATGAATTTAACCGCGGCGCATTTCTTTAGCCCGAGTGTGAGCGAGGGTGCACCTTTCAAACATGGCAGCGAAGAGGAAGAATAAATCGCATGAAGAGGCTCCAGATATCCCGTGGCACGCCATCTGGGAACCACCGATTTGCCTTCCTCGTAATTGTTCAATAGGATTTCCACCGCCTCCTTTTTAATCAGAGGCATGTCCCCGCCGAACAGGAAGAACTCGGAATCTCGGGAAAATAGAGACACGATGGAGGGAAGAATCCACGCCTCCCTGTCGATTATCATTTCGGCGTCCACGGGAAAAGGGTATTTGGAGTAAATGACCACTTCGAGCCCGATTTTCCTGAGATTTTCAACAACCAAATCTATTAACCTCATGCCGGGCAGCACCTCAATTAAATGCTTCTTTGGCAAACGCCTGGAGTTTCCAACTAACACGTACGCTTTCACCTGCAAAGGAATTCGTTGAGTATTCAAAAGATTTATGCTTTCCCAAATCATCACCCCCCATATGAAAGACATGGACGATATGCTTAAATATCTCGGGATGAGCTCCTGGGAAGAACTTTTCAGCGACATTCCAAAGGAAGTGTGGAAAAAAGGAATAGATATTGAGGCAATGGATGAAATATCCGTGTACCGATATGCCAAAGAGCTGGCGGCGAAGAACAAAGATATATTTGATATGCCGAATTTTCTGGGCGCAGGAATTTATACCCATTACATTCCCCCGGCGGTGCTGGAAATCGTAGGCCGCTCAGAATTTTACACCTCTTACACCCCGTACCAGCCAGAAATTTCGCAAGGAATGCTCCAAACTCTGTTCGAGTACCAGAGCGTTATCGCCGAATTAACGGGAATGGACGTTGCAAATTCATCAATGTACGACTCTCACACATCATTGGGTGAAGCTGCAAGAATGGCATACAGAATGAACAGGAGAAAAGAAGTTTTAGTTCCGGAAAATTTATACTGGGAGAAGGAGAGCGTTTTGAAGAATTATATCTCAGGATTAGGAATGCATGTGAAAAAATACCCGCTCAACGAGCGCGGAATGGTCGCTCTGGATGAATTGCAGGAATTGGTCAACGAGAATACAGCGATGGTGTATGTGGAGAATCCAAATTTCTTCGGCGTGATAGATGAAGGCGTCGATGAGATAAAAGATATTTTGGGCAAGGCAATATATACTGTTGGAGTTAATCCTCTCAGCTTAGCAGTTCTCAAGCCCCCGGCGGATTACGGCGCGGATATAGTGATTGGCGAAGGGCAAATTTTGGGCAATCCCATAAGCTTCGGCGGCCCGCTGTTGGGAATATTCGCCACCCGCAAGCAGTACGTTAGAAAGATGCCCGGCAGATTAATAGGGGAAACTGTGGATGCTGATGGAAGGAGAGCCTTCGTCATGACCCTGCAAACGAGGGAGCAACACATAAGAAGGGGTAAAGCGACGAGCAATATATGTTCCAACGAGGCTCTTTGCGCGGTGTTCAGCGTTGCATTCGTCGCATATTACGGCGCGAACGGATTGAAAGAATTGGCGAAGAAAAACATGGACAACGCTCGTATGCTTATGGAGAAATTGAGAAATGCGGGATTCAACGCGCCCATTTTCGATGCAAAGCACTTCAACGAATTCTTGGTTGAGTTGCCTAAGAACCCCCACGAGATTTCTAAGGAATTGCTCAAGCATGGCGTGCACGGCGGTTTGCCAATCAACGCCGGATGCTATCGCAACGTCCCCAATTCCATGCTTCTGGCAACCACCGAAATGATACGCGAGGAGGATATGGATAAATTAGTTAGCGCTTTAAAGGAGGTGTCCTAAATGTACCAGCAGGCGAAGTACGACGAGCCCCTTTTGAACGAGATAAATGGCGAAGATGAGAAAGAAATCAGTGTTGATGTCCCAGATAAATTAAAAAGAAAATCTTTGAATATTCCGAATCTGGAAGAATGGCAGGTTGTGAGGCATTACACCCGGCTATCGCAGATGAACTACGGGGTGGACATAAACACCTATCCCCTCGGCTCATGTACGATGAAGTACAACCCAAAGCTCAACGAGGAAATAGCAAAATGGTTCTCGTACCTGCATCCGTATCAAGAGGAGAGCACCGTGCAGGGTGCATTGCAAATAATGTACGAATTGCAGGAGATGCTTAAGAAAATCACCGATATGGATGATTTCACTCTTCAGCCAGCGGCGGGAGCGCACGGTGAATTCACAGGCATGTTGCTGGTGCGCGCATACCACGAGTACAAGGGCGAATTGGAAAAGAGGAGAAACGTTCTGCTTCCTGATTCCGCCCACGGCACGAATCCGGCAAGCGCGGCTATGGCGGGATTCAACGTCATCGAAATACCATCAAATGAGAAGGGCATGGTGGATTTAGAAGCTCTGGAAGCGGCAACGGACGATACAACGGCAGCGTTCATGATTACAAATCCAAACACGCTGGGCATATTTGAAGAAGAAATTTTAGAGATTGCGAAGATTATGCACAAAAATGGTGCTCTGTTATATTACGACGGCGCGAATCTAAATGCGATAATGGGCATCACTTCTCCGGGAATAATGGGATTCGACATCGTGCATTTGAATCTCCACAAGACCTTCTCCACTCCGCACGGCGGTGGTGGCCCCGGGAGCGGGCCAGTGGGAGTTCGCGGAGAGTTAGTTGATTTCCTGCCCGTTCCAATAGTGCGCTACGACGGAGAGAAATACTATTTAGATTACGACGTAAAACACACCATAGGCAAGGTGCGCTCATTCTACGGCAACTTCGGCGTAATGGTGAAAGCATGGGCATACATAAAGCGCTTAGGCGGCGAGGGATTGAAGAACGCCACGATAAGGGCAGTGCTTAACTCCAACTACCTGAAGGAGAGGATTAAGGGATATTACGAATTACCTCACAAAGACCTGAGGAAGCATGAGTTCGTGGTTAAGCCGAAGAACGCCCGCGCTTTAGATGTTGCCAAGCGCCTGTTAGATTTCGGCGTCCATGCTCCAACGGTGTATTTCCCACTAATCGTCCACGAAGCGCTGATGATTGAGCCCACCGAGAGCGAGAATAAAGAGACACTGGATAAATTTGCGGACATAATGATTCAAATAGCAAAAGAGGCAGAGGAGAATCCCAAGTTATTGGAAGAGGCTCCGCACAACACCGCCATTAAGAGAGTGGACGACGTGTTAGCGGCGCGCAAGCCCGTGCTCACGTGGAAGGACAAAAGATAATTTTCTATTTTTCTAATTTTTTGGTGGGCAAGAAAAAGAGGAAAATAAAGAGGACGATTATTCCAAAGGCCAAGAATATTGTTTTAGTGTCCACGAAGGTCATCAACACGCCTGCGGTGATTATTGATATTAGCTGAGCGGATTTGGTCACGGTTGTTGTTAATCCGAGGGTGGGTTTTAGAATTTTTGGCGGGGTGTATTTCATCAATATTGTCTGAAATTGCGGAGAGATTAGGCCATCGCCTATTCCTAAAATCACGGCAGAGGAGAATAAGATGAGGGGATTCACCAAAACGCCTATCATAAGATAAAAAGAAGCTAAGAAGATGGAAGAATAGAGAACCATTGCGTACGGCTTATTTATTTCGATTTTTTTGAATGTTATGGGGACCAGTATGGCCATCATGCCCACCGCAACTAAGGTTGCACGAATACCGTAGTAAAGGTAATAATGCGCCGGAAAATAAGAGTGAATGTATCCGACGATTAGAAGCTTATTCGCCCCGCCCAAGAACATGAGCGTATTTGCGAAGAGCAGAGCATATAGAACTATTTTCGCCTCCCTTCTCAAAGTGGAAAAACTTCCCCGTAATCCGCTAAGAAATCCCTGTTTTTTCTCCCCCGTTTTTTCATCAATTGCCGCGGGCACGGATATGAAATACACGGCCAGAGCTTCTAAGAAATAAGTTGCCAAATCAACCACGAATGGAAAAAGAGGAGAAAGAGAGAGAAAATACGCCGCAATGAACGGCGAGATGGCGCCGATTACCAAATACGAGAGAAATATTGTGTTGTTGGCCCACCCCAACTCTTCTGGCTTCACAATTTTGGGAAGAAGCGCACCTTTTGATACCATGACGAATATGCTATTTGTGCTCACCACAAGGTTTAGGAGAAAAAGGGAGTAAATGTTGAAAAATAAAACAACGAATAGCTCGAAAAATCCAGAGATGAGAGCCATTGTTATCCAGACTTTCCTGCTGTCCTTTCCCTGAAGATATTGTCCTGCGAGCACGCCCAAGGCGATTGGAGGAGACACAGAAGCCAATTCGAAGAAGGAGAGAATAAGTCCCGAAGTGGTCCATTGATAAATCAGGAGGAGAATTGCAATTGAAGATAGAAAGGATCCGAAGGCAGTGATTGATGTGGCGAGCAGGTACATGGAGAATCTTCTGTTCATGTTCTCAACGCCCAGAGTTAAATAGTTCAAAAATATATAAATGTTGTTCACACGTTGCAAAATTCTAAGAAAAACTTATATACCATCCCGCGCATCTATTTATATGAAAAGGGTTCTGCTCTCGGGCATAATACTCATTCTCGTAGCTTCCATTTTTTTCGTTCCCACATCTCGAGGAGCGAGCGGCGGAGACATAGAAATATTCAGCGATTTGCAAATTTTAGACGTGGGTGATGTTTTCGGAGGGCACATCACGTGGGTCATTCACGGCGAATACGCGAAGGAACTCAGAACTGCGATAGGGGAAAAATACGGGGTGAGCAGGATTGATTTGGGCACAGCATCAAAGTACTTCAAACATGATTTGGAAAGAGTTGTGGAGAATAACCGCTTCGGCTGCGGCTATCTTGCGTTTGTTAGAATCTCACGGGCGGACCCGCTGCACGATGACACGCAGGGCATACTCAACAATCCTGATGATGTGGCCGGCCTGATAGGCCCGGTTAATTCAACTTCGGATATCACCTTGAGAATGCTCATTCGCGGAGAGCCCGTCGACGGAAGGCATTTCGCGGTGACGGACAATCTCACCTTCGCGCCCTTCTATGCACTCGTGAACAATCAATCCGAAATTTCCAAGTTCAATTTGAATTCTGCCAGTGTTGAGAAGCACCATTCCGAAATTTTGGCTGGATTCGGGAGCCTGAATTACCCATCTGGATTCCTCACCCTTCGCCTCATCTTAGGGCAGTACGTGTCCATGGGGGGAGAGTGGATAGAATACTCGCCATTCGATCCTCTGAACTCCCCGCTTATTTTATTCGTAATCTTTGCCGCAAGCGCTTACGTGATTAAAAAATTCTCCGAGATATTGGGCAAGAAGAAAAGGGGAACACTCATGGAGAGAAAAGCAAGAAATTTCGGAAACGTGATGAAAATAATCCTCTTTGCAATTTACCTCCTTCTGCCCCTCTACGGAATATGGTATATGGTGATTGTGGGAATCTCACTCGCTGGCAGCTATTTCGGAATAAAAAAGATTTATGGCTCGTAGGGAGAGTAAAGCTCATGCTCCACACCCAGATGATCCAAAATTTTTCCGACAATGTAGTTCACCACATCCTCTATCTTTTTGGGTTTCAGATAAAACGCGGGCTCAGGCGGGAGTATGAGAGCACCCATGCTGGATAGCTCGTACATTCTCTTCAAAACCACTGGGCTTAGCGGAGTTTCTCTGGGCACTATGATCAATTTTCTCCTCTCTTTAAGGGCAATGGAAGCGACGCGAGTTATCAAATTATCCCCTATTCCGCAGGCAATCTTCGAAAGGGTAGTTGTGGAGCACGGCGCAATGATCAGAGAATCAAATTTCGTTGTGCCCGAAGCGATGTCCGCGCTGAGATCATCGTTGTTGTACACCCTCTTCGCCATTCTTTTAACTTCATCTACCGAATATCCCGTTTCGTATTCGATTATTTTTTCCGCATTCTTGGATATTATCAGATACGCTTCCCCTCTGAGCTCTTCTAAAAGGCGAATGCCCAATATGGCACCCGATGCGCCGGAGATAGCCACAACGTTCATGACTCAACATATACGTACCCATTAAATAACCTTTGCTTTTTAACAAAGCTGTATATACTTTATTTTAATACTCCTGCTCAGTGATACTATGGATTTCAACATATCGCTGGTTCTTCATTCCACCGTCAATGTAGTCGCATTTGTGGTGGTTGTAGTTCTCACACTGGGGATCACCGCACTCCTCATTAGTAGAAAAACGAACATCTCATACATCCCCATCCTGATAATATTTGGGATATTAATTGGCCCTGTAACCGGCATAATTAACAGAAAAATAGCCTTGGATATGTTCGAATACGTTCGCGTATTTGGACTATTCATAATCTTATTCGCTGAAGGATATCACCTATGGCGCTCCCTTTTATTCAAAAACATCACCACTATTGCACTGTTGGATACAGTAGGCATGGTGATAACCGCAGTTTTAGCAGGATTTGCCTTTTCCATTGTTTTTCATCTCCCATTCGCAGTGGGTTTCCTATTTGGAGCAATAGTATCTGCCACGGATCCCGCAACATTAATCCCCCTATTTAAGCAGCATAAGGTAGATAGGAACATAGAGACAGTCATAGTAACGGAGTCAATATTCAACGATCCCCTGGGCATAGTCCTAACTTCAATTGCACTTATTTTTGTAATGCCAAGCGCACCGGACGCACACCCCATTAAAGTCATTGCCAACTATGTAACTCTGTATCCCGCTGCGATTCTGTATTTTCTATACCAGGTTGGCATGTCAATAGTAATAGGTTTCTTCGTAGCATATCTGGGATACGAGGGAATAAAGAAACTAAAACTTAGAAAATCCCCTTATGTGGAGATTCTAGCTCTGGCGCTAGCTTTCGGAGGCTTTGTTTTGGGAGAGGTGGCAAACGCTTCGGGCTTTTTAGTAGCCACCGTCATAGGCATTTTACTTGGAAATCATGATGATTTCTTCCACGATACTTCCCCAGAAATAACCATGGCCATTCGATGGCACACTCATTTCAACGACATACTTTCCACGCTCAGTACCATTTTCATATTCGTGCTTTTGGGGGCGAGTTTGAGCCTCTACATGATTACCCCTATTGTCCTCCTTTACGGAACTTTGGTGGCCCTGTTCATAATATTTGTAGCCAGACCCGTTGCAACCTTAGTAATCTTACCAAAATTGTCTTTTAAAAAGTACCTGTTTATATCTCTGGAAGGCCCCAGGGGTGTGGTTCCATCAGCCCTCGCGAGCCTACCCCTCATGCTGGGAATAAGTTACCACAACACCCAGATGATATACTGGGGGGAAATAATTCTCAGCGCAACCATAGTAACAGTCTTCGTCACCGTAATTGTAGAAACTATGTGGGTTCCTTACCTCAAGAAGAAACTTCTCTCATGATTCATTTTTTTACTATTTTTTCTCTTCATGTACAACCACCTTCCTTTCTGATTTCCTCAATTTTTCAGGCTTTCCCGACTAATAAAAATAATTTGTTACACCTGTCAGTGTAACAACACTCAAAAAGTTTAAATACATCATTTTCATGCAGATTATAGAGGTGAATACCATGAAATGGGGAATAATAGGAATACTAACAATCGGAATAATCCTGATGGGAGTGTACGGGGCCATGTTCGTTCATGGCGGAGAAGCGCAGGTTAGCACTTCGGCATACATACTCAAAAATAACACTAAAGTAGACGAAATCACACCCGGGGACGCTGTGAGAATTGCAATTGCGGTGAAGAACACCGGCGATGTTCCCTTCGCTCTGAGCGGCCATTCGCCCGTTTACGCCTATGCTAACATATACAAAGAGACCTCCTCCGGACTGGAAAAGATTCAGAGCGTGAGCTTCGAGCCTAAGTATGTGATGTGGCATGTGGTGAACATCCAGCCAGGAAAGACCTACACCGCATATATAGACTGGAACGTGCCAGAGAACGTGAGCGGAATACTTCACATTGAGGCATGGGCCGGAAGCGCACCCAAGACCAACTTCACAATAAAGGTGGCTAACACCCAAGCAAATAATGTGTACGACAACAGTGATGTATATGTGTACACTGATGCTCTGGTATACTACCCCGGCAACGTGGTCCATATAAAGATCGTGAACTATGGGGACTCTCCGGCAATGTTCGGCTCCGGGTTCTTCGTGGAGAACGACTACGGAGACAAAGTGACCGAGAAAGCATGGAAGAACATGATAGTGCTCCAGCCCGGAGAATCCGTGGAGTATACATGGACCGTGCCGGATAACATTGACTCAGGATGGTACTACGTATTCAGCTTCGCAAACAGCGACTACGAGACCATCTACATCTACTAATTTTTTCACAATGACCCCACCCTTTCTTATATCTCCATTTTTTCGCCATTTTTCAAAATTTTAACCCCATCGTAATTCTCTGAGAACCACTCGGGATGCTCGGTGTGCACAGGTATTATTACCTCTGGGTCGATAGTATCTATTATTTTCATCAAATCCGCGGGGGAGGCATGGCCGGAGGCATGGAACCCCTTATCAAAATCAGGTTTATTACTATCTGAATTTATTTTAAATCCTACCGCTTCTATGCCAAATCTCCTAAGCCAGTTATCCAGCGTTTTGAAATCTAATTCCATCTCCTCGTTGAAAGCTTCCGTGGAAGAATATAGGTATGTTCCCCCCTCTATCTTTATATCAAGCAGGTTAGGGAGGTCATAAAGGGAAAACGCGAGTATATACCTAGATGGGTTATCATGGATTTCCATGGGATTTACCATCTTTCCACCCCACAAGGTACTCGTTCCGGCAGGATGGTCATTTTTACGACCTATATACTTCATCCACCACTCCACTTTTTCCACGGGCTTTTTATAAACAGCTACATTTTCTGTACTAATTTTGGTACCGGCAGCGATCAACCCTTCCACTGCATAAGCATCCTTCTCCTCTATTACTAATTTCCTGCCTGTTTTACCGGCAATTTTAGAGAACAATTTCAGACGCTCGAAGTTCCTGGCGGAGAAATCCGCTATAACCAACCCTTTAGCTCCATCCACAACACTCAGTGAATTTTTGTACACGTCTTCCTCGCTCACGTATTCGTGTTCCTCTTTGGATGTCCTTGTGCCTTCTATTATAAGAGTCGCGGCATCTCTCGCTCCTTTTGCAAACTCCATTGTATATGCTCCCCTTTCACCATGGAGCCGCAAATCACCGGTGTATGCAATAGTAGAATCCCCTTCAATTATGTACGCAGTGGAGCCATATATAGAATGGTCCACAGGATATGCCCTAACCTTGAACTCCAAATCAAAGTCTTCCAAAGTTCCTACGCGCAGGTGATTTTTGAAATGCCTCATTTTAATCCCGTCGCCCTGCAAGCGCATAAATTCGAGTAAAGAATCCGAAACTTTCGTTGTGGATATTAGTGGGCGGATAGGGAAATAATCCTTGAATTCGGTAAGGTACTTTTCAACAGTCTCTTCCTTCTTCACATTACTTGTGTTTACTCTCCTCGAAGGAAGCACCAGTTTATCCACCGGCCTTTTTCTCTCCACATAATATATACCGGAGGTTCCTATCTCCGACTTACCAGCGTCCTGGTACGCTTTGATTATTGCTAGAGTTTCTGGGGATGCCATCATGGGTATTCTGGGATTTAGGTATCCGAGCATTCCGTAGTGGTCCACATGTGCATGGGTTATCAGAACTGCATCTATTGGAATTTCCTCAAAGGCGACATCGCTAACATCCCCTGGAAAAAGATCCTTGCGATACCCTTTAATCTTTGGAAGAAGCCCCATCTCTATTGGGTCGTTTATTCCCCGTATGGACCTCATCTTTATGAAATCTTTGAAGTAAAGGTTGTTAACGGCGAAGTTAAGCCCAAAGTCCAGAAAAATCCCATGTTTTCCATCGCCCACATAAATCTTGTTTCCACCAATGGTGTTGGCCCCGTCGTATATCTTGATGAACATGATTAGCTATCTCAGACCAATTATTTAACCATTTCCAAAGGCTTTAGAAAATTTTTAAATATTGGTATTTATTCCTCTACTTGGTGCCGCCGTAGCTTAGTAGGCTGGAGCGGCCGGCTGTTAACCGGCAGGTCCCAGGTTCGAATCCTGGCGGCGGCGCTGTTATTGTATCGGGGTGCTTCTGGATTCGCACCCTCTCCCATGCTTACAAATTCGCTTTTTTCCTTACTTTCCATCATCCTCACCTCCTTTATGGTTTATATACTGACTCCCATGC
>WAKX01000038.1 GCA_015523125.1 DHVE2 group archaeon | reverse complement strand
AGTGGGAACAATGGAATATACGATAATGTCAGGTAATGGACGCGTCAAACTGGTGAAAGGAGAGAGCTCTGTTGTTATTCCGCCGTATCCAAAGCTAATACACCCTATGGAAAAATTCAATACGGAGATGGTGGGCGAATTTAAATGGGATGGATACAACGTAAGAACACTGCAATTTGATGGAGAAATAGTATCACTGCTCAGGGGAGGCAGACCGGACGATAAAACAAGAGACATGATCATAGATTTTTACGGGGATAAGTTGACGAGATTCTTTGATGAAAATCCCAATTTCATATTATGTGGAGAAGTCATAGGAAAGAAAACAATGGCAGGGTGCAAAAGTGTGGATTTTGATTACTTAATCTTCGATATAATGGATTTAAATAGAGAAGAAGAGCAGAGATTTTTGGGATACAGAGAAAAAATGATGTTAATTGAGAAATACGGGCTCAACTATACTGGCTCGGCAGGAAATTTCCACAACCTGCATGAGGCACTAAACTGGATGCAAGAACATTCGCCGAATAATGAATGCATAGAAGGGTTGGTTTTGAAGTCTCCAGACGGTCAGAGAATATTCAAATTGAGGTACGATATGCACGAAGATTTGTTTAAGGAGAAAATAAAGAAAAGAGAACCAAGAAAGAAAGGAAATGATGAAATAATCTATGCTCATTTTATGCAGGGCTACCCTGAGGAAGAACTCGGGATGAGAAGAGGAATTACCGATGATGAATTCAACGAGTTGCAGACAATGATTGATGAGATGTATGGATTGCATGATAAAGAAGAGATAATCAAATATGGCGAGAAAATGACCGAATTCCTGTATGGAGCGATTATTGACTCAGGAGATTATGATGAGGAAATGAAGAAGAAATTGTACAAGCATGTGAAAAGATATGTGGCAAAGCATGTTGGAAAAGCTATGAAAAGAAAGTAAAAAAGAGTGATCAGAGAGAAATACTACTAATTAGTATAATACCGAAACTTCTCAAAAACCTTTAAATACAAGCATCTGAAAGATATCTCATAGAATTGAACAAGGGGCGGCTAAAATGACGATAAAAATTACAATTACACACGGAAGCGGAAACTGGTTGCGAGACGCGGAGAGAGAAGATGTGGAACTAATCAGGGTAGATGGTGACATAAGAGTGCATGTAAAAAATGGAGTGTATTACTTTGTAGAGGAGGATGATGAGTGGTATGAACGAAGAAGAAAAAGATCCCTGCTCTAATCATGACAAAAAAGATTGCGTGTGGGTACGCATCAGAGAGAGGAGTGGAAAAACTAACCACTTTTGGTTTAGGCCGGAGGACGCAGGTGCGAAGATAAAAGAGCTAATTGAAAAGGGTAATTTGATAATTGAACTGAAGCCCGCGAATATCCACGCAATAAAAGAATTATTGCCCGACTATGTCAAAGAATACATAAAGAGAAAAAATCCCGCATGGAAAGATGAGATATACTACTCTGGACAGAAGCACGGATACAGGTTGCGGAGTCATAGTGAGTCAAAATTTGATGTGTTTAGGATTGGAAAAATCGCCTACTACATTAATGCGAAGAATGTGCCAGACAATATGGGTGAAAAAATAGATACCACGTACACACTCCTCAAAAAGTATGCGCCCTACGACATACGCATAGATGTTGTGTTTGTAGGCAAATATCATTTTAGCATGTTGAGGGGTGCCCACACCGTATTAAGCAAAGTTGATGGTGCAACAAAGTATGGTCGAGCTGCGGTGCACATATACGGCAATGCACTCAATAAGAAGATGTTCATGTACAACATAGCAGCGCTCATGGCCAAGAGGGTTGAGAATGACGATATCGAATTCATGAAAAACTATGGCAAATACACCTGGTACTTGGAATCGGGTAAAGAGGAAGAGGCAGAGAAAATATACAAAGATAAAAACTTGGCCCAGTACGAGGATTGTTATCCTTCCTCAAATAAAAGTTTAACCGAGGAAGATGAAGATATAATGATGATCTTAGGGCTTTGAATTTTGGGTAAGTCACAATCCCAGAGAAAAATAAAAAAAATTAATGGTCGCACTTGCCCGTGGGGCAAGCGGGGTCGAAGGTGCCGTCGAGCTTCAAAAGCCCGTCCTCAACCTTCACTTTGAAGTCCAACGGCATTCCAATTTCTTCCTTTTGCTCTTCCTTCTCGACCACCGGCTGCTTCTCTTTGCTCTTTATTCCCTGATATATGACCTGCACGCTCTTGCTCTGATCCCTATACACCGTTATACCCTTGCAGCGCATCTGCCAAGCGGTGATGTATGCGTTTTCAATGTCGTCAATGGTGGCATCGTGCTTCATGTTAATTGTCTTGCTCACCGCGTTGTCCACATGATTCTGGAACGCTGCCTGCATCTTGATGTGCCATATGGGTGCGATGTCGTGCGCTGTGCGGAACAATCTTCTTATCTCCTCGGGTATTTCTTCCATGTGCTCGATGCTTCCCGTCTCGGCGACTTTCATCATCAATTCTTCAGAATATAGACCTTCACGGCGCATTACCTCCTCGAATAGCGGGTTCACTTCAAGCAATTCCTGACCATCTAACACGCGGCGTATAAATGCGATTGCAAATAGAGGCTCAATACTTGACGAAGTGCCGGCGATTATTGAAATCGTGCCAGTGGGCGCGATTGTTGTTGTGGTTGCATTTCTTATTTTTATCCCTTTCTTCCACCATTCGCTGCCTTCCCACGCCGGGAACACGCCTCTTTTCTCCGCTAATTTCATGCTCGCCCTGTGCGATTCGTCGTTTATGAATTTCATCACTTTCTCTCCCAACTTAACCGCTTCCTCGCTGTCGTACGGAATTCCTAATTTGATGAGCATCTCGGCCCAGCCCATCACGCCGAGGCCAATTTTCCTCGATTTCCTCGTGGTCTCCGCAATCTGCGGCAGCGGGAAGTTATTCGCATCTATCACATTGTCCATCATGTGCACCGAAGTGTGAACAACCTTACGGAGGCGATCCCACTTTATCTCTCCGTTCTCAACGAAGAGCGAGAGATTTATCGATCCAAGATTGCAGGACTCGTACGGAAGCAAAGGCTGCTCTCCACACGGGTTGGTGCTCTCTATCTCCCCCAAATGCTTCACCGGATGCCTCCTGTTTATTTCATCTATGAATATCAATCCCGGATCTCCGGTCTTCCACGCCTGCGTAACTATGAGATTCCATACCTGCCTCGCTTTTATTCTTTTTACCTCTTCCCCAGTGCGAGGATTCCTTAATGCGTAGTAGTCATCATTGAGCAACGCATCCATGAATTCATCCGTTATGGCAACGCTGATGTTAAAATTGCTCAGTACTTTATTCTCAGAATCCTTCGATGTGATGAAATCCACAATATCCGGATGGTGAACGTTGAGCACGCCCATGTTAGCTCCTCTTCTTTTCCCTCCCTGCTTGATCACATCGGTAGCCACATCGAACACGCGCATGAAAGATAATGGGCCAGAGGCTACGCCCATGGTGCTCGCAACTACGTCTCCCTTCGGTCTTAATCGAGAAAACGAGAATCCCGTGCCCCCTCCACTTTTATGAATCATTGCGGCGTACTTCACTGCATCAAAAATCCCATCGATGCTATCTGGAACTGGAAGCACAAAACACGCGCTCAATTGTCCTAATTTTGTGTTGGCGTTCATCATTGTCGGGGAGTTGGGTATGAATTCCCTCGAAGTCATAACATCCATGAACTCTTTTTTCACCTCTTCCACTTTATCCCACTTCACCCTTAGAATCTTAAGAACCTGAGAGAAGGGGGATTTAATGTGGCCTTCCTTTGAAAGATATCTGTATGCCCTCTTGAGCATTTCGAATTCCCAATGACTCAAGAATTCCGGTTTCTCATTCGTGTCTATTTCTTTCATCTCATGATTTCCATCTTTATCATATATGGCCTCATCGTACAGCACTTCAACGAGGGCTAGATATCTTGCAACGCGGTGGAACATCTGCTTTGGAGTCTCAATTATATTTCCATTCTCGTCTTTCAAAAGATATCTCGCTTCTAAAACCTTTATTGCGTTGACCGTGAGCTTCAGATCATCATCCACTCCGAGCACTTTTTTCGCTTTTCTGATATTGCTCCTCTCCGCACGATACAGTATGTATTGTTTTGCAACTCTCTTAAATCCCTCTTCCATCAGAGTCTCTTCAACTATATCTTGGATCTCCTCCACGCTTATTTCTTCTTTTCCCCTTATTTTTTCAACAACTCTGCGGGTTATGTACTCAGCGTCCCTTTCATTTTCTTTCTTCTCGATTATAGAGTTCATCGCGCGCAAGACTGCGTTCTTTATTTTGTTTTCGTTAAATTCAACTATTCTCCCATCTCTTTTTACAACTTTCATTATCCTCACCATCCGTTCCAGCACACCTCGGTAAAAGTCGTTATGGGCTTGCGGCATATATTACTTTTTTGAATCCATATAGGTCATCTTTGTGATTCAAAATTGGTAAAAAACATGATAGAATTTTGGTAATGCAAAAGCTAAATCAGAGAATACGCTCAGAAAATTAGGAAAAAAGAAGAAAATCACTTTTGTACCATGGACTTTGAAAAATTAAATTTAGGAGAAGCCATGGGGTGACGTGAGATTCATATCACCCACAATTGTGGGAATTGAAGACTTGGCCGCGGAGGAAATATCGAGATTGGGTGGAAAAATAGAGAGAATAGAAAAGGGAATTGTGATTTATTCAGGTCCGGAGGAGCTCTTTACGAGGGTCAATTACTTTGGAAAAATGGTGGAGAGAGTGGCAATAATAATCGGAGAGGGAGAGATTGAAAAAGAGAGCGATTTGGTAAAGGTCATTCGATGCGATGTGTGCGAGGGAAAAAAAATTAATGTGAAAATCGAGATGAAAAACGCCAAGTTCCGAAAAAAAGAATTAGAAATAGAAGCGAGAAAACTTGGAAATGGAGAAAAAGAAATAAGCCTGTTCCTGTGGTTAAATGGAGAAAAAATAATAGGCGCGATAGACACCACGGGCGAGGGTTTGCATCACCGCGGGTACAGAGTATTCAAGCATCCCGCATCCCTCAATCCAATTTTGGCGGCGGCAATGCTCAAAATTTCAGGATGGAAAAATGAGTTCGTGGATCCATTTTGCGGCTCGGGCACGATTTTGATAGAGGGGTACCATCAATTCAAAGGCATAGGAAATCGGTTCAGGAAATTTCAAAACTGGGAAAAATACAGGGAGATACAGGAAAAAATGAACAAAGAAGAGCCGGAAATTTTAGGCGTGGAGAAGGAAAAAAGATACGTGGAAGGCGCGAAATTGAATGCGAAAAAAGCGGAAGCGAAGGTGAAAATAATTAGAGGAGATGCGAGATTTCTCAGCAAATACTATTCTGGAAAACAAATAATCACCAATCCACCTTTCGGGCTTAGAATGGGAAACAAAAAAAACGTGTTCTCCCTCTACGAGAATTTCGCAAAAGAAATGGAAGAGAATTTTGAAGGTTCTTATCTCACTATGATCATCCCGCACACAAAATTTGAAAATTATTTCAAAATCGAGGAGAAAAGAGAAATCAAATACGGAAAATTACAGGGATATATTTACAAATTCAAAATATAAAAAATTAAGAGAGGTTGTGTTTTTTGAGGAAATCGTTGAGAATATCTTCGAGATCGGGTTTGCCAATCTCATCCAATTCGTAGCGCACGCGCACGATAGGCTTGTTTACTTTCACCACACGGTTCAGGTCGATGGGCGTACCGCTAACAACCACGTCCGCATCCGCATTGTTAATGGTCTCTTCTAATTCTTTCATCTGCTTCTCGCCGTAGCCCATTGCCGGAAGAATCACATGCAGATGAGTGTATTTCTTGTATGTGTCCACTATGGATCCCACAGCGTAAGGCCTAGGATCGATTATTTCCTTGGCTCCGTATCTCTTCGCCGCCACATAGCCGGCTCCGTATCTCATTCCTCCGTGCGTGAGCGTGGGGCCATCTTCCACCACCAAAACTTTCTTGCCCTTTATCAATTCCGGCTTATCAACGAATAGGGGCGAGGCGGCTTCGATCACTATTGCATTTGGATTCGCCTTCTCGATGCTGTCGAATATCTCCTGAATATCGTCGCGGTTTGCGGTGTCCATCTTGTTTATTATGATCACATCAGCAGCTCTGAAGTTCGTCTCTCCCGGATGATACTTCATCTCGTGCCCGGGGCGATGAGGATCAGCGACCACAATCCACAGGTCAGGCTTGTAGAACGGGAAATCGTTGTTTCCACCGTCCCAGATTATCACATCTGCCTCCTTCTCAGCTTCGCGCAATATGGCCTCGTAATCCACGCCCGCATATACAACTCCGCCCATGTCGATGTAAGGCTCGTATTCTTCTCTCTCTTCAATTGTGCACTCATTCTTATCTAAGTCTTCGTAAGATGCAAATCTCTGCACTCTCTGTTTCACCAAATCTCCATAGGGCATTGGGTGCCTGATGGACACAACCTTCAATCCCTTATCCCTAAGAAGGCGGAACACCTTGCGCGAGGTCTGACTCTTTCCGCTTCCAGTTCGAACGGCAGTAACCGCTATCACAGGCTTGCTGCTCTTGATCATTGTGCTCTCCGGGCCCAGAAGCCAGAAATCCGCACCTGCTGCATGAGCTCTCGAGGCAAGATGCATCACATGCTCGTGGGGCACATCGCTGTACGCGAATACCACGATATCCACATTCTTTTCCTTGATTATTTTCTCCATATCCTCTTCCGCCAAGATCGGTATGCCATTGGGATAGAGCTCCCCCGCAAGCTCCGCTGGATAAACTCTTCCCTCAATGTCCGGTATCTGCGTGGCCGTGAAAGCAACCACTTCGTAGTTGGGGTTGTTCCTAAAGAACACGTTAAAGTTGTGGAAATCCCTACCTGCTGCTCCCAATATAAGAACCTTTCTCTTTTCCATTTTTAATCACCTCATGCCCGCATGTGGATGCCTTATATTAAGTTTCAGGCACAACAAATTTTAAATTGTACCTTTACTCTCTATTTCCGTGTTCGGTGAATTGTGCGTGCGGTGCAAGGGTCGGCTTTGGTGCGGATTGCCTAAATGTCCGATTTTGGAAGCCGCGAAGAATTACATGCCCCGCCTGCAAATCAACCCAAACGATATTTTTGGACTTTCACCGCCATCCATATTCGTGGGCAGGTTCGGTTATCCCAACGTGCTCGCCGGGCCGCTGGTGTCCCAGAGCGAAGAGTCATCAGTGATAGCGGACACGTCCAACTTATATGGGAAGGATTTGGATTTCGTTATGAAAAACACATCTTCGCTTTTGAGAGCATCCATCAAGGTGAACGTGAAAAAGCCCTACGGGAAGATAATAGACGCAACTCAGGAGATTTCCATGTCCACAAAGCCTCTCGACACCGAAGTGCAGGTGGAAAAAATAAGGATGTCGCCATCGCTGGACACTTTTTTCCATCCAACCGGCCCTCTGATAATTCCACGCAGGGTGGATGTTGTGGACAATCCCGCAATTCCCAGAAAAGTGGACAGCATGGTTGAAGAGCGCCTGAAGGCGAATAAGGTGATAATCGAGCTGTACAACTACGGGTTAAGCGTCGATTACATACAAAGAATCCTGTCCGCGGGAGTTTTGGGGTTCGATAAAAAACTCGTGCCAACGAGGTGGAGTATCACAGCCGTGGACGATGCAATTGGCAAATACCTGCTTGAAAAAATCAGGGATTACGAAAGCATAAACGAAATCGAATATTATTCAAATTCGTTCATGGGCAACGAGTTTCACATTCTCCTCATCCCCGGAGCGTGGGAATTCGAAATGTTGGAATCTTGGCTAAAGGGTGCAATATATTCCCCGGGAGAAACAATAATCGGAGAGGATTACGAGCCGTACTCGGGGAGAAAGAAATATGCGGATAATATAACCGGTGCTTATTACTCCGCAAGACTCGCGGTGGAAGAGCATTTGGTTTCGAGAAGAAGGCAATCTCGAGTAATCGTTTATCGAGAAATCACGCCCGATTATAAATTGCCGCTGGGAGTGTGGGTTATACGCGAGACGGTGCGCCACGCGATGTACAAAACACCCGTGA
Organism: DHVE2 group archaeon; assembly: GCA_015523125.1. Classification (GTDB taxonomy): domain Archaea; phylum Thermoplasmatota; class Thermoplasmata; order Thermoplasmatales; family Aciduliprofundaceae; genus JAADDK01. The sequence continues at coordinate 380 of WAKX01000038.1, read as the reverse complement.
AGTTCAGCACAATAGATGAATCTCTCGAGTTCATAGGAGAAAGGGTGAAGGTGAAAGAGTGGAAAAATAAAAGTAGAATAGTATACGAGATGAAGCATCAGAAAACACTTTTGGATTTTTGAATTTGCCCATTTTCTCCTTTTACGGCCGGTGGAGAGTGTGGGGACCAGACTGAGGTGCCTACAACTGCAATTTATACGAAAATGGGAAAATAAATTAATTGTGGGATTTTTTCTTCCAGACAATCACCGCTGCAATTGCCCCGCCCACGATAACCGTGGAGAGCCCTATGAGCCACGGAACTATATTTGGTTGTCCGCTTTCCGTGCCGTTGTCGTGCTCCAGAATTTGCAGGTATCCCTCGGGAATTATTACCTTTC
>WAKX01000037.1 GCA_015523125.1 DHVE2 group archaeon | reverse complement strand
TTCGTCTCCAACCGCGCCGACCAGAAAGAGTTCGCACAAGTATCGATTATGGGCGTTAAAATGAGCAATTTGGAGAAAACGAAAAAATTAATTTTGGAAGTAGAAAAAGCCCTCGAATGAATTCGGAAAAAGGTTATATCATTAATGGAATTCCCCGCCATGGAAGTCTGCAAGGGCTCGGAGTGTTTGAAAGTGGAACTAATTGCTTATTCTCTCCCCCGAGAGGGAGATGTGGACAAGCTCGTGGCGGAGAGCGGCGCAATCTCGCATGCGCCCCATTTTAAAGAATTAAACGAGGAGAGGGTGAAAAATCTGATAGAATTGTTGAAAAAATTGGGGCACGAGAGTGTGTTCGAGCACGCCTGCTTCACCTTCCGCGTGGAAGGAATTTCAAGGATTTGCACTCACCAATTAGTAAGGCATCGTCTCGCGAGTTACACCCAGCAATCGCAGAGGTACGTAAAATTAAAAAATCCAAAATTTATCGTTCCGAACGAAATTATGGAAAGCGAGTTCTCGGAGGAATACTTAGAGCTTCTGGAGAGGGCTTCTGAGCTATACCGCAAAATGGTAGAGGGTGGAATAAGAAAGGAAGACGCCCGGTTCGTCCTTCCGCAGGGGGTGGAGACGAAGATAGTTATAACCATGAACGCAAGAGAACTGCGGCATTTCATCACCTTGAGATGCGATAAAAGCGCTCAATGGGAAATAAGGGAGATGGCAAAGGAGATGCTTCGCTTAGCACACGATGTTGCACCAATATTGTTTGATGACTTATATAAAAAATACATCGATAACTCTGAAGAATAGAAGCGAAGGTTTTATAAGAGATATGCATATTATACCTTAGCAGGTGGTTGTGGTGCCACTATTTGGTAAGAAGAAAGATAAAAGTTCAGGAATATTAAAAAATTACGAAAAAGTGATAAATGAGGGTTTCGAAGCCTCACAGAGGGGCGATGCCGAGAAGGCAGTATTTAATTTCAGGAAGGTTTTAAGGTGGGTTTCCGAAGATATAGACAAAGTGTCGAAATTATCCGACAGCGACAAGAAAAAACTATCCGAGCTCCTAACATCTGCAGGGGAAGAGATGATTAACTTAAAGGAATTCGACGCAGCAATAAAGCTTCTGGAGAAGGCAAAAACAATTGACCCGAAGAACTTCAGGGCTTGGATGGACATAGGCAAAGATTTACTTCAAAGGAACACCCAGGTCCCATATGCGCTGGTGTGCTTAAGGGAGGCAGCCAAGCTTGAGCCGGAAAACATAGAAGCGCACTTGCTTTTAGGGGACGCTTACAGAATTCAAGGCCAGCTTGATAAAGCTTTAGCTGCATATCAGAAGGCGTTGAAGGTGGACCCAGAGAACGAAGATGCACTCCAAAAAGTTCTGAAAATACAGCCGGAAAACATCGACATCTTGGAGAAATACATCAAAGTTCTGGAAGCAAAGGGGGATAAAGAAGAATTAATTAAGGCGTACAACAGAATGGTAACCATCACAGGAGACAGAGATTATTTGGAGAAGGGACTGCAATTTGACCCAGAAAACAAAGACCTCCTCATGAACAAAGCCAGAATTCTGCTGAAGGAGGAGAAAGTAGATGAAGCAAAGGAAATTGTGAATAAATTAAAAGAAATGTATCCCGACGATGCCGATATAAGTATGCTTTACGATGAGCTCAATCCCAAAGAAGAGGAAGCGTCCGTGGAGGAGGAAGTACCCTCGGTTGAAGTCGGCGAATTGTTCGAGGATATATCCTTAGGGGAAGCTCCCGAAACCAGCTTTGAAGATGAGGGCACCATGCAGATAGCGGGCTCAGAAGAGGGGGAAAAAGAAAATCTTCCTGAGATTCCTACCATAGGGGGGGCTGTGACGAGTGGGGCCGTTGGCTCAGCTATGGAGGAAAAGAAGATAGAAACGCCGGAGATAAAAGAGCAGGAAGTCCCTGAGAAAGAAGAGCCTATAAAAGAGGAAGAAGAGATTGCACCACCTGCTGAGCCAGAAGAAAAAATAGAAGCGCCTCCAGAAGAACCAAAAGAGGAGAAGTTGGAAGAGATGAAAATGGGCGAAGAAATAGTGCCCGAGAAGAAAGAGATAATAATCCCTCCTGAAGAGATGTTCCTCCAGGATTATGAGATTGGTAGGTTTGATGATTCAGCCAAACTCCTGGAAGGAATGCGTGACGAAGATATAATGAAGCTACTTAGCGAGAATGTAAAAATACTTAAATTCGTTTACGAGAACTTAGTTAAACAAGGAAGAAGGGAACTCGCTCTGAAATTCATAGACAAGATTATCGAGAAAGAGGATACAGAGGAGAACAAGCTCGAAAAGTCCAGACTCCTAATAGATATGGGACAGATGGACGAAGCAGAGAGCATTCTGAACGACATAGTTAAGAAAAACATGAAGAACGGAAAAGCACTTTACCTTAAGGCCCGTATTCAGAGCATCAAGGGCAACGACATGGGCGCGCGCAATTTCCTCATGATGGCAACAAAGTTCAACCCGGAGCTTAAAGAAGAGGCAAAGAATGACCCCTTCTTAGAAAAATACAGAGACAAAGAGTGGTTTAAGAAGATAACCTCATAACTCTTCAAAATCTTTGCTATCGTAAACTTCTATTCCCGCTTTTTCAAGTATTTCCCTCACTTTAGCTCTTTCTGGACCTTTCAACCCCTTTTTGTGGATATACGCGCCTTTGCAAAAGCTCTTCTCGCAGGCTTCTTTCACGATATTTTCATCGATTTTATCCACCGCGTATTTTGGAATCATATGACCTATGGATACTTTATATTTAAGTGCGATGTCCGTGAGCCTCGACATGTAATGTCCGCCCCCGAACCCGATTATTTCCCTGTACCTCTTCTCTTCCGCTTCCATGATTACCCTCGCAATGACCTCACCTGCCTTGTCGTCCTTCCACTCTTCCTCCGTGCTGCCAATCTCGATGAAGAAGGTTTTCGTCTCTAAGTACGGGCCGTGATGCGTGGCCTCGAACGAAACATTATATTCTCCAAACCCATACTTTTTCAGTAAGCGAAGAGATTCGGTCATCAAATAGGGATTCGTAAGCACAACTTTACCACTCATCCCTCCGGCTTCAGCCACCCCCCAGTTTCCTATGGGATGAACCGTGAGACTCTTCATGTTCGAGGCGCTTCTATGCTTCGAAGCCACGATTATGGTATCGAACTTCACACCTAACTTTTTTCTTATCTCCTCATCGATATGCTCCGCATGAATCTTCGGACCTTTGATGTGAACCATGTAAAACTTCTCGTTCTCATAAACTGGAAAAGAGTTGAACACGTCTATCTTCTTCCATGAGTCCATGCTCAGCAATTTTTCTCGGATATTCAACGACGCAAGGTCATCCTGAGAAGTGAGTATGAGGTTCTTCATCTTCTCACCTGCATGGGTAAACGCAGTGCATATTTATGATTTGCCGCATACTCCATTAAAAATGGTTATATGCCATACCTTCATACCATAACGCATGAAATCTTCCGCAAAAGGCTTCGCGAGCATTACGTGCGCCGCAATTTTGGTGATTCTTCTCACTGTGGTCCCCATGCACATGGGCATGGTTGAAAAATTGAGGGGAGGAAATGAATGGTCTATGTACAGAAACAACGAGCATCACACTTCTTTAAGCGATAAGAGCCTCGAAGGAAACACCACAAACCTACTCTGGAAATTCAAAGCGCAGGACGGCGTGGTCTCATCCATATCTATAGGCGAGGATGGAACCCTGTATTTTGGCTCGTGGGATAAGAACTTCTACGCACTTAATCCCGATGGAACTCTCAAATGGAAGATATACCTGAAAGATTCCGTTGTGTCTTCCCCCGCAATTGGAAAAGATGGAACTATATACGTGGGCGCTTACAAATATTTGTACGCGCTAAATACACATGGTGTAATACTCTGGAAGGCTCAAATCGGAGACGCCGTGCTTTCTTCCCCCGTGATAGGAAAAGACGGAACAATATACATCGGGGCAAATTCCTATAAAATAGGAACATCCAATGGGTGGCTATGCGCAATCGACACGAATGGCACGGTGAAGTGGAAATTCAATGTGATGGGAAATCCGGATTGGTCCTCGCCCGCAATAGGCGACGATGGAACCATTTACATCGGCACTGATTACGGAATCATTTACGCAATTAATCCCGATGACTCTGAGAAATGGGAGTTCCAAGCGGGAGAAGATGTATCTGCCTCTCCAACCATCGGCGAAGACGGAACAATTTATATTCCATGCGATAACTCGGTTTACGCGCTGAATAAAGATGGAAAAGTGGAATGGAAATTCACTCCTAAAGATTCCGCACTGATGGACTCGGATATATCGCTCGATAAAAACGGAAATCTCTACGGAATCTACGAGACCTCGCCGGATGATAATGGAACCACCACCTACTACCTCTTCGCATTAAGCCCGAAGGGTCAACTGCTCTGGAGATTCGCAGGGAAAGGAGAAGGATCCTCTTCCTCCATTTCAAATGATGGAACAATAGTTTTCGGAGATTCCAACGGAATCGTTCACGCGGTTAAGGATGGCTCGGAGATTTGGAATTTTTCCGCGGAAAAATACATAATAGCGACGCCAACCATAGGTGCGAACAACACTATTTATGTGGGGGATTCCTCTGGCTACGTTTACGCTCTCCATGTGGGTTCTGCAAATTCCACATTTAACTCACCCAGAGAAGAAGAGAACATCCCTTGGCTCTGGATCGGCACGGGGCTCGGAGCAACGACGATAATAATAGTAGCTGCAATACTCTTGAAAAAGCGCAAAGGGAAGGAAAAAGAGAATATCGAAGAATAAGAAATCACAGCTCCTTTCTGTGCGCCTCTAACATGTTTATTTTCTCCCCCTTGAACTCGGCGAATGTGAGAACGTTGTCCCTCTCGTATACCTCGCTCAATCTCTCCCTGTACTTCAGATCCCGCAGAAGATGATGATCAAGGATTACTCTATCCACATTCTCGGCGATATTAACAAGATTTCTGATGCTCCGATTCAAATCCTCCTGGGAAAATCGATATCCTAAGAAATAAGTGGCCGGACCGTCTATTATTGCCACATCCGGATTCTGAGATATTATGTACTCTGCCGCCTCTTCCACTATGGGCCCTTCCACATCCGATGCGTGTAGAACTCGGGATTTTCCGTCGTCGATTGTGGTCATTATCACAAATCCTAAACGGGTTTTCTCGTTTCCGTGAGGGAATGGATTGGAGAATTCTATCTGCACACCGTTTTCTTCCAAGCGCTCCCCATCAACATACCTTATTTCGCATTTGTCCCTGAACTTCTCGTTGAAAACGTAAGCCCTCTTCTTCTGGCTGTAATTGATTTTCTCCTTCCAGTGCTTCGCATAAACCTTCTTCCCGATGTAAAATTCTTCATCGGGGTCGTAATGGTCGTAATGATAATGTGAAATTACAAAAATATCCGTCTTCTTCGCGAGTTCTCGAATCTCTCTCTTATATTTTTCCAAAGCTTCAAACTCCTGTGGCTTTGGAGGAAGACCGTAACGCTTGGGGCCCAGCGCCGCCGAGGGATCTATGAAAACATTCACAGAAGATTCAATAAAAACAGAGAGAGAGCGAACTCCAAGGGAGTCCGATGCAACTGGGTAAATCTTCATAGCAGACCAGCTTTCTGAAGGATTAAAATATCCTCGGTTGTCAGAGGCTCGCCGCGCTTGAACTTCTCGTATATGTCCTCTGCCTTCTTTTTCACTTCCACTTTCTCCTTCTTCTTCTTGCTGGTGGCCTGCTTCTGCTTCAATCCTGTGATTATCTTCTCGAAATCGCGCACATCGCGAGCCGCCTGAACGAACTTCTCGTGCTCCTCGTCCGCCGTCTTCTTGTTCTCTAAGTAAAGACGATGTGCTTCGTCCGCTTCTTTCCTTATCTCGTCCGCTTTCTCAAAGAGCTCGAGCATTTTGTTGTGGTGCTCCTGCGCCTCTTTAACTAATTCCTCTATCTCCTTGTGGTACTTCTCCGCCTCCTCCTTTGCAGCATTTAACTCATCCTGAATCTTTTTGAGCTCGTCGTTCTTCTTCATCTCATCTTCCATCATCTTCTCGTACTCTGCAATTTGTTTGTAGAGAGAATCGATAATCTCCACCAATTCCCGCTCTTTATCCGGAGGAAGCACGGTTGTCTGCTGCTTGAACTCCAATTCCCTCAATTTTTTCTTGAGACGCGCAACGTTCGGCATATCCTTTCTGGGCATCAGGCGCTTTCTCTCCTCTCTCAATTTATTGGAGAGTTCCTGCACCTTGTCGTTCCACTCTTTCCTCTTCTCTTTCAGCTCCTTGACCTTCTGATTCAACTCATCCCTCTTGGCCTTGTGCTCCTTCGCTTCGTTCACTATGTCCCGAACTTGCTTGTTCAGCTCGTCCCTTCTGTTAGCCCATTCTCTAGCCTCTTTGTTATGCTTGTCTCTAAGCATTCTGTGCAAATCCATCTCTCTCTTGCGCTTCTCATATCGTGCTTCCAAATCACCTAAAAGTTCAGCCATGGAGAATCACTGGGGCGGGATATGGGTTGTGGAATATAATAATTTCGTTCAATCCACACCCATGAGGCGATGCACCTCCTCGGGCTTAAAAACTCCCTTCTCAGTTATTATCCCCGTTATGTACTTCGCTGGCGTTACATCGAAGGCTGGATTCCTCGCCCTGCTTTCCTGCGGTGCGATGCGACATTCCCTGCAGTAAAGAACTTCTTCCTCTCTTCTCTCTTCTATTGGAATTTCATCTCCATTCTCCAGAGAGAAATCGAAGGTGCTTATGGGAGCAGCAACGTAGAATGGTATGCCGTTCTCGTGAGCCACCACAGCTTTCTCATACGTTCCTATCTTGTTTGCCACATCTCCATTCTTCGTGATTCTATCCGCACCCACGATAACCATATCCACTTCGCCCTTGCGCATGAAATAACCGGCGGCGTTATCCGCGATGACCGCATGCTCAATTCCCTCTTGAACCATCTCCCATGCAGTAAGGCGAGCGCCCTGCAGCCTCGGGCGGGTTTCATCGACCCACACGAAAATCTTCTTTCCGTTGCGGTGCGCTTTGCGAATTGGAGCAGTCGCCGTTCCCCAATCCCCAACCGCTAGGGCTCCTGCGTTGCAATGCGTGAGTATACGGTATCCCTCGAGAATCAGTTTTTCCCCGTATTCACCAATCTTCTCGCATCTCCCAATTATGTCGTTGGCGTAATTTTCAGCGGCGCTTATGGCATCCTCTCCATTTTCAATTTTTTCCTTCATCAGTTTGAGCGCAAAAAAGAGATCGTGGGCGGTTGGGCGAGTGTTTTTCAACATTTGGAATGCTTCCTCCACGTTTCTTTTTTGCAAAGTAGCCTGAGCCATGCCGTACGCCGCAGTTATCCCAATCGCCGGGGCGCCACGAACCACCATCTCCTTTATCGCGTAGGCCACATCTTCCGTGCTCTTCGCTTCAAATATTTCGAACTTCACTGGCAATTTCCTCTGGTCTATTAATTTCACCACACCATCTTCAAACCACACAGCGCGCATCTCCTTGGCCTCGTTACCCACATTTATCTTCATACAATCACCGGACGGGTAATTTCATCGCAGGGTATAATATTAACGTGAGGAATGTTTAAATACAATCACCGATAGCGAGAACTATGATTAATGGCAAATTTCTAGGCGGCGCGGAAGAGGTCGGCAGTTTGGCGTTCTTGGCCGAAATGAATGGAATTAGGCTCATGTTCGATTACGGATTAACTCCATCGAAACCCCCTTCATATCCCCCTCTTCCACCACCGATGGATGCGGTATTCGTAACCCACGCTCATTTGGACCATTCCGGAATGCTCCCGAAAATTTCGAGCTCTTACGACGCGAACATATACATGACAGAGGCAACGATGGCAGTTCTCCCCCTACTCCTCAACGACACCATAAAGGTCGCTACTATTGAGGGCTTTCCCATACCATACGTAAAGGAAGAAATAGAGAACCTCATGGAGAGCATCGTACCCCTGAAATACGGGGATAGAGTGGAATTGGGCGAGATTGAGGTTATTCCCCACAGCGCAGGACACATTCCAGGAAGTGCAATGTACGAGGTTCACGGAGAGAGAAGAATTCTTTTCACTGGGGATATTCAAACGGTGAACACCCATCTTGTCTGGGGAGCGAAGCCCGTGAAGACTGAAATTTTGGCAATGGAGAGCACTTATGCTGGCCGCGAGCACCCACCGAGGGAAGAGGTGGAGAAGAATTTCAAGGCGAAGGTTGAAGAGGTCGTTGACCGCGGGGGCAAGGTAATTGTTCCCGCCTTCGCGGTTGGAAGAACTCAGGAAATAATGCTCATACTGGAAAAGATGGACCTCGAAATATGGATAGACGGAATGGGGAGATTCGTTAACTCGATATATCTTCGATACCCCATGTACCTGAGATCCGCAAAGAAACTGAAGAGGGCGAGGAACAAGATGAACGTCGTCAAAAAGAGAAGAGATAGGAAAAAGGCTCTGGAAGGAGATGTGATCATCACCACCGGCGGCATGCTGGAAGGCGGCCCCGTTTTGCACTACATCAATTATCTGAAGAACGATCCAAAGAGTGCAATTCTCCTCACAGGATATCAGGTGGAAGGCACCAACGGAAGACTGCTTATGGACGAAGGCATCTTAGACCTCTACGGAATAAAGGAAAAAATAGATGCGGAGATTTCCTTCTTCGACTTCTCGGCCCACGCCGGGCACTCCGAACTCATAGAATTCGCGGAAAAATGCGATCCAGAGAAGATAATTCTCATGCACGGAGACAACAGAGAGGCGTTGGCGAAAGACCTGAGAAAAAGGGATTTCGAAGTTCTCACGCCTAAAAACGGAGAGGATTTCGTTATTTAGCCCTTTTAACTGTTATTGGAATGACTCCCTTCTCGTACTCGTATAGCGCGATATCGAGGGGATCGTACAGCTCCTCTGGAACGTGAATTAATATTGGTGCCCCTAGGGCTATCTGAAGCGCACGGGCGCCGATTATTCTTGCCTTTTCAAACCTTGTGTATTCCATAAAACCACCGGGCAAAGAGGTTTAAAAGGAGAGCCTATATAAATTTTTCCATCTTCGCGGGCGGACAAATTATAAATTCTTTGAGCAGATGCACCCCCATGGACGAAAAGAAATTGGAAGAAGAGGTAGAGCTGTTAAAATTAGATGTGGAACGCCTGAAGAAGAAAAAGGACGAAATTCCGCCGCACCGCCATTGCCTAAACTGCGGAATTGCAATCCCTCCAGATAAGACATTCTGCTCCAAAAAATGCGAGAACGAATGGAACGCAATGCTGAGAAAGAAGAAAATCAACATGTACGTGTGGATGATATTTCTCGTAGTTCTGCTGGTAATTCTGTTCTTCGCCATGGGAGGACATTGAGATGAAGGTAGTCCTCGGAGGAACCTTCGAATTTCTCCACGTTGGGCATAGGGCGTTGTTGGATAAAGCGTTTGAAATGGGCGACGAGATAACGATAGGAATAACTGCCGACGGATTCAAAAAGGGCGTAAAAAAAGGATTTGAAGAGAGAAAAAGGGCGGTGGAAGAATACGTAAAGAGATTCGAGAAAAATTTCAAAATTGTGAAAATCCACGACATTTTTGGACCCACGCTGGAGGAGGATTTCGACGTCATAGTGGTCTCTCCAGAATCGAAAAAAAACGCTGAAATAATCAACAAAGAGAGGGAGAAAAAAAATATGAAAAGGATGGAAATCGTGAGCATTCCCCTGTTCTTCGCCGAAGATCTGATGCCCATCTCATCAAGGAGAATCAGAGCGGGAGAGATAGACGAAGAGGGAAAGAGATTGAAAAAGATGGTCGTTCACATTGGCTCGGAAAATCCATCAAAGATTAGGGCAGTGAAGATGATATTCGAAAAGATATTCAACTTCGAGATAGAATACGTGCCTCACGGCGTTGATTCAGGCGTTCCCCCGCAACCCTTCGGAGAAGAAACGATAAAAGGAGCGATAAACAGAGCTAAAAAAATCATGAACGGCGCGGATTACTCGGTGGGTATCGAAGCGGGGCTTTTCTACGAAGAAAGCATCGGAGATTACTTGGATCGAGCGTACTGCGCCGTGCTGGACAAGTACGGCCGTTTAACCATCGGGCACTCTGGCGGATTCTCGTACCCACCGGAAGTCATAAAGATGGTAAAAGAGGGGATGGAAGTGGGAGAGGCCATGGAGAGAATTTCGGGCATTGAAGAAATAAAGAAAAAAATGGGCGCCATAGGATACTTAAGCAAAGGTATAATCAACAGGGACGAGTTCAACTCCCATGCTGTGTTGATGGCCATGATTCCTCGCATACGGGGAGATTTATACCTCAATTGATCATCGATTTTTGAATTCTTCGTAGTACTCGTCTAAAATCTTTCTAACGGTCTGCCCTATTTTAAGGTAATCCACCTCCCGAAGATTCGCAAGGGAAACCCGAGCGGAAGGATGCTTCACATCGAATCCTTTTCCAGGGAGGAGAACAACCTGCGCTTCCTCGGCGAGTCGGGTCAAAAACTCACCAGTGGGTATCTTCTCGGTGAACCACTCTGCAAATTCCCTGCCGTACAATTTTTCACCTATAGCCTCGGCATCTATGAGAGTATAGTAATAGGAATTATTTTCGTCCGTTGGTTGCTCTAATCCGAGTCCCCGGTAGAGAGCTTTGTATCGTCTTCTAAGAATTCTCTTAACGGCCCTCTTGTATTTCCCTTCTTCGTCCATGAGAGCATAAAGGGCGAAGAGTACCATCTGCACCTGCTGGGGCGTTGAAAGCCCGGCGGTATGTCTCAAAGCGACGTTTCGGCTGTCCGCCACCAAGCGATCTATGAATTTTAACTCTCGAGGATTCATGGTAACCGAAGAGTATCTGCTTTCCAGTTCTTTTTGCTGCTCTTCCCTCAGACTCTGAATTTTCTTGTCCACGATGTTATCCTCGTGCATGGCGATAACACCCAGTCTCCAGCCAGTGGCCCCGAAGTACTTGGAAAAAGAGTAAACTAATATGGTGTTGTGAGGCAAAACAGAATATACGGATTTGAAATTGTCCACGAAGGTAGCGTAAACATCGTCTGTGATTATGAGCAAATCCTTCCTTTTCTCGACGATTTTTTTCAAATTCTCCAAAACTTCGGCGCTGAGTTTTACCGCCGTAGGATTTCCGGGATTCACGAGGAAAAATGCCTTTATCTCCGGGTCCAAAAGCTTCTCCAGTTCCCCCGCGGGAATTTGATACCCCTTGTCCTTATCCGCAGCGATTTCCACCTCAACCAAGCGATAAGTATCAAGTTTTGGAATCTCTAAATATGGACTGAAAATAGGCACGGCAATTGCAATTTTATCACCCTCGTTGAGAATGAAATTGGCTTTTAGAGATTCAAAGAGATAGCTCATGGCGGCGGTTCCTCCCTCCACCGCGAAAAGTTGCGTCTCTCCTATCAAATCATGCCCGGCACCCATTTCTTTAAGAAGGTATCGTGCCACAATTTTCTCCCCTATTTTCAGCATTCTCACCGGCGAAGGATAATCGCATCCCAAATATCCCTGAACCATCTCGTGAAGAAATCGATCCGCTGGAAAACCAAGATGATCCTTCACATAGCTCACAGCAGCGTTCAGAAATCGAGCACCTTTCTCATCCCAGTGACTTCGCACAAATAACTCGAACCTCGCCTCTATGCCCTCGAGATCGCTCTGACCTCCTATTCCTTCCATGTACCCAAAATGCCTTTCTGCCTCGCTCAAGGCGAAAAGGCCTAATTGAGAGAATCCATATCTGGGAATGAGCGCTAAAAAATTTGGATTACCTCGGCCAGCGTTGAGCATCATCTTCTGAGATTTTCTGCTGGCTATATTAATCAGCAAGTCCTTTATTTCAAATGGACTCAGCTTTTCGAATTCGATTTCCCTCAAATCCATATTTCACACCCTTACTCCACTTCTCCGTCCATGGCCAAATAGGCGAATACCTTCGCATCGTTCACTAAGTTTTCTATCCTGCAGAACTCGTCGGGCTGGTGCTCCACGTCGTCGGCGGTCATCCAAACAACCGCGGGAATTCCAACTTTGCGGAACGCTGCCGCAACTGTGCCCCCGCCGATTCCCCCGATTCTCGGTTCAATTCCCCGTAATTCTCTAAGCGCCCTTTCTAATTTTTTCACAATTTCGCTGTCCTTGGGAGTCTGCGAAGGCTCGCCCTTCTGAACTATCTCAACATTTATCTTTGCTCCCGTTTCGGAGCTTACCTCTTCCGCGATTGTCTTTACATCCTCTATTATTTTATCCACCTCGTATTCAGGTAGAATTCTGAAATCGAAATAAAACACGTCGGTGCCGGGAATGGTGTTCACGTTATCCACGTTCTTCTCCTTCTTCGTTATCTCGAAGGTGGAATAAGGTGGCTCAAAAAGAGGATTCTTCCCGTTGTACGTGTTGTGAAGGTAATCGTCAACTTTCAAAGCGAATCTCATACCCACGCGGTGTGCATTCAAACCGAGGTGAGGCATGCTCGCATGGCTCTGCTTTCCCTGCGTGGTTATTTTGAGCCACACCGAGCCCTTCTCGGCGATTTCCACGAAAGAGCCATCTGAATTCCCCGAATCTGGAACCACTATGAGATCATCCTTCATGAATATGTCTTTGTCCATGAGGAAATGAACTCCATACCTACTTCCAGCTTCTTCGTCAGAAACGAATACCAAGCCCAGATTGATTTTTGGTCTTTTCCCGCTCTCTACTATGGCCTTGGCCGCAAAGTAGGAACTCACAACCCCCTGCCCGTCGTCCAGAGTACCTCGACCGTAAATCTTTCCGTCTTTCACAACCGGGTCGTATGGATCATGGCTCCAAAGGGATAGATCTCCTTCGGGCACGGTGTCAATGTGTGATATGATCCAAAGGGTCCTCGATCTATCTTCTCCGAATATTATGCCCACAATGTTTGGTCTTTTTAATCCCCGTTCATCGATGGCATCGTACCTCTTAACTTCGTCGCATATCTCCTTCAATTTTTTCTCCAGCCACTCGCCCCTTTTCAATTCTCCCTCCCCACCGGAAACTGGGTTCACGGCCTTGATTCTTATCATGTCCACCATAAAATTCACTATCTCATCTTGCATCTCGTCTATTTTTTTCATAATCGAGGTCATACGGGTGCATGGTATTGCATAAGATAAAACTTTCATTTCTCGGCGCTCACTATAACCCGCTCGGGCTTGGCCACCACCTCGCCCTCTAAAACCACTTTGGAAAGAGAGATAAATTTGCCATCCTCAGTGTAAACGGTGCAGAGCTCCCCGGGATTTAGCTCGGGCATCTCCACGACGCCCGGCTTGTAGAGGGGTGCGCCCTTGGCCAAATTCTCAAAAGCACTCTCTTTCACCACTATTTTGGGCAAAAATGAGAGAATCTCGTCTCCGGGCTTTATGAATTTCTTGAGTAGAGATTCATCTCCGTCCTCTTTCCAAAACACGTAGGCATCCAATAGATCAGTGAGAGAAACGGCATCCTCCTCTCTGAATTGCCCTGTGGATATTCTTCGCAAATCTTCCATGTGCGCTCCAACGCAGAGAGAGTCACCAATATCCCTGCATAGAGAACGGATATATGTTCCGGATTCCACCTTGGCACGAAATAAAACCAAATCGTCGAGCATTTCCATAAATTCCAGCTCGTGAACCTTTCTCTTTCTGAGTCTTCTGGCCACCGCGCTTCGAACGGGAGGAATCTGATATATCTCTCCGGTGAATTCCTCGAACCTCTCCTTTATTAGCGATTCATCCAAATTGGAGTGCAAACGCATAACGGCGATGTACTCCTTGGGAAGATAGTGAAGAACATTTATTATTTTGGTGGCGCGATTCAGCGCGACCGGAAGCACACCGGTGACCTTCGGATCGAGGGTTCCGGCATGGCCAGTTTTGTTCACATTCAGTATTTTACGAACCCACGCGCTCACCTGATGGCTCGTTGGGCCCCGAGGCTTGTCCACAATAACTACCCCGAAATTCAATAGCTCTTCTACTTCCATCCCAACTCCCCCATGATGTAAGAAACGATTTCCTCGGGATTCATGGTGTCCGAATTAACCACTAAGTCGTATATGCTCTTGTCGTCAAAATCTATTCCGTAAAGCTCCCTGTATCTCTTCTTCTCGCTCTCTTCCCGAAACACCATGTCGCGCATCACTTCCTCAAAATTCCCCCCGTCGCGCTCCTGAATTCTCTTAGCCCTTATCTCGCGGGATGCGTCGATGAATATTTTAAAAGCATTTATCCCATTTCTGACCATAATCCACCCGGAGAGCCGGGAATCGATGATTACATTCTCCATCTCCTTGGCCCTTCTCGCTATCTCATCATCTATCTTGTAATCTATCTCTGGATTCTCCTCGGCGTATTTGCTGAACTCCACTAAGCTCATGTTCATCTTCTTCGCCATACCCCTGAAAATCTCACCTCCGGAAATTAGAGGATACCCGATTTTCTGCGAGAGACGCTTTGCAACCGTGGTCTTTCCGCTTCCTGGAGGGCCACTAATTGTAATTCTCATCCTCCACAACCTCTTCAGGATACTCTTCTTCCAACTTTTTGCGGAACTCAAAATACTTGAATATGTATTGCACCACCCAAGCTAGAGGCATAGTTACAGCCGAGTAAATCCAGAGCCAGTAAGGAAAAATCAGTGATTGATTCATATCAACGGCAAAGCTCCAAGGCACAGCCATTAGAGTGTAGGATGCAATGCCCTGCATGAATATCCAGAGCCATGAGAATATGGCAATGACAATCAGGAAAGTGATTGTGGTGGCTTTCATCATCTGAGATTGAGATTCCATGCTCTCCGCCATGTATTGCGTCTGCAATTTTTTCAGCTTTTCCATCTTCGCCATGTCCTGCTTCATCATCGCCTCTCTGTACACTTTGTTGAATGCCTTCATCTTCGCCTGAACCCTGGCCATTTTTATCCAGTCGGTGTAATGATGCCTGGCCCAGACGTTGATGAGCGTGAGCACGAATCCAGATGCCAAAATGGTGTAAATTGGGTATTTTCCTCCAAAAGAGAAAAGAGGATTTAAAACGAATCCCGCAGCCACGCCCAGAGCGGTTCTCAACCCGGGGATAAAGAGAACCATCATCAATAGGAAGAAAATCATAAAGTACATACTCGAAGAATTCTGCTGCGGTGTCCTTTCAACAGCATCATTTTCCTCGGTCACTTAAAAGCCCCCATGAATCTCTCCACCGATTGCTCCAGCATACCATCCCTATTAATAAGAATCATCACCGGTGCACCAGTTAGAACTGAGCAAGTAAATGCCGCGTACCTGTTGGCGTCTAAGTGCTCCTTAATATCGTCCTGGGTTTCAAAATCTCGAAGCCTAGTTGTATCTGCCTTTCTCCTCCTTATTATTTCGTATGGATTGGCTTCAACAACAACTATCAAATCGGGCTTTATCTCTTCAAGAACCCATACAGGAAGCCCAGGGAAGTACCCACTAGGTGTTTTAATGGTGAGATGAGTATCCACAATTATATCTTTCATTCCCCCAATTTTTCTGGCAGCTTCCCTTTGAATCTCCTTTTGCTCTGAAATGGGTAATTTTCTCATCTCATCTCTGTGCTCCACAAGACCTTTTTCTTTGGCAATTTCCAACATCACGGTACCATAGTTCACAATCTTATGATTCGTTTTTTTAGCTACCGCTTCCATTATACTCGTCTTTCCTGCTCCTGGAACTCCTGCAACTATCACACGCATAGCCATCACTCGAAGAACTGCCTTATGACAGGATGCATCTCCATCAGCTGCTCCTTACCCATGGCTTCGTAGAACTGAATCATGATACCCACCGTAAGCAGAACTCCGGTACCAGAAGTATTACCGACCGTACCTATGAGATCCGCAAAAGCAGCAAGGGCACCAACCAGAGCTCCGCTGAGAATGGTCACAGCGGGAATATACTTGTTTAATATCTTCTCAAGCACAGCCGGACTCCTCCTGAATCCAGGAATTTGCATCCCGCTGGATTGAATCTGCTTCGCAATGGCCTTCGCGTTCATGTTCGCTGTTTCAATCCAGAATTTTGCGAACAGAATGCTCATGCCAATCATAAAGGTAACATAGACTATCACATGCAAAACGAGTTCCCAATAAGTTTGGTATGTGAACACCTGATAGTAACGCTGGGGGTTCATTAATGGCAAAAGCCAGTAAGACAAACCACGGACACGGTTCAGATAATACGCAAGGCCACCTATGGGTGTGGTTGTCTGTATTCCCCACTGTTGTGCCTGCTCCGGCGTTGGATACTCGCCTATCCAAGGATTATGACCCAGAACTGGAACCTTGCTCAGCGTTGGATTTGACCAGAAGAGCATTGACCACATCGCCACATTCGCTAGAAGCGCGGAGGTTAAAATGACAGGAATGTTCGAAGAGTACATCAGTTTTATTGGATATCTTCCGCGAGCACCGCGGGCGCGCTCGTGCGCTAGAGGTAATTCAATCTTGGTACTCTCAGCGTAAGCCACCAGGAAGAAGATTATAGTCGTTCCCAAGAGTGCGATTATGGGGTTAGGTGGAGCAAAGAGTATCCTCTCAATTCCCCCTGCAAACAATTGGCCGGCGGAAGAATTCTGCAAGATGTAAATCGTTTTGGGAATGCACCCACTGGGGGGATTTGCGATGCTAACAGGCATGTTTTCATTAGAAGGAATCCAGTTCACTGTACCGGTGAATATGGCCTGAGAAACACCGGCTGCAATGAAAAGAGATATTCCCGAACCGATGCCCCATTTGGATACGAGTTCATCCATCAGAAACACTATGTACGAGCCAAAGAATAGTTGTATTACTATTATGAACTTCGCCAAGAAATCTCCGTATCCAGGCGCAAAAGAGTTCAAGCCAGAAACGAAAGAGTTTGATGGCTGCAAATAGCCAAATACTTGAGGGATAGCTTCCACGAATATCATTATTATGACCAGAAGCTTTTGTGTTCCCTGATATATGGCTTTGTCCTTCTCATCCGTGAGATCTATGTTAAATATCTTCGCACCCACGAATAACTGCATTATTATGCTCGCAGTCACGATTGGTCCTATTCCGAGGTGCATGAGCGAGCCGGATGCTCCGGCCATTATAGCTCTGAAAGATGCGAAAAGATCAACTACTTTCTGTTGATCCACGCCATATATATAAATATTGGTGAGGGAGAAATAGAGAAGAAGGGTAAGGATTGTCCATGTGAGTTTCTGCTTGAAATGCACGTGGCCCTTCGGTTTTTTAATTATTGGGAGATAATTTATTACCGGCTCCAATCCGTACAGTTTGCTTTTCTCACCGCCGTAAGAGAGCATCAAATAGGTCAGTGCAAATAGAGGAACACTCCAAAGAGAGAATATGAGGAAATCGAGCCAGCGACCCACGATTACCTTGTTTATGAAATCCATGAATCCTAAGAGTTTCCACTCCGCAATAGAGAAATAAAGGTACGCAAAGATGAACCAAGAGATAGCGACTGGAAGGGCCACACCCTTCTTCCTAGGGATATCTTCCTCAGGCATTGATTACTTCACCACCTGCCTCCTGGATTTTCTCTACCGCAATCTTACTGGCATATTTAACCTTAACTATCATCTTCTTGTCCACTTTTCCCTTGCCAAGAAGTTTGTTGATGCCAAGTATGCTCAGGTCAACTTCGTATTTATCTCCATCGTACAAGGCAAGCTTCTTTTCCACCATTTCCTCAATGTTTTCGTTCAATACTCCCGCGTTTATCGCATTTATCTCTTCTTTAGGATGATGAGATGTAAATCCGTGATTTCCCCAGAGATACTCGGGATGCTTTATTGCATAGCTCCAGTGGTGCTTACCAATTCCTGGAAGTCCCTTTCCACCCTTCCTACCTTTTCCTCTTCTACCCTTTCTTCCATGACCGTAAGTGTTTGAGCCTCTCATCTTTCTAGATTTAGTTTTCGCCATTTCCTTCACCTCCGGGTCCCAGCATTCTAAGTATCAAATCGTTGATTTTATCCCCGCGGTATCCAAGAGCACCGCCTTCTATGAAATGCCTCTTGGTTTTTTCCCAACCCTTCAACGGGGGATGTAAGCGGAAAATTGGCTTCACGTTGGGTATATCCTTGTAGAGAGCTTTTCCAGAAACAAGAGCTTTCGCAAATTCTTCCACGCTCTCATAACCCAAATTCTCCTTAATGTACTCATCCGTGATCTCCTTGTCTCCCATCAAGCGCCCTCTCTTTCTAATCAATTTCACTGCAACTTCTTCGTTTATTTCTCCCCATGTAACGTAATCTTTCACCTTCTGAAGCATTCCCCGATACGATGGGTTATCTGGAATCAAAACGCAATGATTGATCCTCGTTAGATTAAGCATCTTCAAAGTGTCCTCAATATCCCATCTTATTCCAGTTCTGCCTCTAACTCTGATCACTGCGAACATCCTCTACACCTCCTTTGTAAATTGGCATAATTAACCTGTTGTTGATCCTAACGATTGTCGTTTGCCTAAGAGCATCGAAGGTTGCTGCGGCGTAATTGACCGTGGTCTTGGTGTGGCCTTGGGTGAAACCCCAAACATCCTTAACTCCCGCGAGGCGCAAGATTATTTTTGCCACATCTCCTACCGCAAGACCCACACCCTTGGGCGCTGGCTTGAGAGTCACACGAACAGAACCACATTTACCGGTCACTTTGAATGGCACAGAGTGCGGCATACCACAACCGCACTCCCAAGAGCCGCAGCCTCTCTTAATCTCTATGATATTTAATTTCGCGTTTTCTATGGCTTTTCTTATGGCCGCTCCCACTTCCTTGGCCTTTGCAGTTCCAATTCCCACAAATCCATCTCCATTGCCTACCGCTACCATCACGGAGAACTTCGTCCTTCTACCACTATCGGTCATTCTTTGAACCATACGAACATCAATAACCTCATCTTGAAGCGTGTCGCCAAGAAGCGCGTCCACTATCTCCGGCTCCCTGAGTGGCAAATTGCTCCTGAGAGCCTGCGACATGGAGGTTATCTTTCCCTCGACAACCAGTTTGCCTAACATTGTTTTGGGTTCCCAGGTCATATTCATACCTCCAGTTTAGATTTCACTTCGTTGAACATTTTTTCCACATCCTCGCCAATGTGCTTTCCCGCTATTCTCTCATCGGATGGATATACCTCTTCACTGTGCGGAATTTCGACTCCTGCATCCACCAAGCCCTTGAGGGCCGCAAATAACTTAGAACCCTCAATTGCCGGATGGCGCCCGATATCGAGAACTGCCTCATCTATGTTCTTCTTCAAAGCTTCCTTTCCCGCAAGGTAACCCGTGAGATAAGCTGCAGGAATGCTCTTGTACGAACGATTCCACCCGTGCTTTTTGAGCATATCCGATGTAACATTCACGAGGATCCTATCTCCATCCTCACGATACTCCACAATTTGAACTATTATCCTGCTATTGGTCTTCCTAACAACTGCCCTCGGTATTCCCGATTTGAGCAGTGCCAGACGCTTTCTGTAATCAGTTTTTCCTTCCCTTCTTCTCCTCATCTTCACTCTGTATATTGCATTCTCTGCCATTTTCATTCCTCCTTAATATAACCCTCTGCCTTCATGTGCATGAGGAGATGATTCTTATTTTTGAACGTGCCGCCCTTTGCAAGCAAGTAGAACCTGCGATAAGTATGCTTATCAATCTTGCCGCTGTCCCTCAAATCCCTGAGGGTTCTCCTTATTGACCTTATGTTCTTCATCCACCTCTGCTTGCGGGGGTACCTTGCGTACTTCTTGCCCTTTCTAGATCCGTGCCCACTCCTGAGACCTTTCTCCTTCTGCCTCTTTATGTAATTAGCCCTCACTCTTGAGGTACCCTTCACCTGCTTCTTCTTTATGAGACCTCTCTTTATGAGCATCTTCACATCTTCTCGAGTCACCGCCTCTTTTATTTCATCGAGGGCATTAGGATCCAGCCAAACTCTATCTTCACCGCATTTGAATATGTCCGCTGCTAACCTTCTCTGGAACCTCACGTCCATCATTCCTCACCCCCTTGCTCAGTGAGATGCGGATTGAGAACCCTTATCCCTAATTCCTTAGCTTTCTTCTCGATCTCCAATCTCTTTTTCATCCCGACTCTGCTCGCGATTCTTATGGCTTCCCTCTCTGGATTGACCTTTTCAACCTCAGCAGGATTGTGAACCAGCACTTCCTTGAACCCGGAAGGATGCAAACCGCGCACCTTTTTCGGATTCCTGTATCCTGAATCCACCACGGGCGGACGGTAGCCCTTGTGATTTCCCAACTTGGAATGCTTGCCCTTGGGCTTTCTCCAAGAGTCGCCCAATCTCTTGTAGCGGAACCATTCCTGCCTTCTAAATTTAGGTCTTCTGCGATTCATCTCGTTGCGGAGCCTCAGGAGCCTCTTTTCCTCATCGGTAAGTTTTGGCTTTGCTTTTACCATTTATTTCACCCCTTTTTAACTATGTATATTCCGTCCTGGAATACACGCGGGTCTCTATCCTTAATTTTAGTAGCCCTTTCAATATTCGCGGCGGTCTGTCCAGCATGCTCTTTGTTTGCGCTCTTTACCACCACTGTGTCTCCTTTGATTTCCACTTTAGCATCTCCAAATATCTTCGCATACCTAGGAGCTCTCTCTCCTAAGAAATTCTCGATTACCACCTTATCTCCCTTCACGCTAACCTTCATAGGGAAGTGCGCGTACAAAATCTTCAGATGGTACTCGAATCCCTCGGTGACTCCCTTCAACATATTGTTTACATGCGCTTTCCACGTGCCCGCCAACGCATAGTCTTTCTTCTTCGGAAGCGCGCAGTATATCACTATCTTCCCATCTTCAATATTTAAATCAACGCGATCATGCTTGAATTCCCTTTCAAGCTCGCCTTTGGGGCCCTTCACCTTCAAGATGAAATTCTCGTATGTCACGTTAACTCCATCGGGGATTTTGATTTTATGTTTGATTTCATGTGCTACCGGCATTCTCAATCACCTCAGTACACATACGCTAAGAGCTTTCCACCCACACCCATCTTCTTAGCCTCGCTGTGGGTCATTACTCCGCGATTCGTTGTAATTATCAATATTCCGAAGTCTTGAGCCGGAAGGTACCTTGATTCGAACTTTTCCATCTGGTCCTTCTTCACGGAGAATCTGGGCTTTATAGCTCCGCACTTGTTTATAGTTGCGCTTAATTTCACCCTGAACGTGCCGCCTCTTCCGTCTTCCACATATTCAAACTCTTCAACGTAACCGTGCTCTTCCATTATCTTCAGTATCCTGCCTATGAGCTTCGAAGCAGGCCTTATCTCTATTTCCCTCCTTCCCGCCATGGCGGCGTTGTTCATCTTCGAAAGAGCATCTCCAAGTGGATCATTCTGCATTTTTTACCACCTCACGAATATTTTCTGAATCCTAACTCGTAGGCAACCTCTCGGAAGCATTGCCTGCAGAGCCTGAGTCCGTATCTCCTTATGACTCCTCTCTTTCTACCACATCTCACGCATCCTTCGCTTCTGCCGAACTTCTTCTTTGGCCTGAGAACCACTCGCACCATTATTCCACCTCCAGTATGTTGAGGTTAAAGTTCTCACGCATGTACTGCATGGCCTCTTCCCTCTGCACTCTGTGCCTCATGGGCACCTTGGCTCTCTTTATCCTTCTTCTGGACACCCTGTAGCCGGGGCGCTTGAACACCACGCTTATGTCCATACCGAATATACCTATGTCGGGGTCGTATTTCACCCCTTCAAACTCAGTGTAATCGGAAATCCCGAAATTCAGATTGCCCTGCGCATCGAACGAGTAATTGGGAACCTTGTAGTCCCGAACCCACAGTGCTTTCTTCAAGAATTCCTCAGCTTTTTTACCCCTGAGCGTGACTTTGATTCCAATGGGCAAACCCTTGCGTATGTTGAAATCCCTGATGGTTTTCCTTGCTTTGAGGTGGACGGGCTTTGCTCCGGTGAGAATATCTATGACCTTCTCCGCCCTCCTTAATTTCTCCCCGGCTTCTCCCACGCCTATGTTCACCACCACTTTGTCTATCTGAATCTTCCTCATGGGATTATTCATCTTCTCTTCCTTCATAGGGCACTCACCTCAGGTATTGCCACTTCAGGCTTGCCCACGCCCACCACGAACACGTTCTTCTTGATTGTCTCGAATCCCTCTTCGAATTCCACTATGTTATCCGATGCGCTCTTGGTAACGCGATATTCCTTTATATGCGCAACCTGACCGCGATGCGAGCCGCTTATAATCATGGCCACACTTCCTTCTTTTAGGGGATAATGCCCGATGATTTCTTGAGTTGGTACCTTTATCTTCAGTACATCCCCCGTCTTGTACTGGTTCTTATCGAGCACAATATTCCTCCCATCGTGGAGATTCAATGCGATTTTTCCGCCCTTTACCGCGGTTTTGTTCTCTATCCTCACGAGCTTCCACTCCGCGTGATCCTCAGGAATCTCTAAAACCCTGATATTGCCGCGAACATCGTACATTGCACGATAATTCTTTCCGCCCAGAGATATGACATCCATGAATCCAACCGGGAACTTGAGATCGGTTACGACCCTCCCGTCAATTTTAACTGCCCTCGACGCCACTATTTTTTTGGCCTCTCTCCTGTTGTCCGCAACATTCAATATATCCCTTAGGACGATTAACAGCGGCAACGATTGCTCCGCCGCATGTGGCCCCGGAGACGGTTTAATAACGAATGGATATTCCTTCCTAGGTATCTTCCACATCTTCGGAGCTGCAAGGCGCTTTATGTGGTTACTCATTATCGCTCACCTCTTCTTCATTTTCCTCAATTTTATCCTCTATCTCTTCTTCACCATTCTCAACTTCTCCCTCGCCTTTTTCATTTTCCTCGGCCTCTTCTTCATTTCCTTCCTCATTTTCTTCGATTTCCTCTTCCTCCTCCACTATTGTTCCTCTTCTTTCCTCTGCGATGGAGTATATCTTTTCCTTCCTCTTGCGATCGCTGAGCTCCAGCTTGATTATTTCCACGTTGGACGGGTCCAACCAGAACTGAACGCTCTTGTTATCCGTCCTTCTAATAGTGACACCCTCGACGGCAATCTTCATGTTCTTGAGATTCACCTCCACTACCTTTCCCTCATGCCCCTTAAATTTGCCGCGCATAACGCGCACTATGTCTCCCTTCCTTACGACTAAATTTCTCATCCCGTATTTTTCGTAAAGATTCTGCGAAAGATGCGCCTTCATCATCTTCTGTCTCCTGTGCTTCGGAGCCTCGTAAATCATTTTTCTTTGCTTCCTTGGCTGATGTGAAACCATAACCATCACCTCACACAATTATGCTGGAAATTGCAGCTATTCTGGGCCATCTCTCCGTGGCTTCTCTTGCCACCGGCCCCTTTATCTCGCTTCCCTTCGTCTCTCCTGTCTTTGTGGTTATTACGCATGCGTTGTCTTCGAATTGAACAACTGTCCCATCTGCCCTCTTGAATGGCATTTTCTGCCTTATGATCACTGCCGGAAACACCTTCTTCCTCATGTCCGGAGAGCCTTTCTTAACGCTAACTATGACCATGTCACCAACGCCCGCTGTGGGGTACTGCCTAGCAGTAGTGTGGAAATTCAGAACCTGAATAATCTCCACTACCTTGGCACCCGTATTGTCCGCACACACCAATTGGGCGCCCGTCGGAAGTCCGCGACTCTGATTACCTGCAATTCCCTTCATCTCATTCACCTCTTTTCAACCACAACGAAACTGACGCTCTTGGCCAGAGGCCTACATTCCATAAATCGAACATGATCACCAACCTTCGCATCTATGCACGGAGGATTGTGAACATGGTACCTCGACCTTTTCTTCTCATATCTTTCGTACTTCTTGTTGTATCTCAAATATTCCCTCTCCACAACTATGGTCTTATCCATCTTATCGGAAATCACTATTCCTTCCATTATCTGCCCACGCACCTTCAAATTACCATGCCACGGGCAATTTGGATCATCGCATTCTTTCTCCGGCGGTTTCGCGTCGATTCCAATATCTCTCACCATTTTCTTCGCCTCCATATTACCTTCTTGGTCCTTTCATGCGGTCTGTAATTTATTTTATCGCCAATTATTATCCTGGATTTTTCACCCTCTTTGAACATGAACTTTGCTCCCCTTTTCTGTATCATCTTTCTCCCATTGGGAGTTTCGATCACGAGCATGTTTTTCGTTTCATCAACCACTATACCTTCGATTCCCACCTGCAAATAATTGGTCGAATCAACAACCTCGCATTTGAGTCCGATTAGTTCATGTGTCTCCAGATATCTGAAATTCATCATTCTGCACCTTCTTCGTTCATCACGGTGAGCAGCCTTGCAATCTGTCTCTTTAAACTCCTTATCTTACCCGGGCTCACCGGCGCACCACCCATGGCGCTGACGCCCATCTCGTGCATGAGCTCTTCTCGCAGGTCACTGAGCTTCTTCAGCCTTTCCTCGTGGCTCATTTCCCTTATCTGCTTTGCCTTCAATTCCTTCGGCATCTTTATTCACCTCTTCTTTCTTTTGCTCCTTATCCTCTTTTTTCTCCTTTGCCTCGGGCTTCTTCTCTTCATTCTCGGGTTTCTTTTTTTCTTTCTTTTCCTCTTTCACTTCTTCTTTCACTTCCCCTTTTTCCTCTTTTTCCCCCTTCTCCTCTCCCTTTGACCTGGGCCCGAGGATGTTTATCTCATCGGGAAGCTTGACTTCTGGAGGCATGATTTTCACTGTGACCCCAATTATACCCGGCTTGGTCTTCGCGGTAGCGTATCCAACGCGAACCATCTCCGCCGTATGACCGCAGTATTTCACGGTACCCTTGGTAAATTTTTCAGTCCTTGATCTATCCCCCGTTAATTTTCCAGAGATTATGATTTGGGCACCCTTGGCACCATTCTCCATGATTCTTCTAAGCGTGGAATGCCCGGCGCGCCTGAAATGCCATCCTCTCTCAAGAGCGGAAGCTAACTTCTCAGCCATTATTTGAGCGTTCAGATAGGGATTCTCACTCTCTTTAACCTCAATCATAGGATTTTCCACGCCGAACTTTGATTGTAGAACATCAGTCAATTCCTTTATCTTCGAGCCTTTTCTTCCAATCACGAGGCCCGGGCGCTCCACTTCGAGAATAATGCGCGTCCCGAGAGGAGTTCTCTGAATCTCCATTCCACCGAATCCTGCGCTCCTTACCTCTTGCATAACAAATTCTTTTATTAGCATACGATTGAGGTTTTCCTTGACAAACTTTCTCTCATCCATGCTCATTCCTCCTTCTCCTCTCTCTCCTCCAGAATCACTTCGATGTGAACCATATCCCTTCTTATTTCTGTGGATCTTCCCTGCGCTCTGGGCATGTATCTCTTGTACACCTCTCCCTTGTGAGCAGCTATGTGCATTATGTACACGTTGTCCGTGTCTAACTCTTTATCCTCCGCATTAGCCTCAGCGTTCTCTAGAACTTTGAGTATGTGCTTTGCTTCTTTCACTGGGTATTTCCCTGAACCCATTCCTTTCCTGTGTGACACCGAATCCAGATATCTGAAATAAGGAACCGCCCTCTTCTTCTTTATCACGTCTTCCAAGTAATCCTTCGCGTCCTCGAGGCGCATTCCCTTCAGAGCGCGGCAAAGGTTCACGGAATCCTTCAGGGAGATTGGAAGATTTCTCCCGAAGGCCTTCGCATATTTATCTCCTTCAACCTTTATGCTGTATGGCATTTAATCACCTCACTTCAGCGGCACGAACTTACTGCTGCGGGTTGCACCCACACCAGGACCGCTATGCTTCACCTCTTTGCGTGTTAGAGCGAATTCACCCAAATAGTGACCAATCATCTCAGGCTTGATGTCCACTTCAACGAATTCCTTGCCGTTGTAAACTGCAACCCTCTTTCCCACAAACTGAGGAAGGATTATTATATCTCTCCTGTGCGTCCTAACAGGCTTGCTCCCGTCGGAGGCGATTATCTTCCGAACCACCTTCATGCGCTCTTCGTCCCAGCCCCTTTTGAGCGTTCTCCTTCCCCTCGCGGGAAGCAGTGCTGCGAATTCGTCGAAATTCATCTTTTCTAATTCTTCCAACGAGTAGCCGCGATAGGAGAACTCCTTCATGCGACCCATGGCTACTGTGTGCCTCTTCCTCTTTTTCCTCCTTGCGGCCTTTGCATTGGTAATCAGCTTTTTAGCCATCTAATTCACCTCTTCTTCTTTTTCTTCTTGGGGGACAATCTTCCTACCTTCCTGCCCGGAGGCGCGTGCCTCGACACGGTGCTAGGTCTGCCAACATGCTGATGATTGCCGCCACCATGCGGGTGATTAACGGCGTTCATAGCAACTCCGCGAACCTGCACATGCTTGCGGGCCTTTGATCTCCAAGCGTGATAAACTTTACCTGCCTTGAGCATTGGCTTATCTTTCCTACCTCCGCCGGCTATTATACCAACAACCGCTCTGCTTCTGGGGTCAAACATCTTAAACTCACCAGAGGGCATCTGCACCGTTGTTTTCTCACCATGCGTCACGACCTGCGCGGACGCACCGCCGCTTCTCACAAACTTGCCGCCGTCTCCCCAGTTCTTCTCTATGTTGTATATGGGCACACCCTCAGGTATGGAACCGAGAGGGAGTATGTTTCCCTGAACAACCTTGGCGTTGGATCCGATCTCTATCTCCTGACCTTCGTACATACCCAAATGAGCGAGCATTAAAAATTTCTCACCGTTATCTAACACTATTTCCGCGAGAGGAGTAGTATGACCCGGGTCATGGAATATTCTCTTCACATAGCCCTTACCCGAATCCACGTTAGGTATCCTTGGCCTACCAGCGTACCTGTGGCTAGGCGCCCTGTAGCGGGATGTTCCGCGACCTCTTCTCTGTGGTATTATCCTCTTACCCATTCACACCACCTCAGAATATGCCCAAGCGCATGCCGAGTTCCTCGGCGCTGTACTCCTTCTTGAGCTTTATTATTGCCTTCTTTCCGTAACGAGATATTGTTATGTTCACCTTGTCCACCTTCACATCGAATAGATTCTCCACGGCGTGCTTCACCTGCGATTTCGTTGCATCCTTCGCAATTATGAAAGTAAGCTTGTTTTCCTTCTCTATCATCAATAATGTTTTTTCAGTCACGTAAGGCTTGAGAAGAACCTTCGTTGGATGGAAAGTCATTCAGTCCACCCCCTTAATTCCTCGATTGCACCCTCTGTGAACACGGTCAGCCTTCCTGCATGAGTTCCTGGAGCCAAAATCTCCGCGTTGAGCTCCGCGGGCGTCACTATGTCCACGCCGGGCAGATTTCCGAAGCCCTTCTTCACATTCTCCTTGTTCTTGACTACCAATAGCAGACTCTTCTTTTTCTTGTACCTTCTTCCGCGCATCTTTCCCTTGCCCGCGCGCACCCTCTTGACGCTTGCGCGAAGCACATCATCGTACAGACCCATCTTCTTAAGAACTTCAATGGCGTTCTTAACCCTGTTAATCTCTTCGAACTTATCCTCGACAACAACTGGAAGCGTGAGCTCCTCGTTGAACTTGTGACCTCTCTTAATAACCATAACCTTGTTGGCCGTCATAGATAATGCGCTGTACTTCGCCATTCTCCTCATCTTCTTGTTCATCTTCCTCTTCCATATCTTCTCCGTTGTTGGAGGATGGCCCGCGCGTCCGCCGCGCACGTTGGGGAGATTTGCTCCCCTGGAAGAACTCCCTATGCGGGGAACCATCTTGGAAATTCCGTGTCCAGGGCCCCACGAGGAGGCAACCTTCATCCCGGCGCCTTCTTTGATTCCATGGGGCTGAACCCTATTCAATTGGAACACGCGAACTGCCATCCTTATCAGGTCAGGGCGATATGGATAATTGAACTGCTCGGGAAGTTCCACCTGACCCTTTATTCCGCCATCAATTGTGTAAACATTGACCTTCATTTATCACACCCCCTGCTTGGATTCTCTGGAAACATAAGTAACTTCGATATCGTCAACATCCTCCAGAGTCTGCCTCACAGGATCCCTGAAGCGAACCAAGCGCTTTGCGGGCCCGGGCACCGAGCCGTGAACGAGAACGTATGGGTTCTTCACTTCTCCATAATGCAGAAATCCGCCTTCGGGAGTGATTTCGCTCTCCAATTTCTTTTCTCCCTCTTTATCCACTAAGTCCACGAACTTGATTATCCTCTTGTTGTACTCGGTCCTCTGATGGAAACCCGTTTGGCCCGCTTGCGGGACGGTGTAGCGAACCCAGTCGGGATGCCACGGACCAAGGGTACCTATCATCCTGCGATGCTTACTGTTCTTATGGCTCAGGAGCTTCACGCCGAACCTCTTAACATGGCCTTGGAACCCCTTGCCCTTGGTTATGCCGATAACATCCACAAATTTACCATTGGTCTTGAAATCCGAAAACTTGATTTCCTTGCCCAAAAGGTTCATGGCGTAATCTTTGCGCTCCTCCACGGTGCCCCCTCCGACCCTTATCTCCATGAGATCCGGAGCCTTCTTGGGCACACCGCTAACCATCTTGGGCTGGGTGTAAGCAACAATCCTAACTTCGTCGAATTCCTTTGGAACCCTGCCCCTGCTCTCCTTGGGCATGGGTATCCTTCTCTTCAACTCCTCATCCAAATTCTCGGCCCATATCTCCCCCACGCTCTTCAGGCCGTACATGTCTCGAAGATAAAAACGCACGGCGGCCACCTTCATGGGTGGAACCTCAATAACGGTCACCGGAGTCCAAATCTCCTGACCTGCGGTGGTTGTTTTCTTTCTCCAGTCAACAGTCATCACGTGTGTCATTCCCGCTTTGTAGCCTGCGAAGCCCTGTATTCTCGGGCCGTCCTCAATCTCAGGCCAAGTCCTTATTCTCGGAACTATACTCTTCGCTCGCTTGCGCGGATAATATGCCATAGAGCCACGTCTCGGATGATGTGCACTTCCCATTTCGATTCACCTCGCCATTAGCCGTGACGCCTGTTTCCGCGAGCCAAAACGCCGCTTGGCTGCGGGTGCTGGGCCTTATCCAGTTGCCCAATGCGTCTGGCTAACTTTTTTGGAGTGTAATGGCATTTTGTATATAAAGAATTCGGATTGCCGGGGATTTAAGTTTTCCCATAGTGCGCTGCAAAATCTATATAAATAGGATGCTATTAACCATTGAGTGGTGCAATATGTCGTGGAAGGATACGGAAGTTAGAAATCTCAAAGTTGGCGGATACATGGTGATAGATGACGAGCCGTGCAAGATCGTGGAGATGACAACCAGCAAGCCGGGGAAGCACGGAGAAGCGAAGGCGAGGATCGTGGCGATAGGCGTCTTCGACGGGCAGAAGAGGAGCGTTGTATATCCGGTAAAGCACAAGGTCAAGGTTCCAATCATAGAGAAGAGGGACGCTCAGATTTTAGCGGTGATGGGCGATGAGGTTCAGCTTATGGACTCGGAAACATTCGAGACATTCGAAATTCCAGTGCCTGAAGAATTAAAGGACCAAGTGGAGCCGGGAAAGAACGCGCAGTACTGGGAAGCAATGGGCAAGAGAAAGCTCATGAAGGTATCCTGAAATGCTTCTCCATTTTTCCGACGCAACGGAAGACTACGAAAATTCCCGCTTTGTTATTTTTTCCGTGCCGTTCGATTCCACATCCTCATTTCGCCATGGCTCCAAATTCGGCCCCGATGAAATCCGGAAGGCTTCTTACAATCTGGAAAATTACTTAGTGGAGCATAATTTATCGTTAGGTGAAATAGGAATTCACGACTTCGGCCATATTATCTCTTTGGATGAGGACTGCGGGGTGGAAGAAGTCATAGATGCGGTGAAATTCTACGCGGACAAATTCTTCTCCGAGGGAAAATTCCCAATAATGTTGGGTGGGGAGCACTCCATATCCGCGGGAGTGGCCATGGCTCTTCCGGAGAATACGGGAATAATATTCATAGACGCACACGGAGATTTCAGAGACCAATACTTAGGAACGAAGTGGAGCCACGCCGCTTGGGCCCGCAGGGCCTTTAAAATTTTAAACGGGAAAATTTTCGCACTGGGAATAAGATCAATATCGGAAGAAGAGGTGGAAGATGCGAAGCGCCTGGGCTATGAATTCCTGACATCGTATCAAATTATGGAGATGGGCGTGGAAAAAGCCATCGAGATCACTTTGAAAAAATTAAACGTGGATAAGGTCTATCTGAGCATTGACATCGATGGTATAAGCGCAGAGTTCGCCCCGGGCACGGGAACCCCTGAATTTTTCGGATTGAGCCCAATGGATGTGAAAAAAATAATAAACATTTTAGCTCCGAAATTGATAGGTGCGGACATCGTGGAAGTTAATCCCGAGTACGACAACGGGCAAACATCAATATTGGCTGCTCGATTGGTTCAGGAAATCATCGCCTCGAAATCAAAGAATTAATTATCGATTCTATATTTCCATTTTCAACCCTTATCCCCTCGCAATTCGCCCCCTCGGCCGCTTTCATATCTTTCTCGGAATCGCCAATTACATAGCATTCTTCGCACCCGTAAATTCTCCTTATCTCTTTGAGAAGTCCGGGTCGGGGCTTGATATCTTCGATGAATTTGTAATCCATGTAGTCTTTGCCGAATATCGCGTTGAATAAATTTGCAATTCCCAAGTTCTCCAGCACAAATTCCACGCATTCCTTCGATGATGCGCTCCAAGCTATCTTTATCCCTCGAAGCTCGGAAATCTTTTCAACTCCGCGATTCTTCTTCAACCGCCCCTGCGAGAACATCATTTTCCTGTATTCCAGATTTCTCTTATCCACTTCTCTCCAGAATTTTTTCCAGTCTCCCCATTTTCCCGGGTATTTTCTCGATATTCTTCCATCTAACATGGCGCGCCATGTCTCCAAATTCAAAGGAATGTTCATCTCCATCGCCACGGGCTCCGCTATGAACATATACCACTCTTCGAAATCGAAATCCACATACTCCACTAAGGTGTCATCCACGTCGAATATCCAGCATCTCATAGGAATGCATGGAAATGAAGGGGATAAGGGTTGCGAAAGAATTTCAAAAAACTTTATCAACGCCAATCATGCTTCAAGAATTATCTCTTATAATGTAAAGGGTACCACACATCCACATTTTTACTTTTTTTCAAATCCTTAAAGGAGATAGATATATCCTTTATATTTATACCCTCTTTTACATGACTAATTGGGAAGATATATAATGTAGGATTCTTCAAAGGCTCGAAAACAACATATATGTATTTTACACAATTGCTATTTCCATCATCACCAAATAAAAAATCAAACTCTTTTTTGTGAAAAGTGATAGGTGCATCATTCTTTGAGGATTTTACCTCTATGCATCTCTTTTCAGTTCCACTATGATCTTTGGACTCCACATCATAATGTTTCTTTGTTTTTTCTTCAGAATGGCCTATTTCGTGGGCATCTCTTTTATTTTCTTTTTCATATTTTAGAGTTGTAAGGATTCCTATCCTCTCACTCACACTCCTTTCTTGAGTTAGTGAGTCCACGCCCAGTTTTTTCATGAAATTGCTGATTTTTTTAACTTCCTCAGAAAGTGATAAATATTCCTCAGATAGAAATTGCAAATCACCATCGTATAATCCCGCCTTATAAATTTCCTCTAAGTTATGATCCGGATTATACCGTTTTGGAAGGACGAGGTATTCAGGTTTATGCCATTTTCCATCATTCGCTTTTAAGGTGATATAATTTTTAACAATATCTAAATCTAAATTTAGCTTGTTTTCACACATCAAATTAAAAATTTTTCTTGTTGTTTCAATTTTTTTGTTTTCTTCGAAGTTTTCCCAGTCCTCTTTGGTGATTTGCTTAACCTCTTTGGTGATTTGCTTAAGCCAATCCTCATTTTTCTTAGTTCTCACAATATTCTCTATTTCTTCTTCTGTTAAATTTTCGATTTCAAACAGATCTTTAAACAAACTTATAATATCACTATCTCCGCACAAACCAGTATGTATGACTTTTATATTAGATTTGATCACATTTACTAACTCGCTCTGGTTGTATTTTGAGATTATATTATCACAATCAATATATACCTCGCTATGCTTAACTAGTTCCCATTCTGAGGTGAGAACAAACTCATGCCTTTTGTTCTTGTACTTATTAGGTATCCCATTTTTGGTTTTATATCCATCCAATATGTTATACATTGCTTTATAAATTCTCTTAAAAAAATCAATATTTTTTCTATTTGCCTCAAATTTCATGTAATTTAAAAGTCCATCATATATTTGTTGAGCATTGAAACCCATAGAAATTACCTCCATATTTATGCAATCACCTATTTCAATATCAAATAGTAAGAGTTTTTTTATTTCATCAAGTGTGGACACATAATCAACTAAATCCTTAACTTCAAAAATTTCCTCCCATCTATTAAGTTTTTCACTATAACTAATCCCAACTACATCTTCTGGATTTGCAAATTCATAACTTATTTTCCCGTCATGTTGGGTATAGACCACCATACACCGCTCTGTTTTTACATATTCATTTATCTTATCTCGCAATTCATTGAATAAGATATGCCCCTGCGCATTAGAGCATAATACTTTCGTGCATTTTTTTATCCACTTTTCATTGGTTTTAAAATTAGGAATAACAACATTTTTTATCAACTCTTCTATTTTCTTTATTATGTACTTATTCCACTCTGCATCTCTGTTGATGTCACTTCTTCCTTCATTTGTCAAGAAATCACCATGAACTAAAAAATTGAGACCACTTTCTACTTCTTTTAGAGGTAAAAAACTAAATACACCCATGTGCGCTGTTCCCGATTCTTCTGGAACTAAATTAAAATCATCATCCAATTTAAATGCCACCCGAATCTCTCTTTTTTTGATGTCTGATCTATCCCATAGTTTTGTATTGTAATCATTTTTAACATGCTCTGGAATCTCGTATTCCATACCAAAAACAACCCAATTTGTATGATCTTCCTTATTATCTTCACTAATTGGTTCTTTCAATCTATAAATAGAGAATTCATCCTTTTTCTCTAAGTTTTCCTTTGAAAAAATCAAAGAGGTTTTTTTTATCTCATCTTGTATTTCTATTTTTTCTATATTATTTACAAATAAGAGCAATCTTGATGATATGTCATTTTTTATTTCTTCAGAAATTTTTTTAGAGAGCCCTTTAATTTTAAAAGGTATTATAAAAAGAGTAGAGTAGCCCCCAAGATCTACTTTATCATTCACCCATATGGGTATTATTTGCCATGGAACTTTATTTTCATCAGGAAACTCACTTTTATCAAATTTAAAGTGATATTCTCCAGAATGTATCTCCGGTGCATTAGATATTAAAAATACTGACTTAAATCCCACACCCATGTATCCTATATGGTGCTCCTTGTTTTTATAGGAGTTACCAATACTACATATACTCTCTACATCCTCAAATGAGAATTCTCTCCCATCATTATAGATTTCTAACCTATCTTCATATAATCGTATAACTATATTACGACTGCCAACATCATCGGCATTTTGGATAAATTCTGCCAAATAACTATTATATTTGGGAAAATTTCGTTCTATGTTCTTTAAAGAAGAAGATAGGGCATCTAATGTGCGTTTAGGACTACTCATATATTCATTTTTGATACATTCTATATGCTTAATCGGATCATCCATATACATTTTGCAATCTTCTCCAGAGTTCATCTGCGAGAAAATAATTAAAACATATAAAAATATTTGGTTTATACGACCAACACATTTATGAATAGAATCATATATCCCCGCGCATGGACGAGCTTCGCGAAATCATTCTCAAGTACGCCCTCCAGAACGCGCTCCTGCACGACAGCAAGGCAAACTACAAGGCGGTTATGGGAAAAATAATGGCTGAGAACCCGGAATACAGGAAAAGAGCAAAGGAGCTTATTCCCGAGGTGAAAAAGATTGTGGAAGAAATCAATTCGATGAGCGCTGAGAAGCAGCGGGAAGAATTGGAAAAAATCGCCCCGGAACTTTTAGAGCGAAAGAAGAAAGAGGAAAAGAAAGAGCTGGAAGATTTGCCGGATGTGCACGGAGAAGTGCGCATGCGCCTCGCTCCGAGCCCATCGGGGCCCATGCATTTAGGTCAGTCCCGTATGGCAATTCTGAACGATGAATACGTGAAGAGATACGGCGGAAAATTGTTTTTGAGGATCGAAGACACGAATCCGCACAACATCTTGCCGGAAGCGTACGACATGATCCCCGAGGATTTGGAATGGTTGGGCGTGAAGGTTCACGAAATCGTTATTCAAACGGACAGGTTCGAAATTTACTATGATTATGCCCGCAAATTGTTGGAGATGGGCAAAGCGTACATCACCACCGTGCCCGCGGATGAATGGCGGAAGTTGAAGAACGAGGGAAAGCCCACGGTGGATCGAGAATTGCCGGTGGAGGAGCAATTGGAGCGCTGGGACAAGATGCTCAACGGAGATTATGAGGAGGGAGAGGCGGTTTATGTCGTCAAGACCGATTTGAATCATCCGAATCCTGCAATTAGAGACTGGGCAGCGTTCCGAATTGTCAAAGAGGTGGAGCATCCCCGCGTCGGAAACAAGTACATCGTTTACCCGCTCATGAATTTCTCGGTGGCGGTGGATGATCACGAATTAGGATTGACGCATGTGCTGCGTGGCAAAGATCACCTGAATAACACGTACCGCCAAGAGTACATGTTCGATTACTTCGGATGGAAGAAGCCGGTGTACATTCATTACGGCTGGGTCACCATGAAGGACACTATACTCAAGACTTCGCTGATAAAAGAGGGAATAAAGAAAGGTGAGTTCACTGGCTGGGACGACCCTCGCCTCGGAACTCTCCGCGCCCTTGCAAAGAGAGGAATACAGCCGGAAGCGATAAGGAAATACTGGATCGAAGTCGGATTGAAATCCGTGGATATCGAGTTCTCGTGGGACAATCTCTACGCGTACAATCGCGAAATCGTTGACCCGATTGCAAAGCGCTATTTCTTCGTCTGGAACCCGAAAAAAATTGAAATCAAGGGAGTTGAAAGATTGGAAGCGAAGGCGCCCTATCATCCAAGCGAGGACATGGGGTTTAGAGAATACAAACTGGAAAAGCCGGTGCGCGTTTTCGTTGTGAAGGAAGAATGGGATTCATTGAAAGATGGCCAAATCATTCGCCTCAAGGACCTGTGCAACGTGGAAAAGAAAGGAGATGATGGGATATACGCTGGAAACGATGTGTCCATCATAAAAAGAGGTGCGAAAATCATTCACTGGTGCCCGGAAAATTCCATGGCCGCTGAGATCAGAATGCCAGACGGAACCCTTATGAATGGCGTAGCAGAACCTTTGGTGGAAGAGAGCATAGGAAAAGTGGTTCAGTTCGAGCGCTTCGGATTCTGCAAAATTTACAGAGAAGCGGGAAAAATAGTGGGGTACTTCACCCACAGGTAAAAATATCGTGAAAAAATCACACTGAAGATACTCCCACGTAGGATGGGAACTTCTTCAGGAGAATCACATCGCCTACAGCCTTAACCCAGCGATACGGCACTGAGACGGGCACGCCATCTTCCACCAAAAGCGGATTGGAGCGCTCTATGTACAGCCCGTAAATTTTATGCTCTTCGATATCCATCAATATATCCTCTACCGTGCCAAGCAAATAGCCCTTATCCGTATACACTTCAAGTCCTATGAGTTCTGTTGATTCGGTCATCATTTTAATCCCCGTGGTGAATTACTTTACTATTATTTAAATGTTACCGGCTCTCACGCCGAACATTCATGATTAATGTTAAATACTGAAAGGGGATAAGATTACCCGATGAAATTCTCGCACATAGCAGACGCACATTTGGGCGCGTTCAGCAAGAGCAAAACACTAAGAGAGTTGAATCTCAAAGCATTCGAGGAGGCGATAGAGAAGAGCATAAGCGAGGGTGTGGATTTCATCATAATCGCCGGGGATCTTTATCACAATCCCCTGCCGGACATGGACATCGTTAAGAGGTCCGTGGAGATAATGAAAAGAGCGAAGGAGGAAGGGATAAGGATTTACGTCGTTTACGGCTCCCACGACTTCTCCGCTGGCACAACTTCCCTTTTGGATGTTCTGGCAGAGACTGGACTCTTCCAGAAGGTAGTAAGATACGAGATGCACGATGGAAAGATTCGATTGCTTCCTACCGAAGATGAAACGGGAGTGCGCTTGGTGGGCATGCCGGGCATGACCTCAGCCATGGAAGTTCGCTACTTCACCGAGGATGCGCTGGACATGGAATTTTTAGAAGAGATTCCGAATCCGAAAATCTTCATATTTCACACAACAATTTACGAGTTGAAACCCGATTATTTAGCGGACAAAAATGCTGTGCCCATATCTAAGTTCCCCAAGGGCTTCGATTACTACGCCGGCGGGCACCTGCACGAGAGAATCGAGTACGATTTTAATGGTTCTCCTTTGAGATACACGGGCGCTCTCTTTGGGGCCACTTACAACGATTTGGACGTGATCGGAGAGAAGGAAAAAGGGTTCTACATCGTTGAAGATTTCAAGCCCAGATTCATACCGATAAAAGTGTGCGAATTCGAGAAAAAGATATACGATGCCACGGGCAAGAGTGCAAGCAGGGTGGAAGAAGAGCTTTTGGAGTATGGAAAGAAAGACCACGGAAACAGAGTGGTAATATTGAAAGTCCGCGGCGAGCTGAGTTCTGGAAAGATTGCAGACATAAATTTCAGGAAGATAAGGGAAGAAATGGAGAAGACCGCGCTGGATGTTCTCCTCAACACATACGCATTGACGACGAAGGAGAGAAAGAGCATTTCCGTTCCCGGCGAGACTCAGGAAGACATAGAAAACAGGGTATTCGAGGAAATTTCTGATTTTGGAGTGGATTTCACTAAAAGCTTATTTCACGTGCTGAAGAGCGAGAAGATGGAGGGCGAGAACAAAAGGGACTTCGCCGAGAGAATTTGGAGCACCGCCAAGCCCCTCATAGACGAAGCTCTGAAAAAGAAAATCGAGAAAAATAAACCCAAACCCGAAGGGAAGGAGAAAAAGCCCGTGAGTCTGTTCGATTTCGGGTGATTCTAATGATTATAAAGGAGATTGAGCTGGAAAATATTCGTAGCCACAGGAAAACCGTGGTGAGATTTCCGAAGGGCACCGTGCTTTTCGAGGGAGACATCGGAAGCGGGAAAACGAGCATACTCATGGCAATAGAATTTGCATTGTTCGGAAATTCCACGTCCAATTTTTATCAGAACCTACTAAGAAAGGGAGCCACGGAGGGGCATGTGAGGATAAAATTCGAAGTGGGCGGCGAGGATTACGAAATATATCGCTCATTGGAGAAGAAGGGAAAGAGGATAAGCAACAACGAATCATATGTGCTAACTCCGCAGGGCAAGAAGATGCTCACCAGCGAAGAAATAAGAACCTACGTGCTGAATCTAATTGGTCTGAATGTATCCACGAAGAAGAGAAAGAGTTTGCCCATAGTAACCTATGCGATTTACACCCCTCAGGAGACAATGAAGAGCATACTGGAGGGGAAAGACGAGGAACGATTGGAAGTGATAAGGAAGATATTCAAGTTAGACGAGTACAGGGTTGCGAGGGACAACGTGGATATTGTGGTGGATTCTCTGGAAAGGGAGCTGGACAAGGTATCTTTCTGGAACGAAGAAATCGAGAGAATCGAGGGCGAGATAAAAGACGCGGAAGATTACATAGATGAGAGGAAAAAGCCGCTGGAAGAATTAGAAAAAAAGAAAGAAGAGTTGGAGAAAAAGAGGGACGAATTGGAGAGAGCGTTAGAGGGAATGGAAGAAAAGCGCGGAAGATACGAGAAATTGAGGGAAAAATTAATCGAAATAAGCTCACACATAGAGAGCGCGGAGAAGAATTTGGAGAGGATGAAAGAAGAGATGAAGGATATTGAATCCAGCGAGAAGGAGCTGCTACAAATCGAGGGGCAAGCGAAGGAATACGAGAGAGTGAAAAAAGAGAGCGAAGAGCTGGAGGAAAAGATAAAGGAGCTGGGAGCTCTGGAAAATCAATTAGCTAGGGTTGAGGGGGAGATAAAGAATCTGTCGCAGGAAATAGAAAGGGCCGAGAAGCATTTGATGAGGAAAAGAGATATAGAAAAAAGAATCGAAGAAATGAAAAAGGAGAAGGAAAAATACGGAGATATCGAGAAAAAGATAAGCGAGTTGGACGAGATGCTCAACGCTTTAAATGTGGCGCTAAAGCGCAATGAGGAGAAGATAGAGGAGAAAGAAAAGGCAATAAGAGAGTTGGAGAAGAGCGGAGCAAAGTGCCCGACGTGCATGAGGCCCCTGAGCGAAGAAAAGAAGAGGGAAATAATCGAAAAGGCAGAGAAGGAAATCGAAGATCACAAGAATAACATAAAATCGCTGAGGGCGAAGATAAGCAAAATTAAGGAAGAAAAGCGGGAAAAAGAAAATGAGGAGAAGCGTGGAAGAGAGTTGGAAATAAGCATCGCAAAACTCATGCAAGAGAGAGAGGAGATGGAAAAGAGGGAATTGGAAAAAGAGGAGAAGGAGAAAAGTGTGGAGGAATTGGAGGAGAAGAGGGAAGAAATAGGGAAGAAGGTGGATGAGCTAAAGCCCTTCATGGAGAAGTACGAAGAAAACAAGAGAAGGATGAGAGAACTGGAAAAATTCTTCATTCGGTATATGAAGTTAAAATCCTCCGTGGAGAGAAAAAGTTCGGTTGAAAGCAGAATGAAATCGCTGGAGAAAGAGCTAAATGAGAAAAAGGAGGAGCGGGAGAAAATTAAGGAAGAGCTGGAAAAAATTGGATACGATGAAGAAGAGCACGAAAAAGAGAGAAAGAAGTTGAGTGAGGTGAGGGAAGAGCACGCGAAGGTTCGTGAGAGGATTCGCGGAATCCACGAGGAGATAAAAAGAAAAGAGGAAGAGATTAATGTGAAAAGAGAAAAAGTGAAAGAGCTAAGGGATAAAATAGAAGAGGGGAAAAAGAAGGGGGATATGGTGAACTGGCTCTACGAGAAATTCAAGCCCGCGCTGGAAGACATCGAGAAGATGCGGCTATCCGTGATAAACGAAGAGTTTCGAATGCTATTCGAAGAGTGGTTCCACGAGCTTCTCGGAGAGAGCGACTACGACGCCACCATCGATGAGAACTTCAAGCCGATAATAAGGTACGAAAAATACGACATGCCCCTCGGCACGCTCAGCGGAGGAGAGAGAACTTCGGTTGCTCTCGCCTATAGATTAGCGCTCAACACCATGGTAAAAAAGGCGCTGGGACTCAAAAGCAATCTTCTCATATTAGACGAGCCCACGGACGGGTTCAGCAAAGACCAGCTTTACAAGGTGAAGGACATATTGGAGAAGATGGACACGGACCAGATAATCATAGTGAGCCACGAGAAAGAGCTGAGAAATTTGGCAGATGAGATTTTCGTGGTGGAAAAGGAGAACGGGGTTTCGAAAATTTCCGAAATCAAATAATAAAAAGAAGATTACGATTTGTTTTTCTTCCAGACAATCACCGCTGCAATTGCCCCGCCCACGATAACCGTGGAGAGCCCTATGAGCCACGGAACTATATTTGGTTGTCCGCTTTCCGTGCCGTTGTCGTGCTCCAGAATTTGCAGGTATCCCTCGGGAATTATTACCTTTC
>WAKX01000036.1 GCA_015523125.1 DHVE2 group archaeon | reverse complement strand
GTTCCTGATTGATGTACACGCTTCCCACTTCCACGTTATCCGTCACAAGAACTCGGATAGCCGTGACATTTTCCAAGCTCACTTCTTTCAGATTCTTCTCGATTTCTTTTTTTATCCCCTGATCATATTGCGCCTTGTAATCGTAAACTTTGATCCACGTGCCGTTTTCCTGCAACTCTATGACCCTTATCTGCGGTGGGCTCACGTCGTTGAACGGCGGATTTAGACCAACGCTCCAGAACGAAATCCAGAGGATTAGAAATGCGATTATCGCAAAAACCCACGTGTTTCTGTCGCTGAACTCCGCCTTAAAAGCTTTTAGAATTGGCTTTAGAGCGAATATCACCAAGATGCCCAGCGCGTAGGCCACGAAGCTCCCAATTCCAATTTGTATGTATGCGGAGAACAGACCAACGCCCACTGCAATCAAAAGTATGATAATTATTCCCTTGGCCTTTTTTATCTCTTTTCTCAGGAATCCCTGCTCGTCGAAGTCAGGTTCTTTAAATACCTCGTCTGTCTCTTCTTCTGTCACTTTCCTTCTCTTGGCCATATCACACCAGCCCCGAAATTAGATCCAAGGTTGCTTCCTTCGGGTTCTTCGCCTTCGTGATGCCAGAAGCGACAAGAACACCCTTCGCACCCAACTCAATGGCTTTTCTAACGTCTTCACCGCTTTTCACACCTGCACCCACTAAAACAGGTACATCTTTTACTCTTTTCACCACTTCTATCGTTTCCGTTATGGCCTCAGGCCTCGCCTTGGAAACCGATATATCGCCGCCTATCAACTCTGGCGGTTCCATGGCTATGAAATTCGGCTCTAATGCTGCAATTGCTCCGGATACCCTTGGATTGTTGGTGCAAACAATTGTTTTTATTCCCAGCTCTTTTGCTTTTGAAACTAAATATTCGATATCCGAGATTTTCAATCTCCTTTCAGAGTGGTTTATTAGGATTCCGTCCACTCCGTGTTCCTTCGCTAATTCTAAGTTTATCCTGCCGGTGTGCGCGCCGAACCCAACTGCGTCCACGTGCTGCAATAGAACAGGAATATTTACCTCTCTCTTCACATTATCAAAATCCAAAGAATTTACTGCAATTGCCACGTTCTTTCCAGATTCCAATGCAGCTTCTTCCAGGTGCTTTGCCAGAGCTATTGCATTCTTCCCGGATGCCTGCGAATATAGCTTGAAATTCACGATTATGATGGGCGTATCGAGCATGGGTGGAGATTGGTGCACATTAGATAAACTTTTTTGTGAAAAGGATTTATGCTTTTTTTCCTTTCCCTCATTATGAACTTGGAAGAGATTGGAGCCATGCTGGAAGATGAGTTAGACGATA
The DNA here is from genome assembly GCA_015523125.1 of DHVE2 group archaeon. Classification (GTDB taxonomy): domain Archaea; phylum Thermoplasmatota; class Thermoplasmata; order Thermoplasmatales; family Aciduliprofundaceae; genus JAADDK01. The sequence goes on along the minus strand of WAKX01000036.1, from coordinate 15,742 downwards.
AGGACTCTGTGCGAGAACTCGCCATAAAATCTTCCAGAGAGATAATCCGTCTTTCATCCCGGGCTATAATGAAACTGCACCGCCGCGAAGATGCCAGTGAAGAGCTCAGGAAAATAAAGGAAGAAGTCTGGCATCTCCGCAGCCTCTTGCTCAAAGAGTATCCCGATATCTACTACGCGGGATTCGTTCAAAACGCTTTGCAGGAATACGTTGAAGCCTATCTCTTTTACTCGGTTATGAGCGGAAAGGAGATACCAAATCATAAGGAATTGAACGTGAACGCCACGGCGTACCTCATGGGCTGCGGAGACCTCGTTGGAGAGCTACGGAGAGAAGTTTTAGAATACCTCCGTAATGATAATTTCGAGTCCGCGGAGAAATACTTGAATATGATGGAAGAAGTCTACGAGATGCTGCTGCGGTTCAATTACCCATCCGGTTTGGTTCCAATCAAGCAGAAGCAAGATGTGGCAAGATCTCTCGTGGAGAAAACGAGGGGTGAGATAACCATAGCTGCAATGAACAAGCGATTGGAGGAGAAGATGAACTCCCTTATGCGATGAACCTTTAAATATCCGATTTACTATGGTGCCCCGTGGATTACCATAGAATCGTGATAATGGGCGATAATCCGGGTGAACTGGCAAAAGAATATGGGGGTAAAAGATTGGTGCTCATATACCCCAGGGGCAAGAACCCCAAGAGCGATGTGCTTTTGAACAAAAACATAATGGTTCTCCATTCCGAGTACTCAGATTTTCCGGATATCGAGAGCCTGAAGATAATTCGAGACTGGATATTTTACCTTCTCAACGCCTCAATAATCGGCCAAGATGAGCGAATCCTTTTCGTGTTTTCGAAGAAGGGGGAGAGGTACGAAATCTCGATGGACATGCGGGAACTCAAGTACCCGTCGATTTTGGAGATGCTCAACGATCGCCTTCCCGGGGAGCTTGTGGAAAAGCTGCTCAGGTTGGCCATGAGCATAGTTCTGAAGGGTCGAGAGGGCTATCCCATGGGTGCGTTGTTAGTTGTGGGCGATGTTCACAACGTGGAGAGATACATAATTCAAAAAATAGGGAATCCGTTGAAATCGTTATCCCTTCAGCTCAGAAGCGTTCTCAATGAAGAGAATTTTGAGACGCTCAGGGAATTCGCCATGATGGACGGAGCCATGATAATCGATTCCCGGGGCTATGCCGTCACGTGCGGCGCGTACATCAAAAGCTTGTTCGTGGATGAATGGAGCTCAGAGAACTTAGGGGGCAGGCATCTTGCGGGGCAATCAATAACCAAACTAACGCGTGCGGTGAGCTTCGTGGTATCTAGCGAAGGAGAAATAAGGATATACAAAGACGGAAGAAAGATATACGAGCTGGAAGGATTTTAAAATTCTATGACCTGTACCATTCCATTTATTTCGCCTTTCTTCAATCGGAGCATCGCTTCAGGCACTTCTTCGAATTTCACAATTTCTTTCTCTATGGTCAGATTCAATCTATTGGCGTATTCTAAAAATTCGTTGCCGTAGTCCCTGCGCACTTGGTATATTGTCTTTATTTTCCTACCCCACAGGTTGGCGGTGTAGTTTGATATGGTTATGGGACTCATTGTCACCGCCCCCAGCACGAGGGTCGCCGCTGGCAACGTGTTCTCCAACGCTCTTTCAACAAGCGTGCCGGCGGTGGGGAAGAATATGAAAGCGTCCACCTTTTTGGGAAATTTCTCATTCGCTAAATTTCCCACCCAGTCCGCCCCGTACTTCTCCGCTATTCTCTTATGCTCCTCGCTTCTCGTGGATATGTACACTTCGATGCCCATACTTTTTGCAACTCGAAGTATGTAATAGGCCGTAGGCCCGAACCCTAACATACCGAGCCTTTCTCCTTCTCTCACCTCTGATATTCTGAACGCATAATGTCCTGTTATTCCAGGGCACATAATGGGCGCCAGATCTTCGGATTTGAGATTTATATTCCTCAAATCGAATGCAAAGTCCTCGTTCACGACGATGAACTCTTCGAATCCTCCGTCTACATCGTACCCCGTTCTCTTTATGTGTGGGCAATAATTTTCATCTCCTCTTTTGCAGTACTTGCACTCTCCGCAGGTCCAGTACAGCCATGAGACTCCCACTCTATCCCCTTTCTTGTATTTTTTCACCCCATGCCCGAGTTTGTCAACGATGCCCACTATTTCATGCCCCGGTACCACGGGCTTCTTGGATAAGGGTATATCTCCTTCCGCTATATGCAGATCAGTGCGGCATATTCCGCAGTGGGTGATTTTTATTCTTATTTCTCCCTCCTTTGGCTCTGGAACCGGGAGCTCCCTGAGTTCCAATGGATTATTTTCTATTTTATCCTGCTTCTCAACCACCCATGCTTTCATGCTCTTCACCTACACAACTTCAATTCCGTATCTTTCCTTCAATTCTTCGAATTTTTCGCGGACGAGCTCCAAAGCTTCTGGAAGCGATTCCATTATATCTCTGGCGGTCATTCCATCCTCACCCATGTACTCCGCCGCGATATCTCCGGCGAGTCCATGCACGAACACTCCCATGCGAACCGCATCTTCGAATCTCAACCCTAAGCCGTGCATGGCCGCTATTGTGCCGGTGAGAACATCCCCGCTGCCCGCGGTGGCCATGCCGGAATTGCCGCTCATGTTCACGTAAATTCTTCCGTCGGGCATGAATATGCGCGTGTGCGCGCCTTTGAACACGACTATTACCCCGTACTCTTCCACGAATTTTCTTATCACTTCCAGATGATTTTCCATCATTTCGGGAATTTCCATCTTTAGAAGCCGGGCCATCTCGCCGGGATGCGGGGTGAGAACTGTTGGTGCTTCTCTTTCTTTCAGGATATCCACGTTCATCGCCAGTGCAGTTAGGCCATCTCCATCCACGAGAAGTGGTTTTTTTATCTTCGGAATCAAATCCAGTATCAATTTCTGGGTTCTCTCGTTTAGCGAAGTGCCAGGCCCTAAAACAACAAAATCCACAATGTCCACTATTTTCAGAATCTCCTCGCGAGAGGTGTAGCCTATGGTGCCGTCTTCCGTCTCTTCGAGAGGATAAAAAACTATTTCCCTTCCCTCAGCGCCGATGAACGGAACCACCGATTTGGCGGTGGCCAATCTGGCATATCCGCCGCCTGCCTTCAGAAAAGAGAGAGCGGAGAAAAATGGAGCGCCGTAGTACTTCTTAGCACCGGCTATGAAGAGCGTATCTCCGAACGTTCCTTTATGCCCGTCCTTTTTCCGAGGGGGAAGGGAAATCGGGTCGTTTGTGAATATATTTATTTCTCTATCTTCGTAATTGCTCGGGGGAAATGAGATGTGCGACACGAATAGCTTTCCGCAGTGCTCGAATCCGGGGTACAGGATATTTCCGATTTTTGGCAATCCGAAGGTAACGGTGTAATCCGCTTTCACCGCGATTCCCATAACCTTTCCTGTGTTTCCCGCGATTCCCGAAGGTATGTCCACCGAGAAAGTTAGTTTGGAAGACTCGTTTATTATCCTTATTGCCTCCTTGTATTTCCCCTCCACTTCCCTCGATAAGCCTGTGCCTAAGATTCCGTCAATCACGGCGTCCGCATTTTCAACGCTCATCCTGACGAGGGCGTTGTCTCCCTCAAAACTCTCCATTTGGATTCCTATCTTCTCGGCGATTTCGTAATTCATTCTTGCCGACCCTTTGTACTTTTCCGGAGAGCTCACGAGGTAAATCTTCACATTTGCCCCGTTTGAATGCAATTTTCTTGCGATGGTTATGGCGTCCCCTCCGTTGTTCCCCGGGCCCGCGAACACCACGAAATTTTTCCCTGCGAGGTTCCCAAAGTGCTTCAATATCACGAAATAGATGGAATGCGCCGCGTTTTCCATCAGCAATTTGTCTTCTATTCCGTATTTCTCAATTGCCCTCCTGTCCAGAGCGCGCATCTGCTCCACAGTGCTAATTCTCATGCCAATCACCACATCGTCATGCACTTCGGGGTTAATTTGTTTTTGCTGGAAAAGATTTATATGGAACGAAGGGGATAACACACCGCGAGGGAAACGGCATGGATGGAGAAAAATCCGGAAGAGGAATGATTACTTATCTGATACCTGCTGGGTGAGGGCGATGAAATTAGAGAGTCAAATATCTGTTTTGAAAATAGTCGATGTTTTTCTACTTATCATTATCCTATTGATTGCGTTTTTGCTAGCAGGAATTCAGCCGTGCTCATGCGCGAGTAAGCTGATCGGAGAACTGGATTACATATCCGACATCTCCGAGCCAGACAACGCATCTGTGGGAGTGTGGATTAGGATTTCGCTGTCGCACCCAGAAAGCGCGCTCCCGAAGAAGACACAAGGATGGATTTTCGAGTCAGAGCACGACGATAACTACACGGTGTTTCTGTTCGATGACGCCGAAAAGACATTGAATAAAGGAGGATACCTAATCGAATACAACGACAAAAATAGCAACGGCCTGGTAGACACGGGAGATGTTATTCATCTGTGGGGCAGGAATCTATCGGGGCACGGATTAGCAATATTCGTGAGCGGATACGGCGGGAGCGCGCAGGTAATTATACCATGATTTAAAGAGGTGAGAAAATGAAGATGAGATATAAAAAACCAAAAAGCGAGGCGGAATTGCGAAGGCTCAGAGACCTGTTGCTCGTGGTTGCGGTGCTGGAGGCTTATGTCATTTTCTTGATGATTGCTACGTACATTATGGTGGCCTCCATAGGATGCGGCTGCTGAACCCAAATCACTAAGCGAGCTGCTACTGACGACATTTAAAGGAGAGTATGGAGGTTGTGGGGTTTATAACACATACCATGCCTTTGAAAAAATATAAATAAATCTTTTCTAATATTCCTTTGGTGGCTCGTATGAAAAAGGGGTTAATAGTGAAAAGGTGGTAAAATATGAACGAGAAAAAGTTAAAAACGACTCTTAGAATAATGAAATATGCCCTCCTCGCTATTTTTATTGCTCTGGCAATAATCGAACTATATGTTCTCCTTTTCTGTGGTATCGCAGCACCTAGCACATAAAGAGATTAGGAGGTGATGAAATGGATTGGAATTTAAAAAAAGATGTTTTGATAATAATTCTCCTGCTTGCGCTGATAATTGTGTTAATTTACCTGCTGTGGAGCGAAGTTCCTTACTGGAGACACTGCCTCTCTGTTGTGAGAAGTTATACATTTAAGGGGTGGTTCCTGTGAACGATAAAAATCTGGAAAAGACATACTGGGCGTTGCTCCTTTTAATGTTTTTACTTTTATTTGTGTTGAGCATACTGGGATTTATCTTCATTTCACAGGTAGGGGTGTGTTAAATGGCAAAGAATTTACGAAGAGATGTGAAAATACTCGCAATTATCGATGCGCTCCTAATAATTGGTGTGATATACATGTCGCTTCTGCTTCTTCCCTATCTCTTCCCTCCGAAAGATGACTCGTATCTACAAGGGAAACTCATTTACCTTGAGAACCTTTCCAATCCGTCGAACTCTTCCAAAGGGGTATGGCTCAAAATCACGCTCGAAAATCCAGAAAAGGCAGAGCTCACTCGGATAGTGCTCGGAGCGGTCTTATCTAACGGGGCGCACATATATTTCAATTTTCGCAGTGATAATTTAACCGCCACCCATGGTAATTACTCTGCCCAATTTTATGACGAAAACAACGATGGCTATGTTTCCTCGGGAGATGAGTTCCACATATACGGAGCTGAACTTGAAAATGCAGATTTCTATTTTCATGTCTCTGGGTACAACGGAGAGATGAGAGAGAAAATTTAAAACTCTCCCTGAAACCTTTTTATCCCGTGGCACATTCTCCTTGTTATGTACCCAGACATTCAAGGAATGGCCCCCGAATCGCGGTTCAAAATCACGAGGGTGGGCGTTAAGAACGTTGTGAAGCCCATTCAGGTTAAGAGAGGAGAACGTGAGATCACGCTGGTCACCAAGATTGACATATTCGTCGATTTACCTCCCACCAAAAAGGGCTCGGACATGTCAAGGAATATAGAAGTTATCTCGGAGATTGTGGATAAAAGCGTATCCGAGCCATGCACGGGAATAGAGAATCTGGCGACGCGCATTGTTAAAGAGGTGAAGAAGAGGCACGAATACGCCACTTATGCGGAAGTTAATCTCAGCGCCGATTATTTTCTGAATAGGGAGAATCCCGGAGGAAGGAAAACCATCGAGAGATACACCCTCATTGGCAAGGCGACTGTGAGCGGGGATAAAGTAAGAAAGATGGTCGGTGTTGAAGTGATTGGAATGACTGCCTGCCCCTGCGCCATGGAGACCGTCCGCGCAATTCTGAAGGAGAGATACGAGGATAAAATATTGGATGAGATTCCCGTGCCCACACACAATCAGAGGAACGTGGTTACCTTAATGATTGAAATTCCAGAAGACGAGGAAATAGAGGCGAACGATTTAATCGATATAGTGGAAAACTCATTCTCCTCGCCCACCTACGAGATTCTAAAAAGGAGAGAGGAAGGAGTTTTGGTTCTCAACGCCCACGAAAACCCCAAGTTCGTGGAAGATGTGGTTCGCGATATCCTTAGAAAAATCGTGGAAAAGTATAAAGATTTGCCAGATGACACCATAATCGTGGTCAAGAGCGAGAGCGAGGAAAGCATACACAAGCACAACGCTTTCGCTGAAAGAGTAACTACTTTAAAGGAGTTGAGAGAATGATTGGAATAATTGGTGGAAGCGGATTGTATAGCGGGTTGGAAGAGTTAGGCGGAGAGGAGAGAATAGTGAGAACGCGGTTCGGCGACATGAAGGTGCTTTTAGGGGAGAATTTCGTTTTCCTGTCGAGACATGGCAATCCTCCGGTGCCGCCGCACATGGTGAAGTACCACGCAAACATCGAAGTGTTCAAAAATTTGAAAATCGAGAAGGTTGTGGCCATAAGCTCCGTTGGCTCCCTCGTGAAAGAGGTGAAGCCGGGGGAGATATTGGTTCCCGATGACCTTCTGGATTTCACGGGAAGGGTGTGGACTTACCACAACGATAAGCCGGTGCACGTGAACCTCTACGAGCCGTTCTGCCCCTCATTGCGAGAGGAGATAAAAAATATTGGTGGGATGAAAATCGGGGGAATTTATGCGACCACGAAAGGCCCTCAGTTCGAGACCCGCGCCGAAGCGAATATGCTTAGAATGTTGGGGGCTAAAGTTGTTGGAATGACCGTGGCCCCGGAAGCTCGATTGGCTAGGGAGATGGAGCTCTGCTACCAGCCCATATGCCCCGTGGTGAATTACGTGGATGGGAACACAACGCACGAGAACACTATCGAAATGGTCAAAAAGATGGAAGAGAAAATCGCGGATATCGTAATGAGATTAATCCAATCGAACGGTGTATGAAAAATTAATTGAGTGGCCCATCAATTCTTTTAATTTTATCGTTCTCGCGTCCGGTAATCTTCTTTTGAGACCTTTCAGATGACCATCTCCCACGAATGCAACGACCTTTTTCTCATCACCTATTTTTCTGAGATTGCTCGCCATCACTTCTTCTCGATCGTCGAAGAGCGCTTTCGAGAGCCCGGGGAATTTTTTCTCCAGGTACCCGATGTACTCTTCCTCGTTGTTGATTATGTCCTCCACATCTTCTTTACTCACTTTTTTACGGGAAAAGGGAGCGAAGATTACCGAAGAGTAAAGCTTTAATTTCTCCCACCAGCTCATGTTTTTCTTTATTCTTTTTGCTATCTCCACAGCGTCCATGTCTATAAACGCCACATCCTTTCCCATGGCCTGCGCCACTTCCACCGCTGTTAGCATCTCTTTGCCAACCTCTGTACCAAGCATGTCCGCGAGATTCTTTTGCATCTCGCTCATCTTTCTGTACAGATAGGACATTTTCCCTTCAACATGGTGTGTCAAGGCGTAGTATCTTCCGTAATCCAGCTCAACTGCTACCACATCTGGATTTTCGGTCATTATTATTCTTTCCACCTGAGCACGAATGTCGATGACGTGTGCTACGCCCACTAAGATTATCACGCCCCTTCATCGGGGGGAATTATTTTACCTTTTTCATTACAAAACATTTTTATCGAAAGTAACTATCCGTAGTTGAATGAGCGATGTGAAGGAAGGTGCCAAGGACATTGCGAGGGATATAATAATCTCAGTTATCATCGTTGCAGTAATATTCGGAGGGCTCTACGCTTATTCCGGAGTCTGGCCTCCAATTGTGGTCATCGAATCAGGAAGCATGCAGCACGGCAGCGACTCGCACATCGGCACAATTGACACCGGAGATATAGTGATAGTGAAGAAGGTTTACTCTCCCGACGATATCACAACCTACATTGAGGGTCGATTGAAAGGTTACCAAACCTACGGAGATTACGGGGATGTGATAATTTACAATTACCAGCGCTCTATAATTCATAGGGCAATCGCTTATTTAGAATGGGAAGGCTCGCACTGGAAGGTCAGGGGCGTGAATTACAGCAATCTTCCAAATTGGCTCTACATCGATAAGGATCAGATAACCATATACAACGTCACCAGCAATCCCGACGATATGATTATCATTCATCTCAACAAGCTGAACCACAACGTTGTGGGAGATAGTGGGTTCATAACCATGGGCGACCACAACCGCGAGGAGTACGGACCAACCGCATACGACCAAAACGGCGCCGACGGGTTTTTGCCAATATGCCCCAAATTGGTGAATTTCAACATGATTGAAGGTGTAGCTCGTGGGGAGATTCCGTGGTTCGGAGCAATCAAATTGTATCTGACTGGCACTAATATTCAAGAAATTCCGCCGAGCACCAATCTCTGGCTGGGGATATCTTTGACCACTCTGATAGCCGCTTCCTTCCTGGTGGATTATGCCATAGACCACAGGGACGAGCTAATGGCCAAGATAAAGGAAAAATTCAAAAAAGAAACCGAAGAAGAGTACGAGGATTCAGAAGATTAGCTTTTTCTGATTCGGTAGTTTCACGTTGTTCAGATCCACCAAATACTCATCTTCCAGCAATATTTTCTTAGCTTCCACCCAAGGCACCGAGAGCTCGATTACCTTCGTTCTTCCGTATCTTCCGAATGAGCGAACATTAGCGTTCACAAGTCCCAAGGTGTCCATCTCAGTAATAAGGTCCGAGATTCTTCTCTGCGTGAGGGGAGAAACGTCTATCTTTTTCGCGAGAAGCTTGTATATGTTGTAAAGCTCACCCGTTGTAACGTTCTCCATGCCGCTCTCATCCTCTAAAACCAACGCTAAAAGAATTATTTTCGAATGCAGGGGCAAAGTCCTTATGGCTTCAGCCACGCAGTCCAGCTCTATTTTGTTCTTCGCCAAATACACGTGATTTTCCGTAACCTTTTCAGCGCCTTCTCTCTCCGCAATCTCAACAGATATGCGAAGCAGGTCTATGGCTCTTCGAGCATCTCCGTGCTCCTGAGCGGCCACGGCGGCGCAAAGCCTGATTACATCATCTCCTACAGCATCCTCCCTTATCGCCAGTTTTGCCCTCTCCAGCAATATGTCTTCCAGTTGCATTGCGTTGTACGGGGCGAAGATCATCTTCTCTTCCGAGAGACGACTTTTGACTCGAGCATCAAGTAGGTCCGTGAACCTCAATTCGTTGGAGATACCAACTATGCTGATCTTAGAGTTTGTGAGTATGTCGTTTAGGTGCGCAAGCTTGTATAGTATGTCGTCTCCGCTCTTGCTCACAAGCTTATCTATTTCGTCCAGAACGATTATTACCACGCCTCCCCAGCGGTCTATATATTCTTTGGTTGTGGTGAAAATCTTGTCAATTGGCCAGCCCGTGAACGGAATCTTCTCCTCCCATTTCTCAATAAAATTGTTTCCTATGTTTTGTAGAACGGAATAAGGTGTATCTACGGTCTCGCAATTGATGTATATGTACTTTATTTTCGATTTCCCGTAAACTTTCACCGCGCCGTCCAGCTCGCGGCCGACGAACTGAACCACCGCGGTCTTTCCCGTTCCCGTTTTTCCGAATATGAGCACGTTGGAAGGCTTCTCTCCCTCCAGGGCGGTAACCAGAATCTCCGCTAATCTATCTATTTCTTTCTCCCTGTGGGGAAGCTCATCCGGCAAATATCCCGGATAAAGGGCGTCCCGATGCTCGGTGAAAAGTGTTGCCTTTTTTATGTGTTTTTCAAATATGTTGCTCATGGTTCCACCCGAAGTAAAGGTAGGTAAGATGGCATAGTTAAAAAACCTTTTTTTATCAGCAATTTTACCAAAAGTATTATATGCTTCCCCCTAACCTCCCTTTCCAATGGAAATTTTTTCTCCGTTTTGAATCTTTTCGTAAAATTTGCGCTGCATGGTGAACCTTATTTTTATTTTTTTCCCTTTTTCTATTTTCTCTATTTTCCCGAACCGCCTGATGTATTCCACCACTTCATTTTTCATATTTTCAACCATTATTTCGTGCTCCTCGATGCCCGCGGCCCTCTCTATTCTCTCCACCAATTCTTGCAGCCCGATTTTCTTCTTCGCAGAAATCAGCACGGGCTCTCCTAAGGACATCAAAATTTCCTTCTTCTCATCCAGTTGCTCCCCCTCGTCTATTTTGTTCATCACCGGAATGATTTCTCCCCTGATTTTGCTTTCCAGTATTTCTAAGGAGACATTCAACTTTCTCTTGAACTCTTCGATGGAATCCGAAGCGTCTAAAAGGAGAAGCACTATATCTGCGGTGTAAATTTCCTCCAAAGTGGCCTCGAATGACTTTATGAGCCAAGGGGGCATGTCCTCAACGAATCCCACGGTATCAGTTATGAGTATTCTCTCCTTCCCCAAACGGGAGGTTTTGGTTGCGAGGGTGGAGAACATTCTGTTATCGATTATTCTCCCCGTGTTCGTCAGGGCATTTAGAAGCGTGCTCTTTCCGGAGTTGGTGTAGCCTGCGATCCCCACCAAAACGAAACCTTCCCTCTTTCTTCTTTTTCTTCGCTCTTCTCTCTCTTTTTTTATTTTCTCGATTTTTCTCTCGATCCTGCTCAGGCGTCTGCGAATCATCTCGTAGTAGTCTGCGATTTCATATTCTCCTGCACCTCTCCAACCCGCGTGCTCGCCCATCCTCGTGTGGTGAATCATCTCCTTCACGAATGGAATCTCGTATTTCAGCCGTGCATATTCAACCTGAAGCATTGCTTCCCTGCTCTTTGCCCTGTCTGCGAATATGTCGATTATCAAACCCACTCGATCCCGCACTTCTTTTCCTATCTCTTTCTCTAAGTTGTACCATTGCGAGGACTTGAGTATTCCATCGATTATTACCTTCTCAGCATTCTTCGCCATGGCCCTAATTTCCTCCACTTTCCCGCGGGAGATGAAAAATTTTGGGTTCTTAGCCTCTCTGAACTCCACAATGCCGCTTATTTCATAGCCCAATGATTTCACTAATGTGATTATTTCCACCGAATCTCTTCTCTTGGCTATGATCACAGAGGGCATGATTCCAGCTCCCCCAAAAGATAAATCGAGCCAGTGGCCAGAATCTTTTCCTCATTATTAATCGCATATCTGAGCGCTTCGCAGGGATTTTTTATTAGGATCACATTCGAGAAATAATTCTCTGCGATTTTCTTTATTTTTTCACTATTCATCTTTCTGTAATAGTTTATCTCGGTCACTATTACCTTGTTCACCCTCCCCTTCAATTTTTTGAGGTAACTATCGACGTCTTTATCTTCTAACATCGAGAAGAGGAGCGTAACATCCCTGAGATTCAAATCTCTCAGCGTGTCCCTGAGAACCCTTGCCCCCGCGGGATTGTGGGATGCGTCGAAAATCATCAGAGGCTCGTTGCTTTTCACCTCGAAACGATCTCTCCATTTAGTTTCTTCAATTCCCTTCTCAATATCACTCTTTGTGATTGAGTAATTTTCCTGTAATAACTCGGCCATTCTCACGGCCACCATTACGTTTTTTATCTGATGCCTTCCGATCATCTTCGTTTTTATCCTGTACTCCTCTTTAGGAGTTTTTAGGGTGAATTCCATGCCCCCAAGCTCCATTTTCAAATCTTCGTATATGCACTCCTGATTAACGTTGTGATACATCGCCCTCCTCATATCTGCGATTTTTTTTATAACTTGAGTTGCCTTTTTCTTGTGCTCTCCCACAACTACGGGTACGCCTTTTTTTATTATTCCCGCCTTTTCCTTTGCGATTTTCTCGATGCTTTTTCCAAGAACATTTGTATGCTCTTTATCTATGCTCGTGATCGCAGTTATATCCGGTGTAATTATGTTCGTTGCGTCCAATCTGCCCCCTAAGCCCACTTCCATAACCGCAAATTCTACATTCTTCTCTGAGAAATACTTGAGCGCCAGAGCGGTGGTCACTTCGAAAAATGTCGGATTTCTGTTCTCCTTAGCGAGCTTCTCGATCGTCGCTTTATATTTTCTGACGAAATCCACAATGTACTCTTCAGGAATCTCCTCGTCGTTTACCACTATTCTCTCCGTGTATCTCTTCACATGCGGAGAGGTGTAAATTCCCGCGCGGTATTTTCTCTTCATAATCTCGTAGAGAAACGCGCACACCGAGCCCTTCCCGTTGGTGCCTGCCACATGGGCAAAATGCACATCATCTTGCGGGTTTCCCAGAAGCGCCGCAAAATCGCGCATGACGCTCAAATCCAACTTCATGCCGAATCTTCTCAGATTGTAAATGTATTCGATTTCTTCGATTTCCACGGAGGTTAGGATAAGAAGCGGGTATTTAAAGGATTTCATGGGAAGGGGCACCTAGGTTCCCCTTTCTAAACCCCTCCTGCAACAGTAGATACTTCTAGCAACCACAAAATTTCTTTTTAAGAAAAGAGTAAGCGCCGGGGGTGGGATTTGAACCCACGCTCCCTAAATCGGGAACCAGCTCTCCAGGCTGGCGCCTTACCTCTCGGCAACCCCGGCCCATGGGTGGTTAAAAACCTTCCATTATTTTACCTTTATTGCTCAACGTAAATGGCGGGCTTCAGCGGCATGGCAATCGTCTTCTTGTTCTTCGGGTCGTAGTTGCTGTCTATCTCTATCTCCGCCCCTATTTCCCTAGATATGTACTCCTTTTCTCTTTCCAGCACTTTTCTCTCATCGATTTTCGCGAATTTTCTCTTCTCTTTCAGGATTCTCTTAACGAACTTTGCCACCTCGCCCTTATCCACGGGGACATCGATTTTCATCGCTTCCTTAATTGCGTTTTTCGGCGAAATATCCTTTATTCTTTCGTATATTTCCCACTTCCACGGCTCCGCAGTGTATATATAAATTTTCTTCGGCTCTATTTTCGCAACGCTCAGAATCTCCCTTATGTCTTCGATTAGAGAATCAACGTACTCCATTTCATTTTCCAATGTTTCGTCGATGTACCCTTTCTTCGGCGGGCTCAATTTTTCTAAGGAAATGTATGTGTTCTTTCCCATGCGGTGCCATAGCTCTTCCGCAGTGTGGGGAATAACAGGAGTGAGAATTTTCAGCAGGTCTTCCATTATCTTTCTCACCATTTTCCTTCTCCTTTCTTCTCCCACGTGCTTCTCATAGTACCTGATATCGTTTGATAGGTGGAAAATCATGTTTAGAGTTGCGTCCCTTATCTTAAAGTGCTCCATCATCTCTATACTCTCTTCATATCTCCTGTAAAACCGCGATAGGAGCCAGCGGTCGTAGTGATTTATCTCTCCGCTTAATTCTTCCGCCTCGATGCTCTCTTCCAGCATGGCCACGAATTTTTCGAATCTCTTTCTGAGAGAAGATAACTCTGCCTCCTTCCAATCCATAACAGTGTCTAGGTCCGCGGCCACGGCGCAATACAACCGGAAGAGATCAACACCGTACCTCTCGGATATGTGGGCCAGAGGAATAACATTGCCCTTGCTCTTGGAAATCTTCGCACCCTCGCGGATCATTAGGCCGTTGAGCGATATGCCGCCGGGCCATAATTCCTCGGGGAATATTGCAACGTGGTGCATTATGAAAAACGCGAGATGATTGCTCATGTGCGCCGGTGAGGTGTGCCGCAAATCGTTGGGGTACCAGTATTCGAATTCTTCCCTCATCTTATCTATTACCTCCTCGGGAATTCCGCTTTTCTCCGAAATTTCCTTTTTCTCTCCTTTCCCTAAGAACACGTAATCGAAGACCTCCGGAATCAATCTTTCAGGGTCTATTTCATTTTCCCTTATTATGTGCGCAATGGTGTAAAATGACATGTAAATCGTGGAATCGCTCAGGCTCTCGATGATCCACTCCCTGTTCCACGGGAATCTTGTACCTAAGCCTCTCTTGCGGGCGCAGGGTCTCTTGTCGAGCCAGTCTATAATGCCGTGCATCATGTCCCTGTATTTTTCCGGATAGAAAATCATCTTATCCGTCTCTTTGTGTCCCAACTCTTTCCACCATTTGGGCGAATAATCGATGAACCACTGCTCGTCCAGCACGGCCACTATGACCTTGTTTCCGTTCCTCGTCACAGCTTTTCGTGATGTCTCGTAAAATACATCCCCGCGATTCATGCTTATTAGCCAATTCTTGACCTCGTCCTTAATCTCGTTTATTTTTATCCCCGCAAATCTTCCGCATCTCTCGTTGAGCACGCCGGAGTAGAATTCGTCTTTGTAGATGATTTTGGTCGCCTCTTCTAAACGCTCATCTTTCTGATTTTCTATTCCCATCTTCTCGCATATATCCCTAGCTGGCATGTCGTAGCCCTTTATGTCGATTATCTTTATCGGCTCAACTTCCTTCATTTCATCCTCGCTAATTCCGTATTTTTCGTATTCCCTGCTCTTTTTCAAATCCACCAGAGCCTGATAATCGTACGGAGCGTGCGCTGGCACGGAGTATACCACGCCCGTTGCATTATCCACGTCCACAAATTCCGCGGGAAGCACGATGACCTTTCTCCCGTTTGCCGGCTCTTCCACATATTTCCCGATGAGCTCTCTACCCGAAATCTCCCCTATTTTTTCCACATCTCTTTTTTGATATTTCAGCTTCTCGTACGCTTCGTTGGAAATTATCCAGATCTCATCTCCCACGCGCACCCTCGCGTAGTTTCCATTCGGATTAACCCAGAGGTTCGTGACGCCGAATATGGTCTCCGGCCTAAGGGTCGCTGCCACTAAATAATCGCCGTTGTCCATTCTGAATTTTATTGCGGTAAACTCCATTATGGAAACTTTGTCCGTGTCCCCGTCCTTGATGTCGTCCTCACCCACAGGATTTCCGTCGGCGGGGCTGTATGTGAGAGGGTACTTTCCTTTCTTTATGACTCCTTTCTCGTAGAGCTTTTGGAATTGCCATTCTACGAATTTGTTGTATATCGGCTCAGCGGTGTGAAATTTGCGGCGCCAATCAATGGAGTAACCCATGCTCAGGAAGTCGTGAATCGCCTTGTCAGCAAAGTACCTGGCGATATTCTCCGGCTCTACAAATGAGCGAACAATCTCCTCCACTCTTTTTTCATCTTTCTCGTATATCTGAACGTAATCTTTGTAAAGGGCGATTACCTTTTCATCGCCTTTTTTAATGCTGTCCGCTATCGCCAAAACAGGAGTTCCGGTCACGTGGAACGCCATGGGGAAAAGAACGTTGTATCCCTCCAATCTTTTGAACCTCGCAATTATGTCACCCATGGTGAAAGTTCTCCCGTGCCCGATGTGCAGCGAGCCGGACATGTATGGATAGGG